>JBARZF010000504.1:0-13234 GCA_049649675.1 Rivularia sp. (in: cyanobacteria) | reverse complement strand
TATGTAAATAATTAGACGTAGCAGGTAAAAATGCTGCGTTTTTTTAGTATTTGACTTCGTTGTTTTTTTATCCCACATTCTGCACCTAGCTGTCACAAGTTGATAAGTACTGGCACATTTTTTTGGCACGGGTGTGTGACACTTTGATCGAGAAGGAAACGTAAAAATAAGCTTTTGGTGTCACGCACCAATCTTCGTATTGTGACAATCGCGGCCATTCCTGAAATGCTCAAAGTAAAAAGATTAGAGTATTCATGACTTATTCGGAGAAGCTTTTGTTGTAAATAAGTTTTTGGACAGCGAAAAATGTGATAATTCGAGCAACGTGAGCTTTTGACTAATTTTTAACGTAATAATAAGGCAATGAAGGTACGGCACCACCCGAGTTTTGTGACACTTGCGGCTATTCCTATTCATATGTCCAGATTTATTTATAAGCATGAATAAATTTTTGCATCCCGTTATTTTAATTCTATTGAGCTTATTGCTAACAATTAGCCCCAGCTTAATAACCTACAAGTTGCAGTGGCAAAATTCAAGAGCTATTGCGATCAATAACCCAAATTCTATAACCCAAGAGTTGGAGTGGCAAAATCCACGAGTTTTTGGAATTAACAAAGAACCTGGTCATGCAACATTAATTCCGTTTAGTAATGAACAAGATGCCTTAACTTTTGATAGAAGCAAATCAAAAAACTTTATACTCTTAAATGGTGAGTGGGATTTCCAATTCAAAGAAAGTCCACTTCAGGTAAATAAAGATTTTTATAACACCAAAAACTGGGAAAAAATAGAAGTTCCTTCTAATTGGCAATTAAAAGGATACGGAAAGCCTATTTATACCAATATCAAGCATCCTTTTCCTACTAATCCTCCTTATGTGCCAGAGGATAAAAACGAAACTGGCCTTTATCGAAAAGAGTTTTTTTTACCTACGAGTGGAATGATAAAGAAATATTTATTCACTTTGATGGAGTCCAATCTGCTTTTTATCTCTGGGTAAATGGGAAAAAAGTCGGTTACAGCGAAGGTAGTATGACTCCTGCTGAATTTAAACTGAACCCATATCTCCAAGAAGGTAAAAATCAAATTGCTGTGGAAGTAATTCGTTGGTCTGATGCTTCTTACTTAGAAGGCCAAGACTTCTGGAGATTAAGCGGTATCTACAGAGATGTATATTTATTTGCGACCCCTCAAGTAGCAATTAGAGACTTTTTTGCTAAATCCACTTTAGATAGTTCTTATCAAAACGGGGTATTAGATTTAAAAATTGATGTTAATAATTATAACCAAAAAGCTGCCTCTAAATATGTAGTCAAAGTCAACCTTTACGCGCCAAATAACCAGAGCGTATTTTCAGAGAGAATAAATTTACCTAAAAAAATAGCTAGTCACAGTGAAGCTAGAGTCAGCTTAAACAAAATAATTAACTCGGTTAAACCTTGGAGCGATGAACAACCTCACCTATATAAATTAACTTTAACTTTATTAAATAATAAAGATGAGGAAATCAATGCTATCAGCAGTAAAATTGGCTTTCGGACTACAGAAATTAAAAATGGTCAATTTTTAGTCAATGGTATTCCAGTATTAATCAAAGGGGTAAACCGTCACGAATTCGATCCTGACAATGGTAGAGTTGTCACCAAAGAAGACATGATTCGCGATCTTAAACTGTTAAAACAAAATAATTTCAACGCTGTTAGGACTTCTCACTATCCAAATGTACCGCTTTGGTATGAACTTTGCGATGAATATGGTATTTATCTCATGGATGAAGCTAATGTAGAAAGTCACGAATTATGGCACTGGAAAAATATCATTCTAGCAAATAATCCTGAGTACTATAACTCCTTTATTGATAGAGGGGTTTCTATGGTAGAACGAGATAAAAATCATCCCTCTATTATCATTTGGTCATTAGGAAATGAAGCAGGGATTGGGAAAGCTATTAGAAATATGGCAAATGAAATGAAGAAAATTGATGATAGTCGTCCCATCCATTATGAAGGTAGATTTCCTTATAAAATGAGAAGTTTACCTGAATTTGATTTCATTTCTAATATGTATGTAGGGATTGAAGACACGATCTATTTAACTGAAAAAGATCCAACCAGACCTGTGATTTTGAGTGAATATTCTCACTCTATGGGAAACTCTACAGGAAATTTTTATAAATATTGGGATTTAATTTAAAATCCCAAATATCCAAGAATACAAGGTGGTTTTATCTGGGATTGGGTAGATCGAGGACTAAGAAAAACAACTGAGGATGGAGTAGAATATTTCGCTTATGGTGGTGATTTTGGTGATATTCCCAATGACAAAAACTTTTGTATAAATGGTCTGGTATTACCCGATAGAACTCCTTCTCCTGATTTATTAGAAGTGAAAAAAGTTCAAGATTTTATCGATGTGATACCAGAGGATATTAAGGTAGGAAAAGTCAAAATAAAAAACAAATATCACTTCACTAATTTAAACTTTGTTACTTTCAAGTGGGCTTTACTAGAAAATGGTAGTATTCTGCAAACCAGTGACATTCCAAATCTGAACATTCCGGCTTTATCTGAACAAGCTATTAATATTCCTTTTTCCCAACCTAGATTAAAGCCTGGAGCCGAGTATTGGTTAAACTTCAGCTTCCAATTAAAAGAAGATACACCTTGGGCTAATAAAGGATTTGAAATTGCCAAAGAACAGTTTAAATTACCGTACAATAAAATTTCTCAGTCACTTGTTAAGGTGATGAATTTTGACGTAGTTAAAGTCAAAGAAAATAATCAAAATATATCAGTACAAGGAATCGATTTTGCTATTACCTTAGATAAACCACAAGGAGTTTTGACTTCTTGGAGCTATCAAGGAAAAGAAATGCTCGCAAGAGGACTTCAATTAAACCTTTGGAGAGCACCTATTGATAATGATGGTAGTGAAATCTTTGATGGTATGTATGCTGCTCAATGGTATAATAATTCTCTTCACAGAATGGACTATAAAAACTTAAGTTATCAGATTAAGAAGCTGTATGGAAATAGGGCTGTAAAAATAACTGTAAAAGGTACTTTAGGCTCTGATAAACCCATGAAATTCGACTTCTTTACAAATTACACAATTTTTGGTGATGGGGAAGTTTTTGTAGATAATACGGTCATAAATGACAATAATGAATTAATGTCCATTCCTAGAATAGGAATGAATATGATTGTTCCCAAAGAAATGGATAATTTTCAATGGTATGGGAGGGGAATTCACCAGTCTTACCAAGATAAAAAGCAAAGTGCTTTTATCGGTGTTTACTCCAACCAAGTTACTGATAATTATTGGCCATACATCAAACCACAAGAAAATGGCAATAAAACTGATGTCAGATGGGCGACTTTAACCAATGATAATAGGGTGGGTTTTTTAACTAATGCACAAGACTTAATCAACGTTAGCGCACATCACTATTCTCTGAAAAATCTTACTAATGCCAAACATACTTACGAGATCGAAGATTCTGGGAACATCACTTTCAATATTGATTATAAGCAAATGGGAGTTGGGGGAGACGATAGTTGGAACCCCAGAATTCATCAAGAATTCTTACTGAAAGATAAATATTACCGATATAGCTTCACTATTAGACCAATTGATTTAAAGAGTCAATCATTAGAAAAATTATTAGAAAAAAATCTTCCTTTCTTGCGTTGAAGTTGATTAGTTAGATTGATACTGGGCGTGAGTAGGGCGACTGAAGGGGCGATAGTATACAGTTAGGAACGATTAACCCAGTAATTCCATTAATACAGCATTTCTTTTTATTATGATATATAAAGTAATGTAACATAGATATTGTAGTCTTCTATTTGTTCGGAATTATCGAACCTTAAATAAAAAACTATAAATCGCCAACCTCACACAATACTTGCATCTACCGTGATTTTATTTTCACTTGATAGTCAATTACGGCGAAACCTGTTGTTTTTATTTGCAGCAGGTTTATTATTTTGGGCTAGTTTAGCTTCGCTATTACCAACTTTGCCGCTTTATATCGAAGATATCGGAGCATCAAAGCAGCAAATCGGTTTAGTAATGGGTAGTTTTGCTATTGGATTATTATTATTTCGTCCATTATTAGGTCAATTAGCAGATAAAAAAGGTCGAAAAATTGTGTTGATAATCGGTCTTTTATCAGCCGCAATTGGTCCTATTGGCTACAATCTTGTGCAATCTTTACCGCTGTTAATGGTAATCCGAGCCTTTCACGGTATCAGTATCGCTGCTTTTTCTACTGCATTTTTAGCATTAGTTGCAGATATTGCACCTGTAGAAAATCGCGGTGAATTAATCGGCTATATGAGTTTAGTTAATCCGGTTGGTTTAGCGATTGGGCCAGCATTAGGTGGTTTTTTAATGGAAGCATATGGTTATACGCCATTATTTATATTATCTACCACTTTGGCTTGTCTTGGATTATTATTTTCCATACCGATTATTAATCCGATAGTTCAAGCACAGGAGAAAGTTATAAATAGCGATTCTCCATTTTGGCAAAAGTTGATTAGTCCTAGAATGAGAATTCCCGCTACTCTATTATTAATAATCGGTTTAACGCTCGGAACTTTACATACTTTCGTACCGTTATTTATCAAATCAACCGAAGCTAATTTGAACCCTGGATTATTTTACACGGCAGTAGCGATCGCCAGTTTTTGTTCGAGGTTTTTTTGCGGAAGGGCTAGCGATAGATTTGGTCGTGGTTTGTTTATCACTTCAAGTCTAATTTGTTACAGTGTAGCAATGGTATTATTATGGACTGCCAATAGCTCGGTAGATTTCTTATTAGCAGCAGTATTTGAAGGGATTGGTGGCGGTACGATAATTCCCATGATTGCAGCGATGATAACAGATAGAAGTTATCCCCACGAAAGGGGACGGACATTCAGTTTGTGTATGGTAGGCTTCGACGTTGGTGTAGCGCTTGCTGGTCCCATTTTCGGTATAGTTGCTCAAGAAATAGGTTATCGCAATTTATTCGGATTTAATTTTGCTATTACCTTTACAGCAATAATAATCTTCACCACTTTATCAAGTAAAAATATATCAAGTTCTCTACGTTTCGCTTTCGGACGCGGTATCGATATTTACTCGCTAAATCAAGTAAAAGATGAGGAGTCAGGAGTTAGGAGTTAGGAGTTAGGAGTTAGGAGTTAAGAATTCTCTCCCCATGCCCAATGCCCAATCCCCTATCCCCCATTCCCTGTTTTTAACAAACGAAACCAAAACCGGGAACCCCCATTTTCACGAGGTGTAAAACCGATTTCTCCTCCCCAACGTTCGACTGTGATTTTACAAAAATAAAGTCCAATTCCAGATTTACCCGATTTTTTTTGTCCTTGAGTAAATTTTTGAAATAAAGAATCGGCAATTTCTAAGGGTACGCCGCTTCCTCTATCTTCTACACTGGCAATAATATATTCTTCTTGAGAAAGTAAGTTTACAGTAACGGTAGACTCTGAGGGGCTATGACGAAAAGCATTTTCGATTAGATTTGCGAATATTCTATCCAAACGCGATTTATCACCAACTACTTGCCAATCTACGGAAGTATCTATATCCTCAGAAAGTTGCAAGCGCATTTTATTTAATGCAAAAGTCGGTGTTAATAACTCAACAACATCCCGTGCAGAGACTAAAATATCTGGTGCTTTCTCAATGCCATTTGTAAAATTTTCTAATGATTCAACTTCTGTAGAAAATGCACTCAATATCTGTCGAATCAGCATTTCTTGTTGAATAGTTTGCTTTCTACCGATTTCTAAACGCTGTTTACCTTTTTGTGTTAAATTTTCTAATTCTAATAGAGCCAAACAACAGTTTATACCGCTTAATTGTCCGGCAACATCATGTATAATGCAGTGAATTAATACTTCTTTCTTTTGATTTTCTTTAATAATATGTTGATAATTTAACTTATTTTCTCTAGCTTGTTGAATCAAGCTTTGCTTTTCTAGATAAGCATCGCTCATCATTTCAATTAGCAATATTTTCTTCTGATTCGCAATCAAAGCTGAAGCTTCAAAATGAAATTCATTTCCAGATATATCTAAATCGCTCCATATTCCCGATTTTAAAGGTTTTTTTTCGCTACTTTGCCAATATTCTTCCGCATCAATTAAGAAGTTCTCCACAAAAGGAAAATCTTCTTCAGGTATTATTATCTCCATTCCGGATTCTAAATTTTTGCGACAAAATCGCCTAATCCATTTTGGTTTATCTCCGGTAATTTTAAATTTCCCAACATCAAGCCGTTCTAAAACTAAAATATTTAAAGCGGCAAAAATTTCTGCTGTTATAGATTCACTCATAATTTAGACAGTCGCAGAATCGATTTTTTTGTCATATTTATTCTCGATATAATATTACTCTTATTTGCGCTGCAATAAACAAGCAGAGTTGACTTCCTGTTGAACTTTGAATATTTGCATTTCATCCCAGGTTGCATCTAATAGTAATACCCAATCTCCTTCCTTCTCTGGAAATAAATGCACATCCGCGCAGATCCCAGGTTCAGTTTTCAGACAAGGTAAAAACAACGGAAAACCATCGAGCGGTAAAAGTCCTTCCAGGAAGAAAATTTGCTGACTGGCATCTTCTCCCTGATGTAAATTGGCTATTCCATATTGATTTATCTTTCCACCCCAACTATCTAAACATCCATCTTTACCGACAAAAAGATATGCCAGAGAACGACTTTCTCTCATAAAATTGATTAGATAACCACTTACAGGTAACGGGATATCCATACATTCACCCCTCCAGTATTTTTGTTGCTAATTTATTAAAAATTTCTTCTATATTCAATCCTGTTTTTGCACTTGTTTTGATCGTAGTCCACCCCTTTTCTTCAACAGCTTCAATACTTGCTGAATCTAATTCCCATTCGTCTTCTAAATCGCACTTATTCAAAACTAAAATAAAAGGTACTTTACCTATTGAATCTTCTACTCGTTTTTGTAAATCAAAAGCAGTTTGTAAAGTACTTTTTCGCGTTCCATCCACTACTAATAAGTAACCAGATGAACCTCTTAGATAAGAAGTTCTTAATTTTTGAAACTCATCTTCTCCATACAAGTCCCACAAAATCAGATTTAATTCTTTTTCTTGTACCATTAATGTTTTTCTATCAATTTTCACTCCTACAGTAGTTTGATATTTTTCTGAAAATATGCTGTAAACGAACTTAGCTACTAAACTTGTTTTACCAGTAGCAAATGCACCAACCATACAGATTTTTTTCTGGAGCATTGAGCTTATACGCCTTGTTAATTAGCAACGTCGTCTATAATAACTTTGAATGACACTCTACGATTGAATCTTTTATCTTCTTCACTTAATTCCGGACGTAAAATAGTTTCAGATCCTAATGCTTTTGTACTAAATTTATTTTTGTCGATATCCACAGATGTAAAATAGGTTAGAATCCTCTTTGCACGATCTTGAGAAAGTTTGATATTGGCTTGTTTATCTCCTACGGTGCTTGTATGACCTGCAATTTCAATTGATACATCCTTTTCTAAAAAATTGCCCGCATCAATCAGTTTTTTTAGTTTTGGCACTAATTTGATTAATTTTTCTGCTTCACCGGGAAAAAATTGGGTTGTACCTTTATCAAACAGTACTATTATTTCTTCAATTTCTTTTTTATAAGCATTAAGCTGGTCAATATCTAAATCTTTTAATTTTTTATCTTGATATTCAGTAATACCCAGAATAGATAGGAAAGGTTTTTGTTTTCTTGCTGACAAAATCCACTCACGAGGTGCAGAACCCGTAGCGCTCAAAACACCGTTCTCATCAAGTTTAAAAGTAACTGTTTTGGGCTTTTGCAGTAACTTAGAGGCTCTTTTGAGAGTAATTTTGCGTTCTAAAGAGATAAAAGGCTTCCACCGACTAATTACCTTTTTCGGATTGAGATTCGCTTGTTTAATCAGCTTTTTCGGCTCAATCGCCAACGGATCGCGCATACCTGTAACAAAATATTTTCCATTGCTTTTACTCGTTTTAGTCACTACAATTCCAGGTTCTTCTTGCAAAGAAAGTACGTAATTATTCCAGCGGTTATTTTCTTTGATTGCAAAAAATCCCCAGTTAGCTAATACTATCGCCAATATACCTATAGAAGCCCATGCATAAATATATCTTGTTCTATTAGGATTCTTATAATGAGATTCCAGACAAGCTTTTAAATAAGGCTTACTAGCTGCAAATAGCTCTGTATCTCCAGAGAAATCCTTGATTTCTTTACCTAACTTTAAATGTATTTTTTCTATGGCATTCCGAAATACAAACCTTAACTCTTCCGGCGCATTTCCGCGAATTATACCCGCTAAAACCGCTACTGGTCCTTCTTCAATCCAAATAGTAAGTTCGCCAAACTCCAAAGTATGCAATCCTTCATGTTTTTGCACATCAAACGAGTCTTTGACAAAATCTTGAATCGCTGTCAACATTGCTGAAACTAAAGACGGATCTTGAGCTTCTATCTTCGGCGCGACAAGGTGTTGCAGCATCAATCCGCTGTGTTTATCAATCAAAAATACCTGTTCTACTCGATAAACCAGCGTCCGTAATAATACAACTTCCGCGAACGATTTCCCCGTTTGTTTAGCTTCTATTCTCCACTTTAAACTTTGTGGTGATACGCTGTGTTCCAAAGCATAATTAAACGACTGCAACATCTCATCCAAAGCAGTGGCGATCGCCTTTCTCGTAGCGGGGCCAATTATCGGGAAAATCGCCTCGGAAAGTATGTCAATATCTTTCTTAACAGAAGAATCAATTGCTTGCTCAACTGTAGGAACCATCGCTTCAGTTAGGCTATCGTCTTGCATTGTCCGCAAAACAACCGCTTCTGGAAGCATACTACTGATATCTTCAGCATCTACTTGAGGGTTATCAATTTTTTCGTAAAATCGATGAAGTTTTGGCGGCTCAATTCCTAAAAGCAAACTTCGCAATTCACTCAATTCACCTAATTCACCCAATTTATTATTATCTTCAACACTATTATTATTTAAGGATTCTTCCGCTAATCGATTCCCGTTCTTATCACTCATCGGCAAAATTATCTTATCTATGTATCAATTATCGCTAAATTATAAGTCATCCATTACAACAATTAAATGAATGACTTATAATAATTACTATTGAGAATTCAAACGCAATGCTAATTCCGAAAATAAAGCCGCTAATTGAGTGCGGTCGGTTTTTTCACTTCTGAGTTCGTAAGTTTCTCGTTCTAGTAAAGCTACGATTTCCTCGTACTTTTGTCGAATATCATCGTGTAAGGTTTGAGATTGACTGAAAATCTGCTGACGTAACTCCCGTTGAATTTTGCTTGCTTCTTCATCAATATCAGTCATCTTTTTCTCTAAAGATTCAGCAAGTTTTCTTTGTTCTTCATTAATCGCTTTCACCGCTTCATCGCGCTTTACTTGCTCATTCTTTGCCCTAGAACTCAAAGAGTCTGCTTCTTCTTTAATATAATTTTCTAACGTATCTAGTCGCTTCCTCGTCTCATCTCTTAAATCGCTGCATTCTTTAATTAAACGCTCTTCCAAACGAGAAAACTTTTTATCTAACTCTCGCATTTGAGAGCCAACTAAAATGTCTCTTACCTTATTTAAGCTGTTGTTGTCTTGAATCTCAGGATTACTATATTCTATTGGCTTACTGATATTTTTAGTTGATATCATTTGCCCAACTTCAAACGAATTATTATTGTTGTTCTCTTCCGAAGATTTCATACTTTCTAATACATCCTAATCTATATTTATTCTTCCGTAATCCTATTTATCTCTACCCTGAAAATGTCTTTTATTATACTATAAGGTCTGGTGGATTTTAACTACTTAACTTGATAGCATCCTAGAATTTACACCTAAAAATCATCCTCCTTAAGGTTGACATTAGATTATACATTGGAAATCGCTATTTACACTACAAGTAGTTAATACTACTCATTGAAAATAAAACCAATATTTTTGAGTCGTGTTTCCTCATATATTAATTATTGTAATTTTGTAAAAAATATGGCATAAAGTGTCGATACGTTAGGAAAAAAATAGTTTCCTCCGAACGCTTAATTTCTCGTTAATCATGCTGTAACTCTAAATATAAGTCAAATAAAAGGGAACAGAAAATAGGGAATAGAAAAAATATAAAGTATTAATAAATAATGCAAGTTTTGTAAGCCAATAATCCTTGTATCGTAAATACTTGATTTTTATTCTCACTGCTAACAGTAAGTCTTGCGCTATCGATGGTACAGGCTTAGGTTTAGCAATTGTTTCACAACTGATTACAATTATTAAAGGTGAAATTAAAGTAAATTCGAGGGTTAGGTGATGGTTCTACTTTTATCGTTATTTTACCTTTGAAAATAGAAAACAATTATCAATTATCAATTACCAATCCCTAATCCCCCAATCTAAATAAAGCCTTCATCTTCTAAGTTATTCAAAGCATCAATTGCAGCGGCTCTTTTAGCTTCTCTTATATTCTTTCCCGTACCTTCTCCGTATTTTTTACGATCTACAAATACTTCACAGAGAAATTCTGGAGCGTGAGGTAAGCCACCTGTTTTTGTCGGAATATATTTAGGAAGATTGGGCGGATTTTGCGGAATGTGGCGCTGAACCCATGCTTGTAACTGATTTATTGGATCGAGATTAGAACGAAATTCAACTATGTCTTCAGGAACCGAATCAAATAGCGGTTCAATAATATTACGTACTGCTTCAATATCTGAATTATTATCTAGATAAAAAGCTGCAATTACCGCTTCAAAAGTGCTGCTAAGTAAATTTGGGTTTTGATATCCCCCCTCACGAATAGCACCTTTACCCAACCGCATATTTTTATCTAAACCGACTTCCAAAGCAAACCTTGATAATTGCTTTTCATCAACTAATGCCGAACGTCTGCGCGTTAATTCATCTTCTCCAACTTCTGGATGACGACGGTAAAGGTAATCTCCACTTAAATAAGTTAATAAAGCATCACCTAAAAATTCTAAACGTTCGTTATGTTCGCCACAGTAAGGATTTTCATTAACGTAAGAACGATGAGTCAGCGCACGACGTAAAAGCGAATCATCATTGAATTTTGCCTGTTGGATAATTTCTACTAATTTCTCTTGTTTGCGAATCATTTCTGTTGATTTAAGGGACAATAAAAATAAAGTTTTAAGTATAATCAATAATAATATAATTCTGCATTTTCTACTTCAGATGCAGATATAGCTTTGAAAAATCGCATACACTATATTTGTGCATTTCTCTTTTCAGTTAAACCTCTACCAACCCGTTCGCGATCGCTAATAGCCATCTTTAAGAATTTAAGTCATCTATAATGCCGCGATCATTTTAACTTAAATTACTAAAAAAACTTGAAAATTAAGATTATTGGTTTGGTAATAATCGACCACTAATTTGGTAAGCTATAAGATTAGACTAACTATTATATAAAAAATGCCTGCATCCACCGTTAATTCTACTTTTACTACCTTTCCCTTAACCGCTGTAGTTGGTCAAGAAGCGATCAAAATAGCTTTACTATTAGCGGCAGTCGATCCAGAATTAGGAGGAGTGGCGATCGCCGGACGTAGGGGAACCGCAAAGTCAGTCATGGCAAGGGCTATTCACGCTTTACTACCACCGATTGAAGTTGTAAAAGATTCCATTAGTAACTGCAATCCCGACAATCCCCAAGAATGGGATGATGATTTATTATCTAACGTTTCCACAGATATCGAAACCAAAATTATCCCCGCACCATTTTTACAAATACCCTTGGGAGTCACTGAAGATCGACTTTTGGGTTCGGTGGATGTAGAAAAATCGGTCAAACAAGGAGATACAGTATTTCAACCGGGTTTACTCGCTTCAGCACATCGCGGCGTACTGTATGTTGATGAAATTAACCTTTTAGATGAGCAAATTAGCAATCAACTTTTATCTGTACTATCCGAAGGGCGCAACCAAATCGAACGCGAAGGAATCAGTTTTCAACATCCTTGCAAATCGTTATTTATTGCTACCTACAATCCAGAAGAAGGAAGTTTACGAGAACATTTACTTGACAGAATTGCCATTTCACTTTCCGCAGACGGCGTTTTGGGTTTAGACGACAGAGTACAAGCAGTAGAGCAAGCGATTTCTTATTCCCGCTCTCCTCAAGAATTTCTCGGGCAGTACGAAGAAGATATCGACTCGATCAAAACTCAAATTGTTTTAGCGCGGGAATGGTTGAAAGAAGTTACCATCAGCCAAGAACAAATTAACTACTTAGTTGAAGAAGCAATTCGCGGTGTAGTGCAGGGGCATCGCGCCGAACTATTTGCGGTAAGAGTTGCCAAAGCATCCGCAGCACTCGACGGAAGAAATAAAGTTAACCCCGACGATTTGCGGCGTGCCGTGGAATTAGTCATAGTACCCCGCGCCACCGTAATTCAATCGCCACCAGAAGAAGAACAACAGCCACCACCACCACCACCACAACAAAACCAAGAGCCAGAAGACGAATCGGAACAAGAGCAAGAAGAACAAGAAGAAAAAGAAGACACTGAAGACGAATCAAATCAAGAACAAGAACCACCAGCAATTCCCGAAGAATTCGTTTTCGATCCAGAAGGCGTAATCTTAGATGAAAGCGTACTTTATTTTGCTCAAACAGCCCAGCGTCAAGGAAACTCCGGAAGTCGCGGTATAATCTTTTCCGACGATAGGGGACGCTACATCAAACCAATGTTACCCAAAGGAAAAGTCCGTCGTATTGCCGTAGATGCCACATTGCGAGCCGCAGCACCATATCAAAAAGCACGACGACAAAGGAATCCTGGTAGAAACGTCATTGTAGAACAAGGCGATATTCGTGCTAAAAGATTGGCGAGAAAAGCCGGAGCATTAGTAATATTCGTTGTAGACGCTTCCGGTTCAATGGCACTCAACCGAATGCAGTCAGCCAAAGGAGCGGTAATGCAATTATTAACAGAAGCATATCAAAACCGCGATCAAGTAGCATTAATTCCCTTCCGAGGAGAACAAGCCGAAGTAATGTTACCACCCACACGTTCCATCACCTTAGCTCGTACCCGCTTAGAAAAAATGCCTTGCGGAGGCGGTTCCCCCTTAGCCCACGGATTAACCCAAGCTGCTCACGTCGGTTTAAACGCCCAAAGAAGCGG
>JBARZF010000503.1:0-23462 GCA_049649675.1 Rivularia sp. (in: cyanobacteria) | reverse complement strand
CTTTAAGCTCAAAAACTAACATGGTATTACCTCCAATCTTATACTACCATGAGTGGGATAACATTAATTAAATACAATAAAAATCCGTGCTGAAACCACGGGGCTTTAGACCCATTGTTTTCGGTAATAAGCTTGAATTTGAACTTCTGGTGATTTATCTTCCAAAGCTTTGAGAACCAAATCCAAACCCGCTTCTCCATAATTTAATGCTTGATGAAGCGCTGTAATCCTCACTTGTGCATTTGAATTACTCAATCGCAGCTTTGCTCCTTCAATACCACCAAGTACTGCTGCACCTTCGGATGGTGGACTTTGACCTCCGAGTACTGCATCGTAGGCTTTTGGCTGTTGATTTTCTGACATCTGCTTTTTCGGGAAATTTTTATTATCTATTGTTCCCCGTCAGGGTCGAAAATATAAAAGTTCTTTTCTACCTCCTCTATCACATTTCCCCATCCCCTTTTCCTCTTCCCCAAAAAATTCTACCGGATAATTTTCTCCCTTGAAAAAGCGATTATCCGGACATGATATAACTGCTCACTGCTCACTGATAACTGATAACTGTTTTCGCGATCGCTTCATTCCCATCAATCGCAATCTTGTCTTTACAACGAGGTTCTTGCAATGGCTGCTTGAGAAATTCCCAAGAACTCTCAAATAACTCAGCAGGGGTGAGAATTTGATGGTGATTGTAATCGGATATTCCTTCTATTAAAAAAGCTGCTTCTGCAAAGTTATCTCTAGTAACTGAAACAATCGGCACTCCTAATTTAGTTGCTTCCGCAAAAGTACTGAAGCCTGGTTTAGAAACAACTCTCCCGCAAATTGGCATAAAATCAACGGGACGGGTTTTTATATCTTGAACTTTTATTAAGTTTGGTAAATCTGGTGCCGATTTATCGAAGGTGATAAACTGCCAATCTGGATATTTTCGCAGGTTATCGTAGGGTATCTGCTGTAAACCCAAGCCGCCAAAGGTAAGCAGTATGGTTTTTTCGCGAGGTGTATTTATCTCATACTTGGATTTTATTTCGTCCGCATCAATAAAAGGAGAACCACCAGTTAAACCGACATCAGTTATGTTTTCTATCTTATTGAACGCTTCCATCGGTTCGTGAAAAGGAAGTCGAAAAAGGCGATCGCATTTTCCATAGCATTCTCCAATCCAATCGGCAATGTCAACAAAATCACCGCCCCAATCTCGGTAAATAAAATCCCAGCCAAAATTACTAATTGCCCAACAAGGAACATTAGCAGCTTTACCAATTTCGGCAGCTAGGAAGGGGATATCCGCCAAAATTAAATCAACGCGATTTTGACGAATAAAATCAACTTCAGAAGCAACGATCGAACGCTGATTTTTTTTAATTTCTAATAATTTTTCTAAAGTAGCTGGTTTATCCATCTTGAAACTATCAGCTTGCACCACCCCCAACTCGTAAGCACGGGGACGATGAATAAAATCACCTTTGATATAACATTCCAACAACCAACGCGGTGCAGTTGTCACCATAATCAACAACGCTTCCGGACATAACTCTTGAATAGTCGCCGCTACCGCAGCAGTACGAGTCGCGTGTCCGAAACCGTGATTAGTAATCGCAATATATATAATAGGACGTTGCATTTTGGATTTTAGATTTTGGATTTTGGATTAAGAATAAAAAGTTAGGAGTGAGTAGTAAGTAGTAGTCAACCACATAATTTATACGAGGTAGAGGGAGTGCGAGCCGAAAAGCTCGCTGGTTGTACATTTATACGAGGTAGAGGGAGTGCGAGCCGAAAAGCTCGCTGGTTGTAACGAGGGATCGAGACGCTCCCACTACAAATAATTTACCCGCAGAATTAATCTGCCGGAGTAGTAGTCAACCACATAATTTATACGAGATAGAGGGAGTGCGAGCCGAAAAGCTCGCTGGTTGTACATTTATACGAGGTAGGGGAGTGCGAGCCGAAAAGCTCGCTGGTTGTAAATTTATACGAGGTAGAGGAGGGAGTGCGAGCCGAAAAGCTCGCTGGTTGTAACGAGGGAGCGAGACGCTCCCACTACAAATAATTTACCCGCAGTAATGTAACCAAGTAGTAGTGAGGAGTTAGGAGTGAGATTCTAGAAAACTACTAATTCGTTCTTATTCTCGGTTCTTCAGCCATCTATTCTCCGATAGCTGCTCGCTACTCACTACTTTAACAATGTCCCAATCCCCCATGCCCAATGCCCAATGCCCAATCCCCCTAATCACAAAACCCCCGAATTTCTTCAACCAACCGATCTATTTCCGATTCTAAAGTGAAGTAGTGGACGCAAGCGCGGACGCAATCGGGATCGGCGATTGTACGGGTAAATATTGCTTTTGATTCCAAAAATGTTACTAATTCTATGCTGGTTTTAGATCGATCGTTTTCTAGCTGAAAGGAAACTAAACCGGATTGGGGGGGAGAATTTTTCAAGCATTTTATACCTGGCACTGCCATCAATTTCTGCCAGAGATACTCGCTGTTATGACAAATTTGTTCGTAACGTTTTTGCGGTGTTCCCCATTTCTGATGCACTGAAATTGCTTCGGTTAAAGCAATATAAAAGGGATAAGCGGAAGTTGCAATTTCATATCTTTCTCCGCTTTCCTGCCATTTTACAGGTTGAGCTTGACTGTCAATGACCACGCTACGCCAACCTACAAAGGTAGGGTAAAGACTTTCTCGTACTTGGGGACGCACGTACAAACCGCCCACACCGGGAGGTCCGCACAACCATTTATGACCTGTAAAAGCGTAAAAATCCACTCCTAATTCGGTAAGATTTAACGGCAATAATCCTACTGATTGTGCTGCATCTACCATCAATTTTGTATTATTGCTTCTACACGCTTGTGCTATTTTCTCTAAAGGTAAAACTTGACCTGTATTCCACAGTACGTGGCTTAACACTACCATACGGGTACTGGGTCGCAAATGTTGGGCAATAATTGCTACAGGATCGCCATCATTTAAAGTTGCCATTATTGGACAGGTACTAACTTCCACGGAAAACCTGCGTGCTATTTCCTGGGCTGTTGCAATAATTCCTGGATGTTCGCAGTCTGTAAGCAGTATATGGTCGCCTGCTTTCCACTCGATGCCCCACATGGCAATATTGCAACCAACTGTTACATCTTCGGTAAGAGTGATGGTTTCTGATGGTACATTTAATTCAGTTGCAATTGCTACTCTTGTGGCTTTAGTTTGTTGAATTAGCCAACCGTTAATTTCATTACCAAAAGGACCAATTCTTTGAATATCGTCTTGGGCTTGAATTACAGCATTCATAGCCGAAGCAGGCATTGGTCCCTGACCTCCAAAATTAAAATAAGCTTTATTAGCTAATGCTGGGAATTGTTGCCGGTACTGATGCAAATCGGTTTGTGTAGCAGATATACTCGTCATATCAATTTTGGATTTTAGATTTTAGATTTTGGATTTAACACGCTTGTTGAGGCAAGAACATCTTTAGAAAGGCGTATCTTCGACAAATTTTAGACGTAGGATTTGAAGAACAAGATTAAGTATATGGATAATGGTGCATAAAAGGCATTTACCATATATAGAATTACTTTTAACAGAACGTATTTGGGATTAGAAAACAACTTAAAAGTTAGGATTTTTTGACTTTGTAAAGCTTTATAAAATAGCTGTATTACTAGTTTTTATAGATATTCAACTTTTAAATATTCCCGCGCATATTCATATCCTCTAATACATATGCTTCTCTCAACAAATAAATTTTCGGAGGCAGTGTTGAAAGCCATGTTTTTTACACAACGTCAAGTTTAGTTACCTTTATTACTACCAGACTGCGCTAATTATTGTTAATTTAAAAGAATGTTAATTAATGCCGAACTACTGCTGCAATATCAAAAATGTAAACGCCGACCTTTTTTGAATGTTCGCGGCGATAAAACTCAGCAAGATGCACCTAGTGACTTGTTGTTGAAGCTGTATCAAGATAAATACGTCCAGAAAAAAAAGGTTTTAGAAAAACTTGATTATCACTCTCCAAGGTTTCCTAAAGGAGAACCACAAACTGGGGAAGTGGCAACTTTAGAATTGATGCAGCAGGGAGTTGAGTGTATTTATAAAGGATTGCTGACAACAGGTTACGAAGACAACCATACTTTGTTAGCACGTCCTGATTTGCTGATCAAACAAGAAGGAAATTCAATATTTGGAGATTGGATATATGTTCCTGCAAGGGTTGAATTAGGTAAGCGTCCCAAACAAGAATACCAAGTTATCGCCGCATTTTATGCTTTTGTTTTGGCAGCAGTGCAGCAAGTTGAACCACAATCGGCTTGGTTAATGCTGCGGGGAAAAGAAACTAAATATAATGTCGATTTAATCAAATGGATTCCTCGGATGCTAGAAATTTTAGATGAATGCATCCAAACATTACATTTACCAACAGCCCCCGAAGTATTTATTTCGCGGCAAAAGTGCAGTCTCTGTAATTGGTACAGCAGTTGTCATCAAACCGCTTCCGAACAGAAACATCTTTCGCTGGTACCGGGAGTAACCCCTGGACGTTACAATCATTTAAAAACTCTTGATATTACTACTTTAGAATCACTTGTTCAAACCTTACCTTCAGAATTAGAAGATTTACCCGGTTTTGGTAGTGAAGTAGCGATCAATCTTGTTTTACAAGCAAAATCTTTACTGGAAAATAGCCCGCTTCTTTTACCTGAAGCACTGGTTGAACCAATAATTCATCAAGAGTTGCCTTTGTCATATCGAGAATCTCTGCTGACTTTGCCGCAAACAAGCGATAAAGCAATAATAGAATATCCCACAACTGTAGAAATCGATCCAGTAGTATACGAAACTATTACCTATACAGCCCCTATAGAACTTTACTTTGACATCGAAGCCCAGCCAGATTTAAATTTAAATTATTTGTTAGGGGTTTTAGTTGTTGACAGAGAAAACAACACCGAGCAATTTTATTCTTTTTTAGCAGAAAAACCATCGGAAGAAGAATTAATTTGGCAGCAATTTTTAGAGTTAGTTTGGCAATACCCCGACGCACCAATTTATCATTTTTGCGTTTATGAGTTCGATACAGTTCAACGACTTGCAAAACTTTATCGCACCCCCTCCAAAAAAGTATTACCAGTCTTAGATCGATTCGTAGATATTTACGAACAACTTACTCAGACATTGGTATTACCGTTAGAAAGTTACGCTTTAAAATCAATTGCTCGGTGGTTGGGATTTGAATGGCGTGACAAAGAAGCCAGTGGGGCTAAATGTATTTACTGGTATGACAAATGGTTGAAAAATGGCGATCGCACTTTATTAGAAATCATCAAACGTTACAACGAAGATGACTGTCGCGCTACCCACAGCCTAAAAGACTGGCTCGTCAACTTTTTTGAAAGTCAATCGGGGAATCAGTGAGCAGTTAGCAGTGAGCAGTGAGCAGTGAGCAGTGTTAGCGCAGCGTGACGCGGTAGCGTCATACAGTTAGGAGTTAAGAGTTAGGAGTTAAAAGTCTTTTCATTTGTATACTTAATATGAATAGAAACCTTGTAGTGCGGGCATCCTGCCCGCTAACAAAATACAAATTAAATGCGCGACAACTTAGGAAAAATTATCTACCCCCTCTACCCCCTCTACCCCCTCTCCCCCTCTACCCCCTCTCCCCATCACCCCATCACCCCATCACCCCATCACCCCATCACCCCATCCTTGCGCTCCTGTGATATCGTATTTGTGGCTTTTCACAGATAATTAATAATTTCCCGTGCGAATTAAAAAAATATTGAAATTACCGTTAATTATTGTCTTTTTTCTGACAATTATAGTTGTTACGCTTATTTTCACAAATTTGACTCCTTCTGCTGTAGAGGTGACGGCTATCGATTTTATCGGGGAAGCAACTTTACCTACGGGTACGGATTTTGAAAATACCGAATTAGGAGGGTTGTCGGGAATAACTTATGATGCTGGTAATCAACTTTATTATGCTATATCTGACGATCGCTCTGTAAAATCAGCAGCGAGATTCTACACTTTTAAGATTAATCTCAACGGGGATTCTTTTCAAAAAGATGATATTGAGTCTGTTGCGGTAATAACTTTAAAAGATAAAAATGGCAAAACTTTTCCTGCTGGAACCATAGATCCAGAAGCAATTGCACTAAAGAATTCATCTATATTCGTATCATCTGAAGGTGATGTAGACAAAGGAATTGATCCATTTATCAAAGAGTTTTCACTCGATTCTGGACAAGAAATCTCCAGTTTACCGATACCTGAAAAATTTTTACCTACTAAAGAGAAAAAGCGAGGTATTCGTAATAACTTAGCTTTTGAAAGTTTGACTATTACACCCGATAAAAAGTATTTATTTACAGCTACCGAAAATGCATTGATTCAAGATGGAGAGGAAGCTAAACCCAATCAGAGCAGTTTATGTAGAATTTTGCAATACAATTTACTGACTAAAAAGTTAGAAAAAGAATTTCTCTATCCCACTAAACTAGTGAAACCTTTTTTTAAACTTGCTGGTAGATTTTCAAGCGGCTTAACCGATTTAATCGCATTGGACGGTGAAGGACATTTTTTAAGTATAGAAAGAACTTTTACTGGATTTGGATTTATTAATTCGTTGTTCAAAGTTTATTTATCAGGTGCTTCCGACATTAAGAATATTGAAAGTCTTAAACAAGTTGATACCCAAACAATTAAACCAGTAAAGAAAGAATTGCTACTGAACTTAGGAAAATTAGAAGTTGCATTAGATAACACCGAAGGTTTTACTATAGGTGCAACTTTACCAAACGGAAAACCTTCGCTAATTTTAGTCAGTGACAATAACTTTAATAACCTGCAACGGACTCAGTTTTTAGCATTCGGGCTTGAGATAGAATCGCGTCTTGAAAGATTCTTACGTTTAATCCGCGAACGTTTTTCGTAAATTCAGATTTTGGTGACAGGTTCGTTTTCTGCAAAAGCGAGGAAGACGTAGCACTGCGCCCCGTCTCTACAACCCGTTGAAATTTGTGAAATGAAATACTGCCGTAATTATAAATACTTAGCTAAACCCCATACTTAAACAGGGCTTAACCTGCGTATATTTCCTTTGATATCTTAAGGATAGGTGCCCGAAGCCATAAAATATATTTAAATAACTAAAAGATTTGACATACATCAAAAAGCCTTAATACATGAACCTTTCGGGCTTTATAAATTGATTTATCATCTGAGATATAGCAGTATATTCACTGAGACTGTTTACTTGACTCCACGTAGTACTCGAAGGCGTTTCAGTAAAATTCCTCATAGGCTTTGCTTGTTGCCTGTGTTACATAATATGAGGGTGTGTTTCCTAGTAATCTCGGTATATTTGGTCAAAACTTTATATATTCCAAAAGGAAAGCTAAATTTCTGTAAAAACATTATTTAAATTTTCAGTAACAATTAGTAAACCTCCTGTTCCCTTTCTATAACTTGAAAATTGATTAATTCATTGATTTATGTTGCAACAAGAAATTCATCAGATGTTTACTCAAAAACATAAAACAGAATTAGATCCTTATATTGGTAAATTTGTAAATCACCGTTACTTAATCAGGGATTTAATTGGTAAAGGGGGAGGAGGTAAAGTATATTTAGCAGAAGACTGTACCAATGGTGGAATGCCAGTAGCGGTAAAGATTCTGTCTTTGAAGTTGGATAATAAAACTATATCTCAACGCTTTGCTAGAGAAGTTTTTATTGGCACGCAATTAGGACGTAAAAGCCAACATATTGTACGAGTATTAGGCTACGGTATTACTGATGATAAAACTCCATTTTACGTAATGGAATATCTTCAAGGTCAAAATTTATTAGAAGTAATTAATAATCAACCTTTATCGTTAGAGCAATTTTTAGATATTTCCTATCAAATTTGTTTGGGCTTGCAATGCGCTCATAAAGGTATCAGTATTAAAGGGGAAAATTGCCCAGTTATTCACCGAGATATAAAGCCAGAAAATATCTTTATAATTGAAGACGCAAAAAAAAGTAAAATAGTCAAAATATTAGACTTTGGGATTGCTAAATTTTTAAAAGAAAGAGCTGGAGCAACGCTTTCTCAATCTTTTATGAGCAGTCTACCTTATTGTTCTCCAGAACATATGGAAGGACGCAAGCTATTAGATATACGCTCCGATATTTATAGTTTGGGAATTGTCATGTATCAAATGCTCTATGGAAAGCATCCCTTCCAGCTAAAAAGTTACTCTTTTGGTGAATGGTATCAAGCTCACCGTTTTGAAACACCAGCTTTATTAAGTGAGGTAATTCCAGAAGCTAAGATTCCCCTTGATTTGGAAAAACTGGTGATCAATTGTTTAGCCAAAGAAGTAAACAATCGACCTGAAAATATTACAGAGATACTAGACAAATTAGAATCAGTTCAGCGTCATAAGAGTAAATATCAAGACAAAGATGATAAATTTGTCGCAAATCTATCTGCGGTAGATCTAACACCATCAACATTAATATCTAAACATATTTGCCTACAAAAAACTTGGCCTGCGAGCAAGCCGATCTCACCGATTGTATTTCCCCATTTACTGTACACCGTACAAGGTAAAGTGCCCACTTTTTGGGCAATGCTACCTCAAGCAGAAATATCCAAATTTTTAGAACAAAAAAATACTACAGAATTTATCCAAAAAATCAATGTTTACCCAATGATTATGTGGGTAACGGTTTTGCACGATACAAATTCCTCTTTAACACGCTGGCTTTCTTGCTTCTTAGATATCAAAGATAAAGCAGGAGAAAGAATGATTAAGCACCTAGCAGAAAAAGGCTACTATCATTTACTCTTTTTTGCATTAGAAAAACCAACAAAATGCGCTCATGTAACAACGATCGTGATTACACCACATCAGCGCGAACAATTATTTAATTGGTTGGAAGCAGGTCAAAATTCTAAAAGCTTTATATCTCCTAAGCAAAGTAAAAGTATTCTCAAAGCCCAATACGAAAAAATTAAACCCAAAATCCTACAAAAATTAGTACAAAATCAATCCAAAAAATCAGCCATAAAAACTTGGATATCTAATTTATTCCACAAGCTGTTTAAATAATTTGGGGATTGGGAATTGAAGATTGGGCATTGGGCATTGGAAATAGTTAGGAGTTAGGAATTAGGAGTTAGGAGTAGCAAGAGCCGGAAATAGTTAGTTTTTTCTTCTTCGTCCCCTCTACCCCCTCTACCCCCTCTCCCCATCTCCCAAAATTAATTTAAATTCCCCCTTGACAAATTAGGAGAAAAGAGACATACTTACTAAAGTCGCAAATACATGGGACCGTAGTTCAACTGGTTAGAGCACCGCCCTGTCACGGCGGAAGTTGCGGGTTCGAATCCCGTCGGTCCCGTTCTCATGTTAAATATTTTTATTTGGTAAGCCGTTAGAAGCATAATGAAAATGCTTTTTTGCTGGTTTAAGCGGTAAAGCTAAATAGCGCTAAGTTAACCTTTATCATTTTCTAAGATGGTGGAGGTTTGAATTTGTTTGTCTATTGCAATTGTTAATTAGATAAATCAAAATCTAAAATCTCGCCACTTGAATAATCGAGTAAGTCTCAACGGACAGTTTTCTCGAAATTGCTTGTGGTTCTAAAATCTCAAATATTACGAAATATATGACTTTCAGAGTGCGTATTGCTCCTAGTCCAACTGGGAATTTACATATTGGTACGGCGAGAACTGCTGTATTTAACTGGTTGTTTGCTCGTCATCATGACGGTAAATTTATTTTACGAATCGAAGATACCGATACCGAGCGTTCGCGCCCCGAATATACGGATAGTATTCTTGAAGGATTACGTTGGTTGGGTTTGGATTGGGATGAAGGTCCATTTTTTCAAACCGAACGCTTGGAAATGTATAAGGAAGCGGTGCAGGGTTTGCTGGATAAGGGATTGGCTTATCGCTGTTACACCACCTCTGAGGAGTTGGAAGCTTTACGAGTATCTCAAAAAGCTAGAAATCAAGCACCCCGCTATGATAATCGTCACCGAGACTTAACACCGGAAAAAGAAGCGGAGTTAAAAACTGAAGGACGCAGTTTTGTAATTCGCTTTAAAATTGATGACAGTCGCGAGATTAAATGGAATGATTTGGTGCGGGGAGAGATGAGTTGGCAGGGTAGCGATTTGGGTGGTGATATGGTTATCGCTCGCGCTACTGAAGATGGTATCGGTCAACCGCTGTATAATTTTGCCGTGGTGGTGGATGACATGGATATGCAAATTAGCCATGTGATTCGTGGAGAAGACCATATTGCTAATACTGCTAAACAAATTTTACTTTACGAAGCATTTAGTGCAAAAGTTCCAGAATTTTCTCATACTCCCTTAATTTTGAATGAGGAAGGCCGCAAACTTTCCAAACGAGATGGCGTTACCTCAATTTCTGACTTTAAGAAAATGGGTTTTACTGCGGAAGGTTTGGTTAACTATATGACCTTACTCGGATGGTCGGCACCGGATTCTACGCAGGAAATCTTTACCTTAGAAGAAGCTGCCAAAGAGTTTACTTTTGAGCGCGTCAATAAAGCTGGTGCAAAATTCGATTGGGCAAAATTAGATTGGGTTAACAGTCAATATATTCACAGTATGCCGGTAGATAAACTTACCGATATGCTCATACCTTTCTGGGAAGAGGCAGGGTATAACTTTTCTCAAACCAAAGAACGTGCTTGGATTGAAAAATTAGTTGCTTTAATTCAACCCGGTATATCTCGTTTGACTGAAGCTGTAGAAGTTGCCAAAATATTTTCTACCGAGACAGTCGATTTTGATTCCGAAGCTCAAGAACAATTGCAAAAAGAAGGAGTTAAAAGTGCCCTTCAAGGAGTTGTCGCGGCTTTAGATAGCGAAATTAATGCTTCAAATGCCAAAGACATTATAAAACGGGTAGTTAAAGAGCAAAACGTAAAAAAAGGCTTGTTGATGCGGAGCTTGCGGGCTGCTTTAACCGGAGAAATGAATGGCCCAGATATTGTAGATTCCTGGGTACTGCTGAATAATACTGGCTCAGATAAACTTCGATTAGAAAAAGCGATTGCTTTGGCGGCTGATTAATTTTCGATGAAGAAAAGCATTGCTTACGGGTGCGGTAAGTCAAATCTTGAATAATTACTTTGGGGCACATTATTCCATGTGCCCCAATTTATTCTCAGAAACTAAAAGCAGATATTGAACTGTAATAATTGTTAAGTTTTAAAAATTAATCTTAAAGAAAACAGCAGCAGCGAGCAGTTTTATGATTCCCGTTTTCTATGCATTTCTAACCGATATATCAGTCGCTCTATGTAATTATCATTTCATTAATAAATAGTAATTACTCTTAGAGAAAGGGAACAATACTTGTGATTTTATTGTCATCTCAAACACTTAGAAAAAAATGTAATCAAAATGTCTAATAAATTCTTAAGTAGAATCATCAAGTTATCATTTGTATTCTTATCGCTGAGTGCAGCATCCGGAATAAACACCCCAGTAAAGGCGACTGATACACCTCCGCCAATATTTGGGGATATAACCATAAAGCGTCCTTTGTCAAAAGATCCCCTAACAGTTCGCGGAATGAGTGGTGGTGCTATAGAAGGAAAAAATATTTCCCAGCGAAAAGATACCCCAACGGGAGCCTGTACTGGTTATATGGATAGAGAACCAGATCACACCCTGCGGTTAAAAAATAAATTCGATTATATGAAACTGGTAATAGAAAGTCCTGAAGATACCACTTTAATAATCAAAGGTCCCGGTGGTACGTGGTGTAATGACGAATTTGAAGGCAAAAACCCCGGTATTGTGGGCGAATGGCTTGAAGGTAACTACCAAGTTTGGATCGGCTCTTATAAGAAAGAAGAATATTTTCCCTATACTTTGAAAATTACGGAAGCCCAGTGAGCAGTTAACAGTTAACAGTGAGCAGTGAGCAGTGAGCAGTGAGCAGTGAGCAGTTAACAGTGAGCAGTTAACAGTTAGCAGTGAGCAGTTAACAGTGAGCAGTTAGCAGTTAGCAGTTACTACTTGTGTTGTTATTTTGGATAGATAAACCGTCTTTATGATTCCTCGCGGCCTCTCTTGTAACATTAGAGAGGCTTTGATATTTCGGGGGATTAAAACGCGATCGCTCAAGAAATTTTAATTGCTTGTGCTTGCTATTAACTGGTAACTGGTAACTGTTCACTGCTCACTGCTCACTGCTCACTGGTAACTGATATGGTAAAAAGTCTTAAAATTAAGTTACATTTAATTAAGAATAATAATAATGTTTTGGCAAATGTCGTATAGCCCGATCGGGTTAAGATGACAAGTCATACATAAAAAAGAAGAACAAAATTAAACAAATCGGGATTTATATACATCCGTTTCACATTAATCATGTTAACGGGGTGATGCATCCCATTGGTATCTAGAGGCAAATTAAAATGAAATTCTCTTGGAGAGTCCTAGTTCTTTGGACCTTGCCTGCTTTAGTGATAGGCTTTTTCTTTTGGCAAGGAGCGTTCGCGAATACTCCTGCTGATATGGGTAAAAATGCAGCTAGCACTCGCATGACCTACGGTCGTTTTCTGGAATACTTAGACGCTGGTCGAGTGACGATGGTGGATTTGTATGAAGGTGGTAGAACGGCGATTGTAGAAGCTGTTGATCCAGACCTTGATGGCCGGATTCAGCGCGTCCGCGTTGATTTACCTGCTAGCGCTCCAGAATTGATTACTAAGCTCAAGGAAGAAAACGTCAGCTTTGATGCCCATCCGGCAAGAAATGATGGAGCTATCTGGGGATTATTAGGCAATTTAGTTTTTCCAATCTTATTGATTGGCGGACTGTTCCTTTTGTTCCGTCGTTCCAGCAATCTTCCAGGTGGTCCAGGACAAGCCATGAATTTTGGTAAGTCTCGGGCACGTTTCCAAATGGAAGCGAAAACTGGGGTGATGTTTGATGATGTAGCAGGTATTGAAGAAGCGAAAGAAGAACTTGGTGAAGTTGTTACCTTCCTTAAGCAGCCTGAGAAGTTTACTGCTGTAGGCGCACGCATTCCTAAAGGTGTATTGTTAGTAGGACCTCCCGGAACTGGTAAAACTTTATTGGCAAAAGCAATTGCTGGTGAAGCTGGCGTACCTTTCTTCAGTATTTCTGGTTCCGAGTTCGTGGAAATGTTTGTGGGTGTGGGTGCTTCCCGCGTTCGCGATTTGTTCAAGAAGGCTAAAGATAACGCTCCTTGTATCATCTTTATTGATGAAATCGATGCTGTGGGAAGACAGCGTGGTGCGGGTATCGGTGGTGGTAACGATGAGCGGGAACAAACCCTCAACCAGTTACTAACTGAGATGGATGGTTTTGAAGGTAACACCGGCATCATTATTATTGCTGCTACCAACCGTCCCGACGTATTAGACGCTGCATTATTGCGTCCCGGACGCTTTGACAGACAGGTGATGGTTGATGCACCTGATATCAAAGGGCGTTTGGAAATTTTGGAAGTCCACGCACGCAACAAGAAATTAGATCAAGGTGTATCCCTCGAAGCAATTGCTCGCCGTACTCCCGGTTTCACTGGTGCGGATTTAGCTAACTTACTCAACGAAGCGGCGATTCTTACTGCTAGACGGCGCAAAGAAGGTATTACCTTAACAGAAATTGATGACGCTGTAGATCGGGTAGTTGCCGGTATGGAAGGCACACCTTTGGTAGACAGTAAGAGCAAGCGCTTGATTGCTTACCATGAAGTTGGTCATGCTTTGGTTGGAACTTTAATCAAAGACCACGACCCGGTACAAAAAGTTACCTTGATTCCTCGCGGACAGGCACAGGGTTTGACTTGGTTTACTCCTAGTGAAGACCAAGGTTTAATTAGCCGTTCTCAGTTGAAAGCGAGAATTGCTGGAGCTTTGGGCGGACGTGCTGCCGAACAAGTGATTTTTGGTAGAGGTGAAATTACTACTGGTGCCGGAAATGACCTGCAACAGGTAACTGGTATGGCACGACAAATGGTAACAAGATTCGGGATGTCGAGTTTGGGACCATTGTCATTGGAAAGTCAGCAGGGAGAAGTATTCCTTGGTCGCGACTGGACTACACGCTCCGAATATTCTGAATCAATTGCAGCTCGTATTGATTCTCAAGTTCGTTCAATTGTTGAAGAACAGTATCAAGCTACTTTACAAATGATGCGCGAAAATCGCAGCTTGATGGATAGATTAGTCGATCTACTAATTGAAAAAGAAACCATTGATGGTGATGAGTTTCGTCAAATTGTGGCTGAGTACGCCGAAGTACCAGAGAAACCACAATACGTTCCATCTTTGTAACATTTCTTAACCATTTTTCTCACATTTGAGAAGTTTGGTTGATAAAAGTTGAAGAGTTTAAAAAATTAAGGGGATGCGATGATATCGCGTCCTTTTTTTTTGGCGATAAAAACGAAAGACGGCCCATAGTATCAAATTCGCGGATCATATCGAATTTAGTGCTACAAACCTGCAAGAGAAGCCTTTATTAACGGTAAATGTACCTTTGGGATTGCAATATGGAAAAAATCCCGCAACCATTAACGTTAAAGGTAAGGGTTAGTTACTGTAACTAAAGACTTGGAAATAGTTGTACAAAGTTTCCTCCATGTCCACATAACGTCTGAGCGCAACGCCCGATTTTTAAATGGATATCAATGTTTGACTCTAATGTGGTAGAATTACTTATAAGTTCTACCAACTTGACCGCCTATCCTTATATGAAGTAGGGAAAGCACGGCTCTTTTGCCATCCGGACGACCATTGAATATCTTTTAACTCCATTATCAGTAGATAATGTGGCTAACTGCCCGCTAGAGGTCAAGGAGCTAGAGTTATTTTAACTACTGTTCCAAGCCCCAAAGCACTTCTAGTGGAAAAAACTTTATACCGTCAGTTTTTCTACCCAAATGTCCAGATATGTACAGTTATAGGTAGGTATTTAGAAGCGGTGACACAGAAAGAAAAACAACAGAAGTATTTGATCCAAAGTCTGGTTTGCGAGTGCCAGATTCTCAAACATTAGCTTTACTTGGTGGTAATGTTGTACTTGAAGGTGCAATTCTCAAAGCTGGTGCAGGAAGAATTGAATTAGCTAGCGTTTTGGAAGAGGGGACGGTTAGTATTGCACCTGTGGAAAAAGGCTTTGCTTTTGGTTTTGATAAATTAGAAAATTTTGGTGAAATTCAACTATCTAAAAATACCGCAGTTGATGCTACTGGAGATGGTGCTGGTGATATAAGGGTGACGGCGAAAAATGTCACTATCAATACCTTATTTACTAAGCTGATGTGCAGCAGGCATTGTATAAAACAAAATTTTGGAATATTCTAGTGCGGGCCGAACAGCCCGCTAGTACTATATAAATTAAGTGCGTAACAGCTTACCCAAATTTGGAGAAAAATAGGGACGATACAATTCTCTATTAAGAATTGCACCATCAGGAGTTAATTTAATTAATCCAATACTTTCTAATTTATAGGCAACTGTAGGTGGAATTACGACTGTTTGCGCTGTCAGTATTTGGGTGAATACTGTTGCTAAATCCGGATTTGAAAGCAAATCGTCTAATTTTTCTGGTAAATGATGCCGAAAAATGCCTCTTTCCCTACTTGCTTGTTCTAATAAGCTGTTGAGCATTTAAATCATATATTTAAAATTATTGTGATTCTTGTGGGGTGGGCATCCCTGCCCGCCAAAATATATAATTTAGTTGCTTTTTAGCTTAACTGCTCTAAAGTTAATTCTTCTTGACTTCTTCCCAGATGTTGTAATCTGAATCGATTAATTCCAAATCAAAAGCGCTAAAGCAAAGTTTTACCGATCGCGAATCTAATCCCGTTTTTAAAGACCACAATCGCGATAGGGTATTGGTGGAAACGCCGATGCGGTTGCTTAATTCTTCTTGACTAAAACGTCTACCATCATTTTCTTGCAACTGGGCTTGTTGTATCGCCGTTTGCAGTCGTTTCAAACCACTTGCAGTCAATGCTATACCTCGCCTTCGCCTTTGTCTGCCTGCCTCCATTTCGATCAAAACCTTTCGCAGCTTGTACCAAAAATATTAACGTATTAACTAGGGCTTAATTGCTTTATGACTATCAAATTATTAAATGGTTGTATGGTTTCTTAAGCAATGAGTCTTTATGATTCAAACAATAAATATCTTAAATTAATTCTTAACTGGCTTAACTGCTATTGAAGATAAATATTCGTATATGCCAGAATAAAGATTCAAACTAATACCCAATTTACTAGCAAACCGAGTAGTTTTCTTCCCTGGAAGACTATTAATGTGTTTAGTGTGTTCCCTATATACCGTCAGACTACTTCAAGTAATCTGGCGGTATAAAAATATTTTAGCGTTGCGATGAAGTTATACTCAATACTTCGTTAGGAATAGATTAATTACTTTTGAGGAATGTCTTGATGGGAATCTATAACTATTCGCATAGTTTCCACAGTTAGTTCTCGTAAATCGCGATTTAAAGGTATTGCTCCCCTCTCCCCAAACCAGCGATCGAATATGGTTACGTATTTACTTTCATTATTTACAAATCCTTGCATAAACCCGTAGAAGGTAAAATTTACGGTATCGAGGAAATCGGAATTATTTTCGGGAACCATGCAGGCAATACCTTCTCTTGAATAGGGACGATCTGGTACTACTTTATAAGTATTGTAATGTTGTCCTCGACCCAACCAAGCTTCTAAAAGAATACCATCGTCAGCAAAAGCATCGATTTTTCCTTGTTGCAAAGCTGCATATCCTTGCCATCTATCTTTTAAATATACAAGTTTTGCTTGTGGTTGCGCCTGCTTAATAGCTTGTTCGTTTGTGGTTTTCGCTAAAACTCCGATTTTCTTGCCAATTAAGCTTTTTGGAGAACCTAAATTACTGGCTTTCTTAACTAATAAATTAGTACCAGTTGCACCATAGCTAAAGGAAAAATCAACATTTTTATTGCGCTCCCAGGTAAAGCTGCTGGCATCGCAAACAATATCAACTTTTCTATTAACTATATTAGGAATGCGTCCGGCTGGGGGGAGTGCGACTAATTTAAGTTGGACTTTTTTACCTAGTTCTTTTTCTAACTGCTGCTGAATAAGTTTCAGCATATCTACAGAATAACCAATCAATTGCCCTTCTTTATTTTTATAAGCAAAAGGGAAAGCATCTTTACTGGTTCCTGCTGTCAGTACACCCGTGCGTTTTACCTTTTCCATCACGGTTTCCGCTGAAGCAACACCGGGTAGCGCTGCTGTTAATAGCATCAAAGAACTTATTGCTGCAATTGCAATTTTTTTAGACATCCTCACTCCTCCTACCACCAGGGTTTATTTTTAAATTTCTACGTAGGTTAAAAATACAGTAATTACCCTGTAAGATTACAAGTTAAGATGATACAAGTCACAATTTTTTATATTTTTAGATCAATTAAATAAATAAAATACGGGGTAATAATTTATTCAAAACTATGGAAAATATAATCATATTTGTAGTATGGGTCACAATTGGCTTTACTGTTTATTGGCTTATTTCTAAAAAGTCTGTAAAAACCAAATCATCGAACTATAAAATCTACAGTAACTCGCCTTTATTCCATAGCGATTATTATCCAAATAATCAAACAGTTAATCGACAATATCAACCTGTAGCAGAATGGAGCGGGCGTTTAATTTTACCAGTCGAACGTCCAAAGGAGCATTTAGTTGAATTTGAAGTCCAAAATGCCCCCGATTCATATATGCATTTGCTCGGTAAGGTTGTCAAATTGAAGTGGAGTAACGATATTAAAGTACAAGAATATGTCAAACGGGTAAGCTTTGACGTTAACTTTACCAAGCAAGCGAAGAAAAGTCATCAGAAAGGTTTTGTTCATCCTGTTAGATTAGACGGACATTCTCAAGTCGATCCTTTGGAATCTTTAGCAGGTGCAAGGGCGATGGATGATGTCTGCGTGATGCTATTGCAACCGGAAGTAGAAACCAATGTAGCCGGAGAGACGCAATTAATTATTAAACAAGAACCGATTCAAATTATCGGGCGTTTCGTCGGTTTAGTCAAAATTTTAGCAAGAATAGAATCATATAGCGACTTATTCCGAGTTTGTCACTACAACAAAGCTACTAAAAACTTTTACAAGGGAATCGAAGAAACGATTTGCATACCGCAAGTACCAAAAGACATAAAAGGCATTTCTCGTTCGAGTAATAAAGATATTGAAAAATCGGCATTGAATTTTCAAGGTTGGTATATTTACGGGGCACCGTCGAGGGAAGGTACTTTTATCGTACAGGCTATTGAACCCCGCGCTTTAGTTAAAGTAGAACCACAAAAAGTTATTACGAAATCTTCAGAAGTATTTAAATATATAAAACGAGGAATATGGGCAAAAATTAAATTGCAAAAAGGAAAGTGCCAGACAGTTTTATTAGCACCAAATAGAGATGTAAAAAGCGCCGTATCTGAATGGCGTTTGGGCGATAAAGCTTTGGCAATGCATTTATATGGCGGTATCGGCGGTAAAAAAGCAGAAGCATTCGCTTGGCTTCCGGTTGCAGGTCACTTTTCCTACGGGATTGCAGAGGTAGTACGCGATCGCATTACGTCGGAATTACGTTTTGATATCGTTTACTATCAAGTTTATGGTCATAATCTAGACGGAATCATTTCTGGAAGTGTAACTTGGGCTGCTTATATGGGTTCTTTGTGGCAGGGTTGGTTGGGAACTCGTCCAGTAAGCGATATTTTGGTAAAATACGAGCCGATAACTACCGATTACGATTTTGATGGAGTTAAATTATCTCCTTTAAAAGAATTGATTGAAGAACTTAGAGAAATTACAGCCCGGTATCGTGTCGGAGATGGCACCGGAGCATCAATAATTACCCCTACAGCCTCCTGCGTTCAAGATTCCAACCAAGCACTTTACGCCACAATTCACGATATACAGAGTTTTGTTAAATTAAATCCCACAATTAACCAGTGGTTACAAAAGCATCCAGAAGATAAGCAAACTCAGTATTTTAACGAATTAATTACTTTAGGAAATATTTTAGACAAGCAGTTAGTACCCCTTGGAATTGTACGGCGAGACTGGCGAAAGAATGCCAAAGATTTATTTGGAACTAACAATAAAAACGACAACATAATTACAACTGCCATAGAAATGCTCAAAAGTTGGCGCACCGTATTTCCCAAAAGAGCGCAAGACGAAACCGCTAAAATCTTTCTCAAGCAAAATGCTATGGCATGGGTTTTAAGAAGCAATCAGGTGGGAGGATTTGACGATAATATTGCACCTGTTGCGCCGACGACTCTTTTTAAATAGGGAATTGGAGAGGGGGGAGAGGGGGGAGAATTTTAATTGGTAACTGATAACTGATAACTGATAACTGATAACTGATAACTGAAATGACCTTGAATTAACTTCTATTTTTGATCGTATTGGATAAAATTGCTAGGTACATTATTTATTGCTTTAATCGCGATACGATTTATGACTCTTAATTTATATTTTTTGCGACATGGAGAAACTACTTTTAGCCAAAGTGGTGATTTTTGCGGTGAAACTAATGCGGAGTTAACGCCGGAAGGGGTGCATATGGCAGAGGGTTTTGCTGATGTTTACAATAAATTGAAGTGGGAGGCGGTTTATGCTAGTCCGATGAAACGCACTGTGGCGACTGCGAAACCTTTTTGTGATGCTACGGGAATTGATATGCAGTTACGTGATGGACTTCGGGAAGGTAGTTATGGTGAATGGGAAGGTAAAAGTAAGGAATTTGCTCAAGAAAATTACGCCGAAAATTATATTAATTGGTTAACAGAGCCTGCTTGGAATGCTCCGAAGGGTGGAGAAACTGCGGAAGATATAGCAAACCGCGCTATGCCTGTAATCGCTGAGATTCAAAAGAAGCATCCTCAAGGTAATGTTTTGGTGGTTTCTCACAAGGCAACGATTCGGATTATGCTTTGTAGTTTATTAGGTATTGATTTGGGGCGTTACCGTTACCGGATTAATATTTTAGTTGCGTCGGTGAGTATGGTTAAGTTCGATGTTCACGGCCCTTTGTTGGAAATTCTTGGCGATCGCTATCATATGCCCCAAGATATTCGCAATCGGAAGGGAACTTAAGATTTAGGGAATTGGGAATTGGGGATTGGGGATTGGGAATTGTGCCAAAAATTAATACGATAAATCTGTTGTTACGCAAGACATTGCCCTCTCCCCCTTCCCCTCTCCCAAATTTGGGAGAGGGGTGCCCGTCAGGGCGGGGTGAGGGAAAAAGATTATGGTTGTTACCGACATAAAAGTTGTATGAATAAAAAGCGTAGTTTTTTTGTATTTCTTTGTAGGGTGGGTTAGGCATTTTTATATATTGAAACAGGTTACAAATTAAAATTGCCGTAACCCACCATTTATTTGCTATTGAATAGAAGAAATATTTCTTTTTAAATCTATGTCAAATACAAACGATATTCGCCTAAATCGCGCTTTTAATTCCTTGCAAGGTTTATCTGTAGGTGATGCTTTTGGGGAAAAGTTTTTTTTACATCCTGATGTGGCTGAAAATATTATCGCAGCTCGCGCTATTCCGGCATTGCCTTGGTATTACACTGACGACACGCAAATGGCGTTATCAATTTACTGGAGTTTGCGAGAATATGGCGAAATTAATCGAGATGCAACGGCGAAAAGTTTTGCTCGTAGGTATGACGAGGAAAGAGGTTATGGTGCGGGAATGCAAAGGCTGCTATTAAGTATACGCAATGGTGGAAAATGGCAGGATTTAAGTTGTAATTCGTTTAATGGACAAGGCTCTTACGGTAATGGTGCGGCGATGCGGGTTGCTCCTTTGGGGGCTTTTTTTGCTGATGATTTAGATTTAGTGGTGGAGCAAGCACTTAAAAGCGCGGAAGTTACTCACGCTCATCCTGAAGCTATTGCTGGTTGTATTGCCGTTGCTGTGGCTGCGGCTTTTAGCTGTAAATTAAAGGAATTAAATAAGCTACCAAATAAAACGGAATTTCTCGATTTGATTTTACCATTAATTCCAGAAAGTGAGGTAGCTTCTAAAATTAATCAAGCGCGGGATTTACAAGATGATATAAGCGTAAATTCGGCTGCTGCAATATTAGGAAACGGAACCAAAGTTTCAGCACAAGATACGGTACCTTTCGCTTTATGGTGTGCCGCTCAACATTTAGATAATTACCAAGAAGCTCTCTGGTTAACGGTTAGCGGTTTGGGCGATCGAGATACTACTTGTGCGATAGCCGGTGGTATTATTGCTTTGTCTGCTGGTGTGGAAAGTATTCCAGATGCATGGTTAGAAGCGCGAGAAGTTTTACCAAAGTGGATTGATTTAAATAAGCAAGAGTTGGAAAGGGAAACGGTAATTTTATATCGTCCCGTGGGAGAGAAGGAATTAATTTTAATAAAAGAAACTGGTTATCAAAAGTTTCCACCAAGATTACCAGAGCAACCGATTTTTTATCCGGTATTAAATCAAGAGTATGCAATAGAAATTGCTCGCGATTGGAATGCTGTTAATAATAATATTGGTTATGTAACTAAGTTTGAAGTTAAAGCTGAATTTTTGAGCAATTATTCGGTGCAAACTGTTGGTGCTTCGCGACATCAAGAATACTGGATTCCTGCGGAAGATTTATTAAAGTTTAATTCTAATATTGTTGGTTTTATTGAGGTTGTTAAGGAGTTTCGATGATTGCTGAGAAGTTATGATTTTAACGCAAAGGAGCGCGGAGGTAAACGCGGAGGTACGCGGAGTTTTTACTATTAAATCATCAAAAACGATGTGAAAGGTTGGTACGAATTAGCAGAAATTAAGTAATTGATCATTAGTAATCAGAACAAGATTTATCTCTCTCCCAAAACTCTGCGTAACTTTGCGCTTACCTTTGCGCTCCTCTGCGTTTATCAAATCTTACATTATCTCATATTTCCTAAATCTAATTCAAATAGATATCCATCTAAAATTAAGCAATGCAAACAAGAGTCTGATTAATTTTTGTAAATTACTAAAAATAGCTTCAATATACAAGCTGCGTACTACAAAAAACAACGATTTATCTAGCTTTGAACTAGCCAAATTAAAACAGCGCATTACTTTCGCCAGCCTACAAATAGTATGTTACATACTGTAACTCCTATACTGCTGTTGGACTATTGATAATAGCATCAATAAAGGTCAGAAACATTGCGAAATATTTCGATAAGTTAAGTTTTTTGCATACAAATATTTAATCAATGCTCTTATTTATATTGTTTCAGTTTATTACTCTCCTTACTTCTTTCTTCTACTGGGAAGAAAATAAATCTATTATGATTGAAAATTATAGACGACTGGTCTACTATTTAAATTATGAAACGTATTGATAAACGTAGTGAATTAATTCGCGTTGGCAGGGAAATTATTGTCCAACGAGGATTTAATTCGGCAAGTTTAAATGAGATATTAACTACCGCTGGCGTTCCCAAAGGTTCGTTTTATTATTATTTTGCGAGTAAAGAAGATTTTGGACTGGCGATTATTGACGATTTTGCCCTTCAATATCAGGATAAACTCAAACAGCTTGTAGAAGATGGGCAATCTTCTCCTTTAACCAAATTGCGTAATTTATTTGAGTTAAAAATTGCTGAAATGGAAGCCCGTCACTGTACTGATGGCTGTTTGATTGGCAATCTTGCTCAAGAGTTATCGGCGCAAAATGAACTGTTTCGCGTGAGCCTTAATCAAGTGTTTGCTGATTGGGAAGAATATTTCCTAAAATGTCTCCAAGCAGCTAGGGAAGCAGGAGAAATTTCTCAAGATAGCAACCTTGACGATTTGGCTCAGTTTATTTTGTCGGGTTGGGAAGGAGCCATTTTACAAGCTAAGGTGACAAAATCCGTTTTACCAATGCAAACTTTTGTCAAAGTTTTATTTGAACGGGTTTTGAGCAAATCTAACTAGAGGTAGAGATAGTATTGCTGTTTAAGTTAGTAGTATTAGTTGGTTAATAGACGACTGGTCTACTAGTTAGTAAGGATTAATTATGTCTGAGATTAAAGATAAAGTTGTAATTATTACGGGAGCAAGTAGCGGTTTAGGTGAAGCTACTGCCCGTAGGTTGGCTAAAAATGGCGCTAAATTAATGCTTGCTGCCAGACGAGAAGAGCGTCTCAAGGAATTGGTTGCTGAGATTCAAAAAGATGGTGGTACTGCAAAGTATCAAGTTACAGATGTGACAGATAAATCTCAAGTTGAAGCATTGGCGAAAGCGACTCATCAGGCTTACGAGCGTATAGATGTTTTGGTTAACAATGCCGGTTTAATGCCTTTATCACCTTTGGATCAAACCAAGGTTGATGAGTGGGACAAAATGGTAGA
>JBARZF010000502.1:0-21071 GCA_049649675.1 Rivularia sp. (in: cyanobacteria) | reverse complement strand
TTTTGGGTTGCAGATCACACGATGGATTTAACCATGTATTTAATTCGCGAACGAGGAATGCACTATCCCCAAAACTTTACTCCAGAGCCTATCATTCGTGGGGAAGAACCTAGTAAGTTTGCTGTCTGAAACACTTACAATAAAAGAAGGAATTAATATCATGGCTAAAATCGTTCGTTTTCATAAACCTGGTGATGCCAGCGTTCTCAAAATTGAAGACATTCCAGTACAAGAACCCGGTTTTGGTGAAGTACGTATAAAAGTCGAAGCCTTCGCTTTAAATCGATCCGAAGTTTATTTCCGCGAAAACCAATATATTCATCCTCCTTCGTTACCATCTCGGATTGGTTATGATGCAGCAGGAATTATCGATGCAGTTGGTGAAGGAGTAACAAATATTGCTGTAGGCGACCGCGTTTCAACTTACCCTGCATTTAATCAAGGAGATTATGGAGTGTATGGTGAATCGGCAATTGTTCCCGCTCATGCCGTACTTCACTATCCCGATCGCCTTTCTCCTGAAGAAGCTGCAACTACAGGCGTACAGTACATGACAGGCTACTTTGCATTGTTTGAACACGGACAACTAAAAAAGGGCGATCGCATTTTAATTACTGCCGCTAGCAGTAGCACGGGCGTAGCAGCAATTGGTCTAGCAAAAGCTGTAGCAGCTACCGTAATTGCTACCACACGCACATCAGTAAAGAAACAACAACTGATTGATTTAGGTGCCGATCGCGTAATTGCTAGTCAAGAAGAAGATTTAGTCGAATCCGTGCGCGATATTACTAATGGCAAAGGTGTTAAAGTTATCTACGATCCAATCGCAGGAGGAATGCTCGATGCATTTGCTCAAATAATTTCCCCGACTGGAGCAATTGTTCTCTATGGAGCGCTGGATTTATCTCCCATAACTTTTCCCTTGTTTCCACTGTTAATTAAGGGAGCGCGGGTTTATCCTTATAAAGTTTTTGATTTCACAGGGCTACCGATTCTAAATTTGCCCGTGCAGCCCGAAGCTGTTGAGCGAGCCAAAGCATTTATCGTTAACAAGCTCAAAGATGGTTCGCTCAAACCCGTAATTGCTAAGACATTTCCACTTGAGCAAGTCGCAGATGCTCATCGTTATATGGAATCTAACCAACAAGTAGGCAAAATTGTTGTCACCACCTAACTTAAATCTTTTTCATTAATTTCGACTATCCGTAGTGGGAGCGTCTCGCTCTCTGGTAACAATAAACCAGCTAAAATCTCTTCTTAATTCCAAAAATCAGTAATACAATACCCCATTTCCAATAACATTAACCGCAACAAAGGCATACTCAAACCAATAACATTACTGTGACAACCTTCGATTTTCTCCACAAAAACCGCACCTTTACCTTCCAATGCAAAAGCACCAGCACATTTTAATGGTTCTTCCGTAGCAACATAAGCGTCTATTTCTTCATCGCTCGCCGAAGCAAAATAAACTTTCGTCACCTGATGCTTAACTAAAGTGCGATTTTGCGTATTATCAATAAAAACGTGCCCGGTAAAAAGTTCGCCATAATTACCACGCATCATCAGCCATCGCTGACGAGCTTCTTCTGGAGTCGCAGGTTTACCGTGAATTTCGCCATTAATAGCTAAAACCGAATCGCAACCCATAACTAAAGCAGTATGAAAATGCGGTGCGACGGTTTCAGCCTTGCGTAAAGCCAGAGTTTCCACCAATTCCGCTGGATTTTCAAGTTGAATCTGCGACTCATCAAAATCGCTCGGATAAACAAAAGGTTGAATTCCAGCATTTTGCAACAAACGACGACGCGCAGTTGAAGCAGAAGCCAGGACAAAAGTTGGAGTACCCATATTTTTAGAGGAGATGGGGGATGGGGGGAGATGGGGAGATGGGGAGATGGGGAGAGTGGGGGATGGGGATAGTGGGGGATGGGGAGACAAGGAGACAAGGAGACAAGGAGATGGGGAGAGAACGATCAAGCTATTGATAACTTATTCTTAACTCCTAACTCTTAACTCCTAACTCCTAACTACTAACTGTATGACGCTACCGCGTCACGCTGCGCGCTTCACTGTTCACTGCTCACTGCTAACTGTTAACTGATTAATCGACGCGGAAAGAACCTACGGAATCTTGAATCATTCGTTTCATGCGATTCCAGCGTCTTTGGGGTACTGAAGCGTTGAAGGTGAATAATTTGCCACGACTGACGGCGACGCTAGCAAGATTGTGACGCTCTCGGTTATTAGGAAAATTTACTAAATACTCTAATAAATAATAGGTTTTACCATCTTCGCCTTGTGTTTGTTCGGCGTTAACTAATTCTGCTGTACGATTGGAACCTTCGGGAGCAAGAGCATTTTTTCCCAACTTATATCCGATTTCTGTAGGGGTACCTAATTCTGTTAAAGTTTGATTTGAGGGAACCGGACTGATGACTACAGAAACGTTTTCAGTTGTTTCGATGAAATCGTGAAAAACAACATCGGGACCGTTATTTATGTCTACTTCCACCCAACCAGTAGGATATAAGAATTGATAGCCATCGGTTGAGTCTGTATAACTGTTAAGTGCAGCCGCCGCTGCTGTACCAATATTAGTAAGGCACAAGCTAAATACTAAAAATAAAGTAATTGAAATTCGTTTCCACATTGGTTCTGGTTCCTGAATAGCTGGAAATAATGCTCCCTGTAAGGGTAATTTCTCGTTTTATTGTCCCACGTATGTTGACAACTTACGAAGTTCGCTGGTTTAACTCAGGTAATATTCCCGAAAATATTGAATCTTGGTTTAAACACAGTTGCTTATTATCACCCACAAAATTACCAGAAAAAAGAGAAGATGTATATCTTTACACTCCTAGATGCGATTATTTGGGGATTAAATTACGTCAAGGAGGATTAGAAGTCAAATGGCGTTATTTACAAAAAACCGCTATAAAATTTGGTTCTTTAGTGGAAGGTAATATTGAAAAATGGAAAAAGTGGCGATGTGCGGATTCTAGTGAAGAAAGTTTTTCTCTTCAACAAATTGGTGATAATCCCGTATGGGTAAAAGTCGGAAAAGTTCGTTACTCGCAGCTTTATCAAATTATAGAGAAAACACCACAACCTGTTTCTAGTGATGCGGGTGTAGATAACGGTTGTAGTTTAGAGCTTACCAATATAGAAATTAATGGTAATAAATGGTGGAGTATTGCATTGGAAGCATTTGGAGAAGATTGTAATCTAAAAGAGAATCTTCAAGCTACGGCTGATTTTGTATTCAGTAGTTATACCAATATTCCTTTACGAGCTAAAAGTTCTTACAGTTATCCAAGCTTATTGGAATTAGCTGTTTGATGGGGGTTATTTTCTGAATAAGCTAATTTATCTAGTTCAAAATTGCATGGATTTTTTAGATAAAAAATATTATTTTCTTTTATGATATTGCCCGTCACAGTTACTGCGAAACGTTCTTGAAATCACTGAAGGGCAGCAACTAACTGTAAATTTATTTGTACTAGTAGTCCATTTCATTTATTCTGACGGGTTGTAGAGACGTTATACATAACGTCTCCCAAAGTTTGCCGAGAAAACGAACCTGTTAAAATTTATGAAAAAGACCACTAGTACTCCACCACATTAATTATGAGGAGTTATTAAGGTTCGTAGTAGCGCCGTACTCACCTCATGATTCCGGATTCGGAGGCGAGTACGGCGCTACTACGAACCCTGCTATTAGACAGAGGTTTGAACCTCCGGCGGGTTGCTCTCTCATAAGTAAATCTACCAATCGCAAAAAAATCTTTTCAAATCTGGTTGTATAAAAAATTAGGTGTTATAACTGATATTTCTGCATCTGGGCTACTCCAATTTCCATTTTTGGTTGTTGGAGTAGAAGCCAATAAAATCAGGTCATCAGGAGACATTTACTAAGCATGCTAAAAAATTACGGTGTTCTCAAAGGTAAGGCAATTGACAGAAAGTTAGGAAGTGGTGAGAATCCTCATTACCAGGTACTGATCGATACGAAGGGAGAAAAGCATCGCATCGCTGTCAATGTAAAATCAAAACTCAGCCCTTCGGAATTACTGTATTTTGTAGACGATAATTTTGAGCATCCAATTACTCAAGAATTGGTTAAGTTGGATTACGGGTTTAACAACTTGGATAGAAAACCCGGCGGACTAGCTTTGGACTACGTTCGAGGTAATATGTTCGATACAACTCAGATGAAGCCATTACCTCACGATGTTCCTGGCCCCGACAACGATTTAAATGAATTAATTGAACTGTATGTAGGGCGATCGCAAAGTAGCGAAGATGCTGTTATCTACGCTTTTGGTGAAAAATGGGGTCCCGAAAACGACACAAAGGACAAATATTTTGATTTTGTTCCCGGTAACGGTATTCATGACATCCACATGAATCAAGGTAGTGTCGGTAGATTCCAAAAAGATAATGGAGTTTGGCAAGATGGTGGTTTGTTAATCCACTATCCAAACCGCGAACAGTGGGTTGGTGTTTTCTTAACTTTCCAATCGCAATCTTTTCACACTGACGATAAAAATGGTAACAGATTAGACTCCTTACTTGCTGCTAGTACTGCGGATGTTCGTATTTTGGCTGCTTTAGTCAATCCAGTCGGTAGCGACCGTAACACTGAAACCGTGACTTTAATTAATACCTCAACAGTAACCGTTGATTTAAGTGGATGGGCACTTACGGATTACGACAAACGCAAGCATGATTTAGATGGCGCAATCAACCCAGGGGAAGTATTACAGGTGCCTTTAGTTAGTAACGGCATTTCTCTAGAAAATAAAGGCGGTACAATTACCTTACTTGATAGACAAGGTATCAAAATTGACGGCGTTTCCTATACAAAGGAAGACGTACAAAATGTTGGTAAAACAGTAGTTTTTTAGTTAGTTGTTAGTTGTTAGTTGTTAGTTGTTAGTTGTTAGTTGTCGGTTGTTAGTTGCTAGTATCCCACCACATTAATTTTGCAGGATGTCAGCGGAAAAAAAATATTTTCAGTCCTCTTCAGAGGACTTATGCTATGAGACAGAGAATTCATTCTCTGGCAGATTTGGAGAATACAAACCCGACAAAATTAATGTGGTGAAGCACTACTTTAACCGTTTTCAGCCATTATACTGGTTGATCAACTAACAACTATCCACCAACAACTATCAACTAACACCAATTGATCGCGCTTGCAAAACAACTAAAGTCATATCATCGTTGTTTTGTCTATCAGAACCGATGAATTGCTTAATTGTATTAAATAGACAATCAAGTATTTCTTGTGGTTCTTTGTAATTCTTGCAAGCGTTACTAAAAGCAATAATTAGGTTTTCTTCGTCGAAACGCTCGCCAGAAGGAGAAGCGGCATCTGTTAATCCATCAGTGAAATAAATAATTGTATCCCCCGGCTCTAGGTATACCTGACCGTTTTCGTACTGACTGTTGGCTTCTAAACCGATGAGCATTCCATTGGTATCCAATCTGCTGACGGTTTTGGTTGCAGCGTGCCACCATAAAGGGGGATTGTGTGCGGCATTACTATAAGATAAAAGCCGTTTTTGCGGGTCGTATTCCGAGTAAAATAAGGTAGCAAAGCGACTGGAATTATCCAAATCTGCATACATAACTCGATTCAAGTTTTGCAGAATTCGGGCTGGAGAATTAAGGTGTAATACCTCACCCCGTAACATTCCTCGCATCATCGTCATAATTAAACCAGCAGGTACGCCTTTACCCATCACATCCCCGATAACCATAGCCCAGCGATTGGCTTCGGCATCATCCATGTCTTTTCCTTTAATCATCAGATTATGATTTGTGGGAATAAAATCGTAATAGTCTCCGCCGACATGATTTGCTGGTTTACATCTGGCGGCTAAAGCTACACCGGGAATATCTGGACATTGACGGGGCAAAAGTCGCCGCTGGATTTCTGCACCAATTTCTAATTCTTGATCGAGACGTTCTTTCTTACGTAATTCTACTCCTAATTCATCATTTTCAATTGCAACTGCGGTTTGATCGGCTACCAAGCGTACTAATTTTTGTCTAGTTTCCGTCCAGGTATATTCGGGGTCCCTGCTTAAAACATAAAGCCACCCACGTTCCTTGTGTTTAACCAGAATTGCAGTACCAAAAGCTTGCATATCTGGTCCCAAACAACGATGCATATGAGCATCTAACATACCAGTCGCGGTTGCTAATGGTGTAGCGTTTGTTGGCAGAGAAATTTGGCTGCTGAGTGCTTCTAACGCCTTACGTATATTTTTGCGTTGCCGACTATCTTGCCAATGTAGTTGTTCTAATCGAACTTGGCCATTTGGTTTGTAGAGAAACAAGGCGCTACCATCGGCATCCGTTACTCTAGTTGCCATCAGCGGTATTAGTTCCAAAAACTGATTTAAATTATTGAAACTCCGCAGAGCAAATCCTAAAGATGAGAGTAAATCTTGGATTTTATTCTGCTCCCGATGAAGCCGTGCCACAAGTTCTTTGAGTGCCACCACTGGAGTGACATCTGTTGGGGCACTGCTATTACTTTGTGGTGGTTGGGAAGGCAGTTGAGACACAGGCGATTGTATTATATTGCTCTTTTTAATTTGACTAAATTGAGATAATTGATCGATCAAACAATGTCAAAGTAATGCTAAACCATATTGAGACAAGGTTTACAAGTTTAGCAAGAGTAGAAAGACAATTAGAGTAAATTTTATAACTATTTTCTTGTTTGATTTGTTTTGTTAATTTGTATAGATTTCTTCCTTGCAAGGCTTTGGAGTTTAATACCAATTTGTCTCCCGCTCGGAATATTCCTATCTCATTAGAAGTTTTTAATCTTTTCATAACTTTACGATCAAATCATATACCTTCAGGCATAAAAAATATACATATTAACGTATTCGGGCTATATGCAGTTTTTTCTTGCTAATTTAGGTATGTACAATATGGGGTCATAGCCTTTATAGGTAAGAGATAATGCTCCTAATAATATGAAGATAAATCAATCAATTAAGATGTTATTAACAGTATGACTTAGGACAACAAAATTGCGTATCAAATAATCGGGAAAGTATACCGTAAGACCTTTAAATTAAAACTTAGTCGAGATATTTATTTGAATCATTACGTTTTGATCAAGTAATTCCTCCTAAGAATATGTTTGTAGGTATAGCCTAGTAAGCAACTATTTCACAAGTGTAAAATTTTCCTATAGCTCAACTAGTATAAATATCTTTCCCCCATCTGTGAGGGAACATAACATATAAGTGGAATAATTCCCAATTCTTCTAAGAAAGACTTTGCAATATTTTGGATAAATAGCCTAGCAAAACAAAGACTTACGCCTTTTTTGGATTTATCCTGCGTAAGCCTTCATATGGATTATTGCTTTGTATAGCCGATTAAACTCAGGTAACAATTAACCTACTTAACCGCTGAGCAATGCTTCCACAAATTCGTAACTGGAAAAAGGACGTAAATCTTCCATCCCTTCACCAGCCCCGATAAAGCGAATCGGTAAACCTAGCTGTTGTACCACCGCAAGAGCTACTCCTCCTTTGGCAGTTCCATCTAGTTTTGTTAAAACTACACCGCTAAGTTCGGCTGCTTGAGAAAAAACTTCCGCTTGTCGCAATCCATTTTGACCTAATGTAGCGTCTAGAACCAACAGTGATTCTACTTTGGCATCCGGAGCTTTTTTCTTAATTATTCGTCGGATTTTACTTAGCTCGTCCATTAAGTTTTTCTTATTCTGCAATCTTCCTGCGGTATCTACTAGTAATAATTCAGTATTTCGCGACTGAGCGGCGGCGATCGCATCAAACACAACTGCTGCTGGATCTGTATTTTTCCCTGGGTTTGCAATTACTTCAACGCCGCTTCTTTCTCCCCAAACCTTTACCTGCTGCACTGCTGCGGCTCGGAAGGTATCTGCTGCGCCAATCAAACATTTATAACCAGATTTATTCGCCAGATGAGCTATTTTACCGATAGTAGTAGTTTTACCTGCACCATTTACCCCAGTCATCAACCAAATATTGAAACTTTCTTTATCTGGAGTAAAAGCAGCGGATTCGGAATCTTGCAGGGGTTTATCCAGGATATCCCGTAGAATTTTTTTCAAGTAAGCGATACCTTCTTCAGGTGGTAAAGCTTCTTGACGTAGCTTTTCCTGCAAAGCATTAATAATATAATCTGTAGCTTCTATACCTACATCGGCTTGCAGTAATAAAGCTTCGATTTCATCTACGGCATCCGCATTTAACGGCCCTTTTCCGACAATGGCTTTAAGCTGATTAACTACACTACGACGAGTTTTATCTAAACCTTGCCGCAGCTTTTTCAGCCAGTTAATTTCTTCAATCGAAACATCTTCAGCACGTCTACCTTGTGCTGCAAGGACTTCCGTAGACCATAAAAAGCCTTCATCAAATGCTAATTCTGGTGTTTCTTCAACTGCTTCAACTGGTTGTTCTCTGATGTCACTCGATAGCGCTGCTGGCTGTTCTACCTCAGAAGTGTCAGGTACTTCTATTGCACTCGCAACAAGTCTTTCCTGCCTAGCTTCTCGTTCGGCTCTGGCTCTTTCCAAGAAAGACAACGGTGCTGTTGGTTGGGATATTTCTTCCGTTTCAACTTCAGATATTACATCTTCCCCAGTAACAACAGCATCTGATGTTTCTAATTCCGATACAGTAGTCTCGGTAGTTTCTTCTGGTTGCGGCTGTATGCTTTCTACAAGTCCAGATTCGGCAACGACTTCAGTTACTTCTGGGGGAGATTCAGCAACTTGTTCAGATTCGGAAATTACTTCAGTTACTTCTTGAGGAGATTCGGTAACTTGTTCAGATTCGGAAACGACTTCAGTTGCTTTTTGAGGAGATTCAGTGACTTCTTCAACTGCTTCTTGGGGAGATTCGGCAACTTCTTCAGATGTTTCTTCAACTTCAGTACTTACCTCAGCTGTTTGTTGCTTATCTTGAATATTTTTGTAAGCAGCTTTAGCAAAAGCCAACAAATCTTCCGTTTGAGCCGGTGATGAATCTGGAGTTGAGGATTCTTCTGCTGATTGTGTACTTACTTCTTGTTCAACTTTCTCTTGTTCGTGCTTCTGTTCGGAAGAAGGATCGGAAGACTTTTTATTTTGACGGCGAAACCAATTAAAAACCATTGCAGCAAATATTTTTAGTTTTTAAATAATTATGAATAATTAGTTATTAGAGCAAAGGGGGAGGGGGAGATGGGGGGATAAGAAGTCAGTAATGAGTAACGAGTAACAAGTAATGAGTCGGAATGGAAGATTGAGCAGTAGAGATAAAAAGAAAATATTGTTGGTAATTCACTCTTAACTCTTAACTCCTAACTCTTAACTCCTAACTCATAACTCTTAACTCCTAACTCCTAACTCATAACTGTTCACTGTTCACTGTTCACTGTTCACTGTTCCTTGTTTCCTGTTTTCTGCTCGGTGATTTTGCGTAAAACACCATTAATAAATCGATGTCCTTCATCTCCACTGTAACGTTTGGCGAGTTCTACAGCTTCATTGATTGCTATTCTTGGAGCAATATCAAAAAACTCCATATCAGCTACAGCAATACGAAGAATATCTCGGTCGATTTGAGCAAGTCGGTTTACTTGCCAATCTACTAAAGCAGTAGATATTTTTTCATCTATAAACTGACGTTCTGACGAAATTTTTCTCACCAGCTTAATAGCATATTCGTTTATTTCTCTGTATTTTTTATTTAATTCCTGACCCAATTCCAGAAAATCTATCGTATAAGCCAACCTATTAATTGCTGCCCTAGTATATTCAATTGCTTCTTTGAGCATTGTTCTAGAAGTATTTAGATCGGCAGCGCGAGTTTCGCTAGTTAAAAGCTTGTCGTTACTGTTCCTTACTTCCTCAGAAGCATTTTCTAAACAATCTTTTATCTCCCCTCTTAGAGTACGTACTGTTCCCAGCACTAATTCCGGAAGCTGATCTTCTGTTAAGTTTTTGGGATTTACAGGTAACTGAGAAAGGCTTAACAAAGCTAGTTCGCGAGCAATTTGACGGGGTTGACGAGGTTTACGGTCTTGCATAGCAGTATTAATATAATTCAGGTGAGAGTTAACTTTGACGCGATAAACCTTCTTGTCATTCGGAAGATCGAAATTTTTTCTACAAAGATCGCTATTCGCGTCAAAGAAAATTAACTTCTATAAAAATTAATGACTACCGCTCAAAATACCACGCAACCGGGACTGCGAGGCAACAATAAACATTAAGCTTCTTCAACAGGGATTACTTGTCGCTTTTTTTCTCGCGATTCCATTTTGCGCTCTTTAGGAATTTCTAAAGGAGGTAAAGGAGCCGCTTGAGAAACGATGCCACCAGATATTAATATTTTGAACGCCTCTTCTATAGACATTGATAGATTAACCACGTCTTTCTCCGGAACCACTGCATACCATCCCGTAGTGGGATTAGGAGTAGTGGGAATAAAAACGCTTAACATCGCTTCGGGCATTTGGGCTTGAATATCGCTATTGACACTACCCGTAACAAAGGCGATCGCCCACATTCCGGCTCGCGGATACTCTACCAAAATTACGCGACGAAATTTATTATTAGTATCTTTTAATAGCGTTTCTAAAAGCTGCTTAAGGGTTTTATAAATCTGTCCGGCTAAAGGAATTGCTTGTAATAAGCGCTCTCCAAAATCAAGCAACCATTTACCCGCAATATTGCGAGCCATCAACCCAATTAAAAGAATACTTAGTAGTGGTACCGTAAACCCCACCACAAAATTTAATACATTAATCAATAGAGGGTTTAACCCCTCAAAAGGATTGAGTTGTTTAGGTATTTGAGTCAGAAAATCAATTACCCAAATAGCAATAGTAACTGTTAACCAAATAGTGGTTGCTAAAGGAATTATTACCAGCAAACCAGCAATTAGGTCATTTTTTAGGTCTTGCTTCCAGCGTTCGTAACCCAAGCCCTTATTCTCCTTAATATGGCTAGTGGAATTTCTGTTATTAACATTCATACCAGCTTGCTTAGTCCATATGCTCTGAGTATTTGCTTTTTTAGCTGCACGCCTGTTTTCGGCTGCTTTCCTTTCTGCCTGTATTATGAATACAAGAATACTGGCAATGAATCATGGACTTGATAATTATATTGCCTCTCTACGCCATAAATTTATTGCCATTGCCTTTATATTGCCATTGCCTTTAATTAAACAAAAAAGATTAGACGACAAACTCTCTTCTTCACAACACACCACTATAATCTTCAAGGCAACAGGTCGATTAACCCATTATTTAAGCAGCATTACAACTAACTATCTGCCGGAATTAACTAGCTTCCGCGTTCTGAAACCATGAAAACCGCACCCAACCAAGCTGCATGAATAAGAAACCTCTAAGACATAGACAAGATATTTTCCTGTCCTAGCAAGCCGCTAATTAATCCACCATACACCTGAATTTATTTTTAAGATTTGTAAACCAATATTGTAATTCATAAGGCATATTACTAATACTACCGCGCCCTCCAAAATACTGCTTGCCACATCAGCAAAGGCAGCAAAAGCGCTTCCACACTGGTTTTATCTCGGCAAAAACTTCCCCATCAAGACCGATGACTATTCTGAAAAAATTAGTTAAATATATTAATTTATATTAAATGTAGCATTTATATTTGAACCGGGGGACGGGTCAGTGAGCAGTGAGCAGTGAGCAGTGAGCAGTGAGCAGTTAGGAGTTAGGAGTTAGGAGTTAGGAGTTAGGAGTTAGGAGTTAGGAGTAGTTAATAATTAAAAAGTTTTTTCTCCCCCCTCTACCCCCTCTACCCCCTCTACCCTCTCTCCCCATCACCCCATCTCTCTAACTGTTAACTGCTCGCTGCTCACTGCTCTAGGTGTAGGCATATGCTTCATTTCCCAGGCTTTGAGCATGATTAAGTATTCGTAGAAGGCTTGTAAGGTACACCATGTGAATCCGGCACGTCCGTCTAAGCAGCCTCCAAGCAGGAAGTACATATAAAAAAATCGTACCAAAGGTCTACCCGGTACTCGTAATGATACGTTTTTCAGAGCGCGACGACGTTCTACTTCTGTTTTGCCAAAAAATAAATCGCGCCAGTTGACGCTTCCTTTTTCTAATTGATGCAGTGTTTCTTTAGCTTCATCAGTGGAATAACGGTTATGCTTGTCAATCCAACGGCTCAAGCCTTTGCCAGAAGTGTAATGAGGATAAGTTTCTTTTAAAAAGCTGGTGTTTCCTTCACAGACTTCTCTTTCAGTATGACCGTAATCTGTAAACCATACTTTACCATGACGGAACAGCCGTAATTGGTAACGTGGATATTGAGTGCTGCGACGAATCCAAGTATTCATAAACATTACCCGTTCGGCTGCGTAATAACCGATATAGTCTGGGCTTTTTGTTGCTTCCACACACTCAGCAAACAACTCTGGTGTCATGCGTTCGTCCGCTTCGAGAATATAAACCCAATCATACTTCGGGGATATATTTTCTAACATCCAAGTCCGTTGCTTACCGTGACTTTCAAAAGCGTGTTCCACAACCCGAACCGGATATCTATTCGCAATCTCCACAGTGCGATCGCTACTTACCGAATCCACCACAATAATGTCATCCGACACCATCGCCGACTCAATACAAGCAGCGATATCCAACTCTTCGTTATAAGTCAATATGTAAATAGTAATCATTACAATAATAGTATTTTTGTATTAAATATAGATAGGGAATTGGGCATGGGGAATTGGGCATTGGGCATTGGGAATTGGGTACTAATAAGCAATTTATAAGTTTTAAATTCATAACTCATAACTCATAACTCATAACTCCTAACTTGTCACCTTGTCCCCCAATCTCCCCCGAACCCCATTTCTCCTCAACGTGCAGGAGCTTTACGCTTCCCACCACCAGAGGTTGCGCCTTTACTTTTTAATCCAGTCCAACCGATAATTATGTAGCCAATGGAAAGCAGTAAGCTGCTCATACCAACTCTTAATCCAGATTTCCAAGCTGATTGCTTAGCTCTGTCTACAGCCGCTTCTTTCTCACCCCGAATTTGACTTAAGCGTTGAGTTGCTAGTTTTGTTGGGTCACTTTGCTCATCAATAAATCCATCAAGAGCTTTGGGGTCAGCCTTAAACCGCTTGAGTAATTCTTTCTGCGTTTCTGGAATTCTATTATTTTCTAAGGCTTCCTTGTATTTCGTATCGTCTTTAAGCAGGTCGCTAAACTGAGCTTTGATTTGAGCTTTTTGTTTTTCTATCTGAGCTTTCGCTTCAGGAGTATTTAATCTGGCCTGCACCTGCTGTAGCTGAGCTTGAACTTGATTTTCTGCTTGCTCTGCTCTTTGTGTTACTTGTTCAATATTGGTTTCGCTAATTTGTTTAACGTTGTTGAGATGCAGTGGGAAAATCAGTAAGAAAATCAGACCTAAGATAGTTGACAAGATTAATGCGGGAAACCTTAAGTCAATACCTGACGGACTAGAATCATCGAAACTATCAACCCAATGTCCCGCGAATAGCATACCTAGACCAACTAAAGGTACAATTCCTCGGTCAACAAATGCCGTAGATAAACTAGTTTGCCATCCACTATTAGTTGGTTGGAACGGAAATGAAAGTATTAAAACATCAACTAAAAAGGACAGAATTAAGATTATCCCTACCACTTTCAAAGTGCGGGAAGTATTTACAGTAGCCAAACTTTTAACCATTTTTTTAGTCTCGTATTCAATAAAGTGCGATCGTCCTACATTAAGTTACTCGAATATTGTTGCCAATACTCTAGCTACTGTTGATAAATAAAGTAGGTTCAATATAGGTAGAAATTTTAACACCTATGTTCGAGATTACACCACAGTAGCAAAGGTTATTTGACCTGTCTTGGGCAAATTTTCGTATTAGACAGTGAGCAGTGAGCAGTGAGCAGTGAGCAGTTATCAGCGATCAGTATTGCATTTAACCTTAAACTATTGGGAACCTAACCCCCCCAGCCCCCTTGCCTATAAGGGAATGGGGAGATTAACAACTTTTCTCTTTGCAGAAGACAGTGGTACTCTACGAGAAAACCCTCCGCGTTCATGGACAAAGGTGTTGAGTAAGCTTTATGGCTTTTTAAATATCTGATAACTGTTCACTGTTCACTGTTCACTGTTCACTGGTAACTGTTCTGCCAAATTGGTAAATCCTCCGGTCGGTCTACATCAGCTAAGGTTCGCAAAGAAGCAACCGATAAATTAAGTTGCTCGGCAATATCCACAGTTTGTTGTAATACCTTGGCGGTTCCCCAGTCTATGTTAATAAATAATTGTCCGATCGCACGCTTTAACCCAATTAGATAATAGCCGCCATCAACAGCAGGGCCGAGTAATAAGTCGCAATTCGGAATTTTTTCAAAGGCTTCTGCTAACACTTGGGCATTCACATCAGGGCAATCAATGCCGATGATAACTACTTCTTGGGCACCTTGATTAAAGGCATTCAAAAAAGAGTTTTCCATCCGCTTTCCCAAGTCACCATACCCTTGAAGTTGGTAATTTAATTCTGTTCCCAACCAGTTTTGCATTTGTGTTAAATCGCCACCTGCAAACCTAATTTCAAAGGATATTGCAGCTGATTCTTGAAATTTTTTGACTTTAGATAAAGTGTATTCTGTCATTTGTCGTTGGAGATTTGCAGCACCTTCGACTCCCAAAGCAGGTATTAGTCGGGTTTTAGTTGTACCCGGTTGGGGATAGCGCGTAAAAATAATTAAATGTTGTTTGGCGATTTTGGGTAAGCTAACCACGAAAATATGATTTTTAGAAATTTTGTAGGATGTTGTCTTCGTCAGCGTAACGCACCATTATTAACAATGTGGCGCACCCTAAAATACCCAATGTAGAGATCTCCGCACTGCTACGTCTCCCCATATTTCGATTAGCATCCAGAATTGAGTAAAAGAATCTAAGTATTCAGAAAAAACCGGATACAAGTAAAAAAGCCTGGATATATAAATAGGCAAGCCTTCTCTGCCCACCCCATAAGATTAATGAATTATAGCCTTTTTCCCAGACCTATCCCTAACCCCTTTCCTGCAAGGAAAGGGGAACAAGAATTGAAGCCTCTCTCCTACAAGGAGAGAGGTCAAAAATGTATTGTAACTAACTAAGAAGCACTACATTTTAATAACAATAATCGCCATCTTTAGGTTTATCGCGTTCCTTTGCGGTTCGCATTGCTCCTAAAATTGTAGAAATATAGACGCACCGTTTAGCTTTACCGCCATGTTTGCTTGATAAAGTTATTCTTCCCAGGGGTGGTTTTTTGACAGTACCTCTATAATCAAACTTAATACGTCTGAATTTGCTTGATTTTGGTTGAAATAGGGTAGTTTCTTCATCCAAAACTACGTTAGAGTCCAAACTATTCCAGTTGGCATTATTTGGCTTTACCGTCTCAGGATGAACTGCCCACTGCACAATATCTTCTTGCTCGCGAAGACTGAATTGCCAAGTGGTTTTAGTTTTTTGGGCTTGTCGTTTGGCACGAAGTAAAGCTAGATGAACTTTGTCAGAAGCAGCATTGAGGCGACGAGTATTGACAAAAGCCAGCCAAGAAGGAGCCGCAGAAGCAGACAATATACCTATCGCTGCAATAACTACCAGTACTTCGAGCAGAGTAAAGCCACTGCTAGAGTTATTATTCCAGTGTTTATTAAACATTTAATGATTGGATAAATGCACCATACTGGTAGATACGAATTTCCTGATAACTTAGAAGAAATACCTGGCGATTGAATATCTCCTTCGGAGACGCTTCGCTAACGCGGCTACACAGGCAAAACCTGCCTCCGCAGGTTTCAAATAGTTCCCAGTCTCTGGCTGGGAATCTATTTCAGGAGGCTCTGCCTCCATTCTAAACTGAAGGCAGAGCCTTCCGTAATTGCGTTACTAGGCTCAGCCTAGTAACGAGAGATAGAGAGGGAATTACATTTTTTAGCCCACGCAGATGGGCTTTGTAATTGTAGCCCCACCCATAAACGGGTGAGGGCTAATAAGGTAATAATCACCCCTCTAATTTATTCTTAAAATATCCGTTTTTCCACAGATAAAAAGGACTAATTAAGCTATTCACAAATAACTGCATTTCGCAGGCTGCAACTAAATCTGTTTTAACTTTTATTCCGTATTTAAATATATGAAATAAAATTTTTCGTAAGTCGTTCGCCATATAAGCTAGTACTGCTGCTGGCTTTAAATATGGTTTGATATCAACCATTCTAGTAACGTAGCGACTTAATCCAATTCCTTTGAAAAAGGGAAATAAATATTCTTTTTGCAAGCGCCAACGAGGAATTTGATGGTAAATTTCCATTTCTGGATTGTACCAAATTTGCCAATTTGATTGTTTAATGTAAGACAGCATTTCGGTATCTTCGCCGGTGAGCATATTACCGTTAGCTCTGCCCGTTAAAACTAATTTTTCGGGTATGGTTTCTAACCACGCTTGTTTGCGAATAACTATTCCTGCTGAAGGGGGTAATAGTTTGCTTTTTGGTTGGTAGAGTAACGGTGTATTACCTCTTTCGGTAATTGCTAAAAATGGCGCGATACGTTGAAAATTTTCGGGTGGTTCAACTTCCCAGTTGGGATGGATTTGACTGGCGATCGCTCCGGCATTGGGATATTTTTGAGCGAATTCATAAGCTTTGGCAACCCAGTTTGATACGGGATAGTTATCGTCATCGAGGAAACCGATAATTTCACCCTTGGCTTCGGTAACTCCCCTTTCGCGGGCGTATGCGGCACCTTGTCTGGGTTCAAAGCTGTATTTTAAAGGAAAGGGATGCTGCCAGTTTTGTTGATATTGTTTTACAATTTCTGCCGTGTTATCGGTACTGTTGTTATCGACAACTATTATTTCCCAAGAGATATTTTCGGCTTGCAGTTGATTTTGCAGTCTTTGTAAAACTTCTGGTAATCTACTTGCACCGTTGTATGTGGGAATAGCTACGGTAAAGTTTATGCACTCTGTCATAGCGCTTGTTTAAGTATTAATGTTAAGGTTATGTATTCTAAGGTAGATAAAAGAGAACTGTAGTGATTTACAATTCAGATGGAAATAGAAATATAAAACTACATCCAGTGTATTAATTTTCGTCTTCAGGTGCAGTTGTTGCTTCAGTATTTTTATTGGTTTTTTTTAGTTTTTATTACCGCCAAGTATTATTATCACAATCTTCGTTTTTTGCAGTTCGTATTCCTCCTACTAATGTTTCTACAATAACGCAGCGTTTTGCATCACTAGGTTTGTTGCTGTTTGGTTTATTTGGTGTTGCCAATACAATCTTGAAAGGCATTTCAGCATCTTTGGGTAAAGGTAAAGTACCTCTATAATCAAAGGCAATTGTTTTTGTCTCTGACAGAGATTTAACTTTATCACCCTTTGCATTATTTTTGTCTGTTAAGTTAGTTGCTACTAAGAATTTTTCTGGGTTTATTCCTAATTCTTCTCCTAACGGCTTCCAAATTTTCACGTCATCAGGATCGACATCCTTATCCTTTTCATCAAAGATGTTCTTTGTAGGATAAATTGCATATTCTACAATATTTGTATTCTTATTGTTTTTTCTAAAGCTAACGCTGTAACCACGTTTGGTCTTTTTTGCTTGTCGTTGTGCTTCCTGTAATGCAGAAAACACGTTGTCATTAGCTTTATTGAGATGCTGTATATTTATAAATCCCAGCCAACTAGGTCCAATTATTGCAGACAGAATACCTACAATTACTATGGCTACTAATACTTCAAGCAAAGTAAATCCGCTACTTGAAGTATTCCGATTAGTTCGATAAGGCTGTTGATGAAATATATTTCTTGGCGTTATATTCTCGCAATTTTGCTGTAGTTTATTTGGGAATAAATGACTTTTCATTAGCTGTTTAAATAGTTCTCTTAAAAAAGTTGTATCAACTTAGTAAATACTTATGTTTTATTAAATAAGAAATCTACAAAATCGGGATTGATGTACTTGTACTGATTTGAACGATTAGGAATTTTTAAATGACCTCTTTACTGCTATAAATAGTTTATGACAAGACCATAAAATACTTTAATTACTCAACTCCAAGTAATCCTCTGCCTTTAACTTGAACGCTTGCAGTTGGGAAATAAGATTTACGATTTTCGGCATAGGCAGTATTTTTGATACTTTTTTCATAGTCTGTATCTTTATCATTTATTCGGGCATAAGCATTACCTCTGAGAAATACTTTAGCTGATACTTGGTCGATATTAACGCAGGCGTAAAAACTACCGTTACCTAATTTTTTTAAATTTGCGCTGCTTGAATAACTATAAGTATCTTTAAAAGCTGGAACTGTTAATGATTTTCTTTTATCTGTTTTCTTTGTACTTGGATAATTATCTAAATTAAAAACACTCTCGCAATCTACAGGTTCTGGATAATTTTCTTGACTTGCGTCAATGTAATCAACTAGCACTGGCATATTAGAATCGGGCGTACCATCACTTTCCCAGGCATTCATTTTATCTTCTAGAGTACCTGTAATTCTAGGATCGTTAAGCTTAAATGAATCAAAACCTTGACTCGGTTGATAATCTCGAAGATACCTGGGATTAGTTGGAGTACCTGGATTATCAGGATCGATTATTCCATCTTTTAATTCAAATCTAGCGATACGGAACTGCTTAGACCATTTTCCATCATTATTCTTTGTATCACTTTTTATTAAATAGTAAGCCACAAGGGAGTAAACAAAACTGTCGTTAAGTTTTCTACTAATTTTACTATTTTTAACAGGAACTGCTTCTTCTATAAATTCTCGTTTCCAAAACACTAATACCGGTACTCTGTCAGGTTTAGAAGGTAGTTCATCTCCTATTGCTTTCACTCCTTTAGCATCGTATACATAAATAGCTTGTTGTAAATCCTGAGCTATATAATCTAGCGCTATTTGTATTTCCTGTTCTGAGCTTGCTTTAGCTTGTTCTTTACGATCTGTATCTAAAATATTAATCATGAATCCTAGCAAAGGCGTTATTATTAAACTTGCTAGAATCATTGCTGCTAAAAGTTCTATCAGCGTAAAACCATGATTATTATCTCTTAAATTTGAGATTTTTGGCTTCAAATTAAAGTTAAGAATAGAAGAAAGTTGTTTTATCATTATTTGATATTTTATTAATTATCTTATTTACATTTAGAATTCAAATTGCCGTTTTTTACTCTACCTTGGTACACTTCTAAACGAGAACAAAAATCCTCAAAACTAGTTCGACTTGTACCAATTTCAGTAGTCATTTCAACTAGGGGTGCTTTACGATTTCCGATTCCACCACTAAAAGTAGATTGTGTTGCTTTTTTATCCTTATTTTTATTAGTATCATTCGTTTCGAGAGCTTCGCTATCTTTAAAAGCATCTGCTCTATAAACGCGAATGTTCATTTTGTAGCCCCGTGAAGCTTCGTCAGAGCTAGAGTTAAAACCAAATGCTTGAACAATCATATCTTTAGGATTATCTTTCGAGCATTCATTATCTGCATCACCATCAACGCAAAAAACTCTATAGGAAGATTCTTTAGGAGAGGAGCAGTAACCTTTGTCTTTTTCTAAATCGTTCTTTCTGCAAACTAAGCTGACTCTGGGGGCTTTGACTTTTTCAATATTGGTAACTGGAGGTGCGGGAATATTTCCAGTACTAACTCCATCGATATAAGCTCTAGCTGCTTGAGTAGCAAGTTCTATGCGCCTTGATTGAATTCGGGTTGCGGTTGAAAGAACTATTGTAGGAGCGATCGCAGTCATTAAAATACCAAGTACAATAACTGCAACTAAAGATTCGATAATCGTGAAACCCGTTTGATTATTCTTAAAAGGTACGTGGCGAAGTTTTCGTTTAAGCATAAATTCTGTTTTGAGTTAAGAAAAAAGAGAAAAAATGGCTTGGGTTTAGTTAGGGAATAGGGAAGTAAGGAAAAATTTTCATCTTATTATCTCGCTCGCTAGTTTTGAATAGGGAGCGAGATGCTCCTATTACGTTAACCCTTTATTTATTTGTGAATGCTGCTTATCCAAACAAGTAAGTCGTTCGATTAGCCACCTGTATTAGCTTTACAAAAATCAGTAGGACGTTGATCTTCAGGAACTGCATTATTGCCATCAAGAGAGACTCTATTTCTAGAGTCTATTTTCAACGTTTTTGCACAAAGCAAGGTTTTTACCCAGTCATCATCACGACTTACTTCTCTAAAGAACTCTTTAGGTTGGTTAGATGGGGGTGTTGTAAACTGTTGAGCAAATAAGTCGGGTGTTTGAGGTAACAAAGCAACATCAAAACCCCATTGACGTTTTGGTGGGGTGTAAAAAGGTGTCATACCTTCTCCTGTGTTTCCTCCTCCAGTATTATTGGTTCTGTAGAATGGGCGGAAGTTAAAGATACTACCGTTCAAAGCATTATTTCCGCTTCTTTCTTGTATGACTTGCCAAGGTGCTGTTGCATAAGCACTGCGTTTGTATTGGATTAACGAACCGCTGAGACTATGGTTTATTTTGGTGCGTCTTGTTAGCTCTTGCCATCTTTCTAGATAGCGCACAAAGTTTTCCAAACCACCATTAGATTCTGTAGAGCGTGCTGGTGTATCACCTGCTGCTATGGTTAGGTTTGTCGTGGTGGGAATAGCTTCGGGTAGCCAATCTCTATCTATTGCGAGACCTCTGTCTCGGTCGTTTGGTAGACTACTTCTGTCATCACCTGGCTCGCCACTGCTTCTAGTCCATCTGTCGTCTGGCATATGGATTTGCAATATCGGAACCAAAAGTGGTTGTTCCAAGTTACCTTCGCTGTAATTAGCTCCTGAAGGAACAGTAATTGTACTTCCTTTTGTTAATCGATTCATGAAAAACAGTGGTTCGGCTTTACCATAGTTTTCGTTTGTGGGTGGATTATTAGAAAAATTAGAGTCACCAGCAGTTTGAAACCACAAAGCCCTATCTTGAATTCTGGGACGATTGCTAGAGCTAAA
>JBARZF010000501.1:0-8049 GCA_049649675.1 Rivularia sp. (in: cyanobacteria) | reverse complement strand
GATGAATGTTTAATTGAAATTGCTCAGGTGATTAAAAATTGCGCTAAGCGAGCTATTGACTTAGCATCTCGCTATCGAGAAAATCAGTTTGCCGTTATTTTACCTAATACCAATGCTGATGGGGCGTTTTATGTTGCTCAATTGATACAGGGTGAAGTTGAAAGCCTGAAGATTGCTTATATAAGTTTGAGTTTGGGTATTGCAAATATGATTCCTACGAAGGATGTGGAAGCTGAAGCTTTAATTGTTGCTGCAAAGAAGGTTAGCAGTTAGAAGTTAGAAGCTAGAGTCATTCCAATTAATTCCGTAGTGGGAGCATCTTGCTCCCTAGTTACAACATCCATCCCTATATGCATTCCGTATTATTACTCAAAGCTAATACCATACCAGGATGGTGCGTGACGGCAATATCAAATTAAGGTGTTGTATCTAAAATTCTCGTAGCCGTCACACACCCTACAAATTAATGCCCAATGCCCCATGCCCAATTCTCAATGCCCATTAACTGCAAAAATACGCAAAATGTGCTAAAATTGTACCAAATAATGGCGATTATTCAAGCATCATTTGGAATAATTTGGCTTTTTTTCTGATTTAAGCCCTAAATTTGCGATTTTTGGAGTTTTTTAGGTTATGACAACCTCTCAGGAGCGGATAATCCCGACGGATCTGCGAAACGAGATGTCCAGGTCTTATCTGGAATATGCGATGAGCGTGATTGTCGGTCGCGCTTTGCCAGATGCCAGGGATGGTCTGAAACCTGTGCATCGTCGCATTCTCTACGCTATGCACGAATTGGGGTTGATGGCTGACCGTCCCTTTCGTAAATGCGCCCGTGTTGTAGGGGAGGTATTAGGTAAGTACCACCCCCACGGCGATACGGCTGTTTACGATGCCTTGGTGCGGATGGCGCAAAGTTTTTCGATGAGGTCGCCTTTAATTTCGGGGCATGGTAATTTCGGAAGTGTTGATAACGACCCTCCGGCGGCTATGCGTTACACTGAATGCCGCCTGCAATCTTTAACTAGTGACGCTTTATTACAAGATATCGAATCGGAAACTGTTGATTTTGCTGATAACTTCGATGGTTCGCAACAAGAACCTACGGTTTTACCGGCAAGACTTCCGCAGCTACTTTTAAACGGTTCTTCTGGTATTGCGGTGGGGATGGCGACTAATATCCCGCCGCATAATTTGGGAGAATTGATTGATGGCTTGGTGGCGTTAATTCAAAATCCGGAAATCACGGATATGGAATTAACTACTCAGTATATCCACGGTCCCGATTTTCCTACAGGCGGTCAAATCCTCGGTACTTCCGGGATTAAGGAAGCTTATACTACCGGACGTGGTTCAATTACCATGCGCGGTGTAGCTAATATTGAGACTCTCCAGCAGCGTGGAAGACCGGAAAAAGAAGCAATAATTATCACCGAGTTGCCTTATCAAACTAATAAGGCAGCCTTAATTGAGAAAATTGCCGAACTGGTTAACGATAAGCGGATTGACGGTATTTCCGATATTCGCGACGAGAGCGATCGCGATGGTATGCGGATAGTTATCGAACTCAAGCGCGATGCTTATCCCCGCGTTGTGTTGAATAATTTATACAAGTTAACTCCGCTACAAGCTAATTTTGGCGCGAATATGCTTGCGTTGGTAAATGGAGAACCCATCTTACTAAATTTAAAGCGGTTTTTACAAGTTTTCTTGGATTTCCGCATTGAATCGATTACCAGACGCACCCGCTATGAATTGCGGAAGGCTCAGGAAAGAGATCATATCTTACAAGGTTTATTAATCGCGCAGTCCCATTTAGATGAAATTATTGCTTTAATTCGTCATGCTGCGGATGCACCGACGGCTAAGGGAGAATTAATTACTAATTATGGGTTGTCGGAAGCGCAAGCTGATGCAATTTTGCAGATGCAGTTACGACGATTAACGGCTTTGGAAGCTGATAAAATTCGTTTGGAACACGACCAGTTACAGCTTCAAATTACCGATTTACAAGATATTCTGGCTCGTAGAGAACGAATATTAGAAATTATTGAAACCGAAGTTAAGCAATTAAGAGAAAAACACGCTACACCCCGTCTTACAGTAATCACTCTGAAGGAAGGGGAATTAGATGATATAGACTTAATTGCTAATGAAAAAGTCATAATTTTGCTTACCCAGCAAGGTTATATGAAGAGAATGCCGGTTAATACCTTTGAAGCGCAAAGCCGCGCTACCAGAGGAAAAGCAGCGGCGAAGGTAAAAGATGATGACAATATCGAGCATTTCTTAACCTGCTGCGACCATGATAGCGTTCTATTCTTTAGCGAACGCGGTGTGGTTTACTGCATGAGGGCTTATCAATTACCTCTCGGCTCTCGCACCAGTAGAGGTACGCCCATCGTACAAATGCTACCGATTCCTAGAGAAGAAAAAATTACCTCGATTGTACCTGTAAGCGAATTTAGCCAAGACGAATATTTGGTAATGCTTACTAAAGGTGGCTATATCAAGAAAACTGCATTAGCTGCATTTAGCAGTATTCGCGCCAACGGTTTGATAGCAATTTCCTTGGAAGAAGGAGACGAATTACGTTGGGTGCGTCGAGCCAGAGCCGAAGATAGCGTAATTATTGGTTCTCGGAAGGGTATGGCGATTCATTTCCGCTGCACTCACTCACAATTACGTCCTTTGGGTAGAGCAACTCGTGGGGTAAGAGCCATGAAATTGCGTAAAGGTGGTGACGAATTGGTAGGAATGGATATTCTTCCTGCCGATATTTTGAATAACATAACCCCAGCTACGGGAACTGAAACTGAAGCAGTTGAAACTGAAGCAGTTGAAGCCGAAGTTGTTGAAGCTGAAGTTGTTGAAGCCGAAGTTGTTGAAACAGAAGATGCAGAGAATGCGGAAACTGTAGAAGTTGCTGATGAAAGCAATGCTGGACTTTGGGTATTAGTTATAACTACCGGAGGATACGGTAAACGGGTACCAGTTGGACAATTCCGCTTGCAAAACCGTGCGGGACAAGGTTTAATGGCGACTAAGTTCAAAAACCTCAAAACTCAAGATTCATTAGCAAGTTTACATATTGTTAGTGAAGACAATGAGATTATGATGGTGACAAATCGCGGTATCATTATCCGGCAGGCAGTTAACGCCATTTCCATCCAATCTCGTTCTGCTACTGGAGTACGGGTACAGCGTCTCGATCAAGAAGATTTTCTTAACGGAGTAGCAATAGTTCCCGGCGATAGTGGTGAAGAATCAGATGAGTCATTGGATGAAGATGATGTTGAAGTAGCAGCAGATGGTGTAGTGGAAACAGTAGATGAAGCTGTAGAAACAGAAGATGATGCTGTAGAAACTGAAGAAACAGCAGATGATGCTGTAGAAACTGAAGAATAAAATCAAATTTTGGTAATGTATTAACCCCTGAATGTAGAGACGTGATATATCACGTCTCTACAATTGTTTTGGTTCATTCCTTGATGCAGTTTTTTAAAGAATAATCAGATGTCCTAGATTTTTTCTGGGGTTACTCAAACAAAGCCTCTCTATCCGGGTTGAATTAAGCACATTTTCTCAAAGAAATGGTATTGCTATGCTATGAACCTTCTTATAAAGTTATGAAATCAAATATTTTTACCAAACTGATAAATTCAAAACCGATTATCGCTTTAGCCAGTGGAATTGCAATGGGCTTAACCGTCGCTCCCGTTGGTGCTTGGTTTTTAGCCTGGTTTGCAATGATTCCCCTATGGCTAACAGTTATAAATTCCCCAAAATACCCAAAACAAAAAAACAAATCTCTCTCCCCCTCTCCCCCTCTCCTATGGGCTTTGGGTTATCACGGAACAGCATTGTATTGGATTACCGGGCTTCATCCATTAACTTGGCTGGGTGTACCTTGGTTGGGAAGTATTGCGATCGCATTATTTGCCTGGTTCTTTATCTCCTTTTGGGGAGGCATATTAGTTATGCTTTGGGCTAAGTTAACGAGCATATTTTCAACTCAAAATCCTTTAATTCGCGTCCTCATTGGTACGGCGATTTGGTGTGCTTTAGAAAGAATTTGGAGTGCAGGCCCCTTATGGTGGAGTTCGCTTTCTTACACCCAGTCACCGCATAATTTGGTAATTTTACATTTAGGTCAAATTTCGGGACCTACAGCAGTAACGGCGGCGATCGTTGCAGTAAATGGGTTGTTAGCAGAAGCTTTGAATATTCGTTTTTCTTCTCAAAGTTATAAAGAAAAATATCATATTTCGGAATTAGAAGATAGAGATAGTAAGAGTTTTCAGCAATTGGGAATAATTGCAATTATATTATTTATTTCCTGTCATTTAATTGGTTTGGGCTTGTATTCTCGTCCCCTTTCCCAACCTTCGGAAACGGCTTTAAAAGTAGGAATAGTGCAGGGAAATATCCCCAACAGACTAAAATTTAAACCTGAAGGCAAGCAACGCATCAGACAAAATTATACACAGGGTTATGTGAATTTAGTCAACCAAGGTGTAGAAGCAGTTTTAACTCCAGAAGGTGCATTACCGTTTTTTGAAGATGAAATTATTCGTAGCCCTTTGATTGCAGCAGTGCGAGAAAAAGGCGTTTTAGCTTGGGTTGGGGGTTATAAGAGTCAGGGGGGAAATAGGTATACCAATAGTTTATTTACTTTTACAGGTGAAGGTGAAGTTGTTAGTCATTACGATAAAGAGAAACTAGTACCTTTGGGAGAATATATTCCCTTTGAAAATATTTTAGGCGGTATTATTAATAGATTATCTCCGGTAACTGCAAGACAAATACCGGGAAAATTCAATCAAGTTGTTAAAACACCTTTTGGTAATGCTGTAGTTGGTATTTGTTATGGTTCAGCCTTTGCCGAACAATTCCGCAATCAAACACAAAAGGGTGGGGAATTTATTCTTACAGCTTCTAATAATGACCCCTATAGTGCAGCCATGCAGTTTCAGCATCACGCTCAAGATATCATGCGAGCGATAGAAAACGATAGATGGGCAGTAAGAGCAACGAATACCGGATATTCAGCATTTGTAAATCCCCACGGAAAAACATTGTGGATATCGGGACACGATACCTACGAAACTCACGCCGAAACCATTTATCGACGACAAACGCAAACTTTATATGTGCGTTGGGGCGATTGGTTGTGTTGGTTGTTGGGGGCATTGGGCATTGGGCTTTGGGGATGGGAGAGGAGGAAGGGATAGGGGGATGGGGGGATGGGGAGATGGGGAGAATAAACTATTTAAACTGGTAAGTGTTCACTGTTCACTGTTCACTGATAACTGTTCACTGTTCAACTCTCACGCAGGGTGTTTCTCCGAAATTTGGGGGGTCTTCAAATACTGCTAAGGTGTTATATTCGGGACTACCTTCTTGATAAAGTACTCGGAATGCGTAGAGTCTTTTTCTACCGTTTCCTTCTGTAATTACGGTTAAAAGCGTATTGTCAGTATCGGGAAGTCCGGGAATATCGAGTTTTTGGATTCTTCTCAGATGAATTACGTTGGCTGCGGAGTCTTCGCAATCTCCCGTGTCAGCGTCTTCACCAAATTGTACGCACATTGGGCCATCAAAATCTAAAGTAACTTGTGATGGATCGTCTAACCAAACTTTTTTGATTGTTTCTCCCGCAGGAATAAAACTTAAATTTGTACCTTGTTCGTACCATACTTTAATAGTAGGAATTGCACCTCCCAAACCTTGAGCTTGACAGGAAAATATTGAACGCAAAACGGCATTATTGGCGAATACAGTACCTGCCATTAGGATACTTGTTGCGGAGAAAATTAAGGAAGTGAGAGGGAGGATGTTGAGGGGGTTTTTCATGAAAGGGGATGGGGATGGGGAGAGGGGGGAAGAGAGCAGGGGAGGCAGGGGAGGCAGGGGAGGCAGGGGAGGCAATTAATTTTATTTCTTAATTATTTATTTTCTTCCTCCGCTTCCTCCGCTCACTTCCAATTCCTAACAACTAACAACTAACAACTAACCACCAACATCAAATTTGCGTTTCTTGATTCACAAATACTTCGACTTCTTTCCCTTGGGGTAGATACCAAATGTTTGTTTTGCGGGACATTTGAGAAATGGCTCGTTGATTGCGACGGGATATTTGCGGAACTACGGCTTTCATTCCGCCTTCAAATATACCGGCTGCTAGGCTGGGATCGCGGTTGACATTGGTGACGGCTACTGTTCCGTTTTCGCCGGTGACTACTTCTGATTGGGTACGGTTAATTAATTCTGCGGCTTTACCAAGTCCACCTAAACCAAACAATGCTGCATCTCTTCGAGCTACAGATGAACCGTTATTACGATATTGCTTGGCTATTAATGGTTTACCTTTTTTACCGCGAATCATTAATGCATCTTGAGGTACGGTTTTTTCTACGATTTCGCCGTTTTCTCGTGTTGTTATTTTAACTATATTTAATTGCATTAATCCGTTTTCGGAAATGGAGTCTATTTTGGTAAATATTTGACTTCCTTTTACTAATGCTGTGGTACCATCTGTGGCTTTTAATGATTGTTTTAAACGCACTACGTAAACGTTGTTGTCTTCACTCTCTTCCCTGCGTTCCCTACCAAACTTGGTAGTTTCACCATATAGTGGCGTAGCTAATTCTGCTTTGGCACTGCTACCTACGGGTATTGTTTTAGGATTTCTTCTAGTTGATTGACGGGCTGTACGGGTTGGTGTTTCTCTCTGTGGTTTGGTTACAGCTTCTTTTTCTTCAACTTTTCTAGCTACTTCGACTCTTTGAGGCGATGTTCGATTGCTAACAGTCCGATTTTCACCAAAAGAAACCTGTCCGTAACTACCTAATTTTGCTAATCTTGCCCATTCTTGCATGGGATTAGGTTCGGGTGGTGGGGCGATTTCTATTAATGGTTGTTGAGGTATGGGTGCGGGTAGTTCGGGTGGTGGTACGATTTGAGGTAGTACTGGTATTGTCGGTGCTGGTTTTGCAACTTTTTTTGGCTGTGGTTTGGGTTGCGGTACGTTAACAATGCGATCAACTTTGACTATTTTGGGTACTTCAATAATGCGTATTTGTGGTGGTTGAGGTTTGGCACGAATCATTGACAATGATACATCACGAGGAATTGTTCGCGGTTTTGCTTGGGGAGTCGGTTTGGCTGCGATGCGGGGTGTTGACGGTGTAGGTTTAGTCATTCTCAGCTTTTGCTGTGCAGCTTTTACCGCATCAAGCTGTTCGGAAAGCGCTAATCTGGTTTTTAATCCCTCGACTTCTTCTTGCAATTGTTCGAGACGAGGTTTTGTTTTTGGTTTTGGTGGGGTTTGGCTGCGGATGGCATTTTGCGCGAGATTTGGCTTATCGTTGCTCATCATTTGAGATAAAAATCCCCCAGCAAACATAACTACAGCTAAAGTACCAGCACCTACTAAACCTGCTTTAGCAAAGGGATTCGCAGAAAGTGGTTGTTGGGTTGCACTGTTATTTAGCTCCATTTGTTGCTGGTGCGAATTTGAATCTGTCAGAGATTCATCTTCTATATCTGCGGGAGTGGATTCATCAAAACCGACTAGTTTAGCCATTCGGGTTTCCCATTCGGTAAGCCCTGTTTCGTTGTCTCTCAATGATGTTGAATCTTTAGTCATGATTTTAAAGTAGGGAATTGGGAATATTTTTTTAAATGATGCGGAGTTTATTATATATAATAATTCCTGCGGAATAAAAAACTAATTTGTCGTGGGAGCATTGGATATTCTTTTAATTTGAGACTCCTTAAATATCAGTTTTGAGAAACATAGTATTTGTTGATTATTTACAACTATTATCAAGCTGAGAAAATCACTTTATTTATTAGTATTATCATTTCCTCTGTTCCCCGTTCCCCGTTCCCCGTTCCCTATGACACTTTTATTTTTAGAACAACTTTTATCATCAATATTACAAATATTGTAAATTTGCATTCTTGCTTCTCCGAGTCGGTAAGCTGCTAAGTTTAAAGGAGTTGAAAAGCGTGGTAGAGGAGTTATTTCATCTTTGATTTCAA
>JBARZF010000500.1:0-12740 GCA_049649675.1 Rivularia sp. (in: cyanobacteria) | reverse complement strand
AGGTAACGAACAAGATAATATCATCGACGGTTTAAAAGGTGACGATACTTTGACTGGTGGAGCAGGTAAAGATAAATTTGTTTTATCTTCTGAATTTGGTAACGATGTAATTACAGATTTCACCCTTGGGGAAGATGAAATTATTAATGCTACCGACAAGATTGTATTAACAGTAGGTTCCTTTGGTGATGCAATAAAGGTCGCTTTCAGCAATACTGGCGATCTTTTACAGGTAAATCTCAACTGTAACGAGCAAGGTGAATTGGAGAATTACTTGTTAAATATCGGTAGTAATCAAGCTCTGCCTTATTAACAGGGCTTACCCAACTGTTAACTAACAATGGCTATTTAGGAAAATTTGTTGAATATTTGCGATAAAATTTCAGTTTGTAGTAGGGCTAAAGCCCTATTTTTTTTCGCAATTAATCTACTTTAAAAGATGGAGTTTGTCAAAACCGTCCTTTTAAAGATAATTCGATTAAACTAACGATGTTTAATATTTCCTAAAATAGCAAAAATAACTTATGAAGAGATTCAAGCATTTATGTCTAATACTATTAATATCGTTATTTTTAATTACACTATCTCCGGTTTTAGCAACTCCAAAATTTATTAATTCCGAAACAGAAAACTTAATCGAACAAGGTAAAATATATTACGATACAGGAAGATTTTCCGAAGCAGTAAATTTATTGAAACAGGCAGCTTCAATATACCAAGCTGATGGAAACAAATTAAATCAAGCCATGATTTTAAGCAATATTTCTTTAGCTTACCAAAAATTAGGACAATGGCAAGAAGCAGAAAAAGCGATCGATCTTTCATTTAATTTATTGCAGCATTTACCAAAAAATAAAGTTTACGCTCAATCATTAGATATAAAAGGAAGCTTGCAATTTTCACAAGCACAATTTCAAAATGCAATAATCAATTGGCAAAATGCTGAAAAAATTTATTCGCAACTGAATTTACAACCAGCTTTAATTCAATCTCGTATAAATCAAGCCCAAGCTATGCAGGCTTTGGGATTGTTTCTGAAAGCGCAAAAGACTTTGATTTCGGTTCGAGAAAGTTTAGAAAAACAACCAAATTCCGTTTTCAAATCTGTTGGCTTGCGTAGCGTCGGCGATGTTTTAAGAATTATTGGTAACTTAGATGAATCGAAAAAGGTTTTGCAGCAAAGTTTTGATATAGCATATAAAGTAAAAGCAGATCGAGAAATCGCGGAAACTTTAATTAGTCTGGGCAATTTAGCTAGCATTCAGCAAAAAAAAGATGCTAAAACAGCAATTAACTATTATCAGGAAGCAGTTAATACAGCACCTTCAAACTCAAGTTTACGCTTACAAGCTCAATTAAATCTTTTGAGTTTGCTTGTAGAAATAGAAAATTTAGATATTGCGAAACAATTAATTCCCCAAATAAATGCTGAATTGCCAAATTTAATTCCCAGCCGTCAATCGATTTATACAAGGATAAACTTTGCTAAAACGCTGCAACAATTTCAAGATAAAATTACGATAAAAAAATCTTCGCAGTTGAATATTGCTCGAATATTATCTACAGCAATTCAACAAGCCAAAACTATTAAGGATAAACGAGCAGAGTCATACGCTTTGGGGAATCTTGGCGAACTTTACGAACAAAACAAACAATATAAAGAAGCCGAGCAATTGACGAAAAAAGCATTAAATATATCTAATTCTATTAGGGCTGAAGATATTACCTATCAATTGCAGTGGCAAATGGGAAGATTGTGCAAAGAGGAGGGAGATATTAATAAAGCGCTTAAATCCTATGATGCAGCATGGCAAATTCTTAAATCTTTGCGTAGCGATTTGGTTGCTATAGATTCTAACGTGCAATTTTCCTTCCGCGAGAGTATAGAACCAGTATACAGACAGTACGTGGATTTAATTTTAAAATCTGTAGAAAATAACAAACAAAGCCAAAAACAACTGATTGTTGCTCGTGAAGTAATTGAATCTCTTCAGTTAGCAGAAATCGATAATTTTTTTAATTCTGCTTGTTTTAATACCAAAGTTGTACTTGATGATGTAATTGATAAAGATAATTTAAAAGCAGCTATAATTTATCCAATTATTTTACCAGACCGATTAGAAGTTATTATAAAATTACCCAATTCATCTCTTGTAAGCTACTCTACTTCTATATCAAAAAATAAGGTAGAAGAAACTATTAAAAAATTACGAACTGATATCGAGGAACGTAAGATTGGAAACGACGATCGAGCGCAGTTTCACAAGTTATATAGTTGGTTGCTTCAACCAGCAGAAAAATATTTAGAAAATAGTAAAGTTAATAGTTTAATTTTTGTACTTGATGGTTCTTTACGTAATATCCCTCCTGCCGCTCTTTACGATGGCAAACAGTATCTGATAGAAAAATATAGTATTGCCCTAAGCCCAGGTTTACAACTATACGAATTAAAACCATTGCAAAAAACAAGCTTGAATTTATTAACTGCTGGATTAAGTGAAAAACGCTTGAATTTTCCTAAACTTGATTATGTTGAGCAAGAATTGCAGCAAATTAAGTCGCACGTATCTGATGCTAAAATACTTCTCAATCAGGAATTTACCAGTGATGCTGTTGAAAAACAGGTTAACAAAAAATCTTATTCTGTAGTTCACTTAGCAACTCACGGGCAATTCAGTTCTAATTCCAATGAAACATTCCTTTTAGCATACGATGGGCGGATAAAAGTCAAAGAGCTTAGTAAATGGCTTCGAGATAGGCAGGAAAATCTTCCCAAAGCGATTGAGTTACTCGTTTTAAGCGCTTGCGAAACTGCTGCTGGAGATAATGAGGCTGCTTTAGGGCTTGCTGGTGTAGCTATCCAAGCAGGTGCAAGAAGTACGGTTGCATCTTTATGGGCTTTAAATGATGCTTCTACTGCCGAATTAATGGGACAGTTTTATCAAGAGTTAACTAAGCCTAATATTACTAAAGCACAAGCTTTACGCAATGCCCAGTTAACTTTATTAAAGCAAGAAGAATACAGTATTCCTTACTTTTGGGCACCTTATGTTTTGATTGGGAATTGGCTTTAGAGAAACTAGGGAATGGGGAGTAGGGAACAGTGAACAGGACATAATATGTTATCAATTATTAAAAAACAAAGCCGTAGTCGATGGGGTTGGATAATGCTGACGCTGGGTGTGCTTTTTAGTTCACAACAAGAAGCAGCTTTTGCTCAAGTTCAACCAGACACCACTTTACCTTCAAATTCCCAGGTTTTTCAACAAGGAAATATTTACAATATCACCGGCGGAACTCGATCCCGAAACAATCTTTTTCACAGCTTTGAAAAGTTTGGAGTTCCAAATGGTGGTGAAGCTTATTTTAATAATCCAATTGAGATTAAAAATATTATTAATCGAGTTACTGGTAAGTCAATATCTGAAATTAATGGGTTAATTAAAGCTAACGGTACGGCTAATTTCTTTTTGATAAATCCTAACGGGATTGTATTTGGTGAAAATGCCACACTTGATATTGGTGGTTCTTTTATAGGCAGTACTGCTGATAGTTTTAAGTTTGATGATGGCAAGGAATTTAGTGCAATTAATCCTCTGGATAAACCTTTATTAAGCGTGAATGTTCCTTTTGGGTTGCAGTATGGTAAAAATCAAACAGGTAATATTAATAATTCCGGTAGTTTGAGTGTTAATACTGGAAATAATATTACTTTAATTAGCAATATTTTTGAAAATACGGGTACGTTGAAAGCTGACGGCGGACAAATATCTATTGCTGCCATCGGAAATGAAGGTTTTGCAAGTTTGGGACAAACTGGAGAATTATTAAGCCTGACTCAAACTGACAATATTATCTATAGTAATTCTAGGAATATTGGAAGTGTTATAAATAAAGGTAATATTGATGCTTCAATACAAACGGGGACAGGCGGTAAAATAATTGTATTGGCAGAAAGAATTGGTTTATTAGAAAGCTCCTTGTTTAACGTTTCGGGAAGTGCAGGTGGAGGAGAAATAAAAGTTGGAAATTTAAATACAATTGCAACTTATATCGATCCAAAAGCATCTTTACAGAGTAACGCACTGATTACAGGAGATGGCGGTAAAATTACGGTTACGGCTACAGAATCAACTCGCGCTTATGGAAGTTTCAGCGCCAAAGGTGGTTTAAATAATGGGAATGGTGGTTTAGTTGAAACTTCTGGAAGCAATTTTTTGGATATTACGGGTATAGCTGTTGATACTAATGCGAATAATGGCTTGAATGGTAATTGGTTGGTAAATTCAGGTAATATATTATTTAGCTCGGTAAGCAGTTTTAATAGCACGTCTAACAGTGATAATTCCGCAATTTATCAACCAGCACAAACTGAGACTATATTAGATATTTCTACCGTAGAAAAGCAGTTGAGTAGGGGAAATAATGTAAAAATTGCTGCCAGTAATACGGGTAGTGAAGCAGGAAATATCAAAGCTGAAGAAATTGATATTAAAACACAAAATAATACTCCAGTCAGATTAACGCTTCAAGCCGATAACGATATTGAATTGTCAAAAGGTGATATTCAATCTACGAATAATCGCTTGGGTATGGTGTTGCAAGCTGATAGTGATGGAAACGGTAAAGGTGATATCAGGCTTGGTGATAACATCTCAAAAAGTTTTATCATTGATACAAAAGGAGAAGAATTTACTGCATCAGCAAATTCTATGTTGTTTTCTGGTGCCGAGATTACAAGTAATAATACAGAGGGAAAAGATTCGGAACCAATTGCGATCGCCACAGCAAATAATTTTGAAATAGAAAGCACTGGCATTATTCAAAAAACGAGTGGTGCTGGTAATACTGGTAATATTAATATCGATGCGAAAGGTTCTGTAGTAGTCAAAAATAGCGGTATTATTCAAACAACGAGTGGTGCTGGTAATAATGGTGATATTAATATCAAGGCTGACTCACTTTTTATTCAAGGTGGAATCGATAATAAAACTACTGGTGATAAGAGTACTGGAAATGCTGGAAATATTAATATTAAAGTAAACTCTTTATCGGTAAAAAATGGGGCAATAAGTAGCGTTACTGAAGGTAGTGGTAACAGCGGAAGAATAAAAATTGAGGCAGATACCTTAGTTGTAGATAACGGTAGCATTCAGAACTATAGCAAAAAAAATGGTAATGGAGGAGATACCATTATTAATGCCAATTCAGTTTCACTACAAAATGGTGGCTTTTTGATTAGTACCGAAGGGAATGGTAATGCTGGAAAGTTAGTACTAAATGCTGTCAATAAAATATTTATTGGACAAAGTGGTACTTTGAATGGCGACAGCAACTCAAATCAGCAAGGCAATGCTAGTGAAATAACTTTAAATACTGGTTCGCTGGTATTAGAAAATGGTGCAACAATAACTGCTAATGCAAAAAATCCAAACTCTCAAGCTAATGCCGGAAATATTAATATTAATGCTGATTCTATTTTATTGACAAATAACAATACTATTGCTAGCAACACCTCCGGGAAAGGAAATGCTGGAGAAATTAGACTCCAAGCCGATCGAATAAAATTCAAAAATAGCAATAATATTGTTGCTAATGCTGAAGGCAATTCTACAGGTAATGCCGGACAAATTATAGTTGAAGCTCGTTCTATCTTGTTTGAAAACGAGCTTGAATTTATTAATGATAATCCTAATAAAATTAATAGTTTAGGTACCATTGTTATAGGTAACGGGAATGGTGGAGAAATAACAATTACGGCAGAGGAAATTATTTTACGCAACAAAGGGGGAATTGGTATCGATCCAAAAAATTTACAGGGAAATGCCGGTAAACTTACCATTAATACTTCTTTACTACAATTAGAAAATTCGCAAGTCAAAGATAATGCAGGAATAAATAGTAGTTCTACTGGTTCCGGTAAGGGTGGGGAACTTATCATTAATGCTGACAAAATTTTATTAGATAAAAGCGATATTGAAGCTCAAACTGAATCGGGAAAGGGCGGTAATATTATTCTAAATTTAAAAGAACTATTATTATTACGAAATGGTAGCCGAATTTCTACCAGAGCAGGTATGGGGGGTGGAGATGGAGACGGCGGTAACATAAAAATTAATGCCCCTGATGGTTTTGTAGTCGCTATTCCAAATGAAAACAGCGATATTACTGCTAATGCTTTTGAAGGTGAAGGTGGCAATATTGAAATTACCGCTTCCGGTATATTCGGTATTCAAATTCGACAAAACCCTACTCAACAGATTAGCGATATTAGTGCAAGTTCCGAGTTAGGCATAGATGGTACTGTAGAAATTAATACTCCTGACATTAATCCTAATAATGAATTAGCCGAGCTACCCTCTATACCTATTAATACTAAATTAGCTCAAGGCTGCTATAGTCCAGGTTATGCTCAAAACCAATTTTTTATAGTTGGCCGTGGTGGTTTACCGCCCTTACCGCAAGATTTTCTTACACCTTCAGCGGTGCGAGTTGACTGGATAAATCCTCAAAAAAATCGCGAAAACAGCTTATCTAATAGAGATATTGAACTTAAAACAACTACAGAAAAACCACTACGTATTGTAGAAGCTACGGGGTGGATAAAAAACGATAAAGGTGAAATTATATTTACAGCAGATACACCTGTCGCTACAGCAGATAATTCCATGCAGCAAGCTCAAAATTGTCAGTTTTAACTGAGTTTTAAGGAAAATGTTGGCCTTAAGCGTTCGCGCAGTAAGTCGTTAGACTAAGCCAAAGCCGAAGGTAATCGCCCAACAGCAAATCACCAACATCAGTTGATAAAATCTCTCGATTTATTCATGCTTGCGATTTGTTTTGATTTCTGGTAGAAAGCCCCATCGACTTAAGCAAACGAGTAATATGATAATTACTAAAACTAATCCCTAATTCTTTTGCAAGATGTTTGTTTAACCATTGTGCCGTCCAACGTTCAAATGCATAACCGTATTCTCGCGGGCTTGTGGTTACAAGTTCTTTCAAACGTTGAGTATACTGTTCGTTGACTATTTTTGGTCTTCCAATTGGGGAATCATTCCACTTATAAAATTTACCTGTCTTGACTACAGAAATCCAGTATCGTGCAGCTTCTTGAGAACATCCTAGTTTTTTGCATATTTGTGCCTGTGATTCACCTGCGTCTGCAAGTAACATAATGTGAATACGACGACGAAATTCTGGACGTAAATTTTGTTCTAGGTTTTTTTGCAATAACTGACGTTGGTAAGATGTTAAGAATAAGCTAGTCGCGACTTTCATCATTTCCTCTTTGAATAGTTTGATTAGACAACTGGTTTAATAGGGACTTTTTGTTAAACAAAAAAGATGATAAGTATTTAAGTTGACAAATATAATCTAGTGCGTGGTTTCAGCTGTCGTTACTTAGTTACTGCGTCGCTCAAACAGCTTTTTCGCTAACGAGAGCTAAAAGAATCTATACTTTATCGAAAATTCATATTATTAAAGATTGTAAAGATTATTTTACACTCAGAAAATAAAAACATTAATTCTGAAAAAATGTGATTTTTACTTTGAAAAAAGTGTTGACAGCCACAAAATATAAGCTTAAATAAAAACAATCCCAACACTATTGCCGATAAAGATTAGGAACCATTGCTTGATACTCCCCCATCTCCCATTGAAGATCGGCACTATAAGGGTGATAATTGTTCATTGTTCATTGTTCATTGATTCAAAATGTCTATTTCAAAAACTGAAGCAAAACAACTTTTAGAACGGATGATTTTTGAAGAGACTCATCCTCAAGACTGGGTACAAGATGTTTGGGGATTAAGCCCATTATTGGGAGATAGCGCAGCTAAATTATTTGAGGTTTTTGAAGCATTAATTGAATGTTGCCCCGAAGCGCAGTTGGAAAATTTATTAAAAAGCTATTATCAAGAAAAGTTGATGAATGAAGAATTGCACTCAAAAGACGAAAACTGATAATCAATAACCATCATTATGCCTCAAACTAAAATTTACGGTGTTAGCGAGTATTTAAATCCGATAAAAAGCCAACTTAGTATAATCATTCATAGTTGTTTTGTGGATGCGCTGCAATATCCTTCCGATAAACGTTTCCATCGCTTTTTTCCAATGGAGAAATCGGATTTTATCTTTCCATCGGATAAAAGCCAAAGCTATTTAATTATTGAAATTAGTATGTTTGAAGGGCGCTCTATTGAAGCAAAGAAAAACTTAATTCGCTTACTTATTAAACGTATTAGCTCTCCTATTCCGTATGTCTCACAACGATATCGAAATAACTATCTTTGAAACACCAAAACATAACTGGGGAGTGCGAGGTGTTCCCGGTGATGAATTGGATTTGGGTTACAAAGTGGATATTTGAAGAAGAGTTAGGAGTTATGAATTATTAGTTAATGATTATTTTCCAACCTTTAACCTTTAACCTTTAACTTTTCAAAATTTTCTCTGTAAAATCCTGGTTATATAGCGATCTAAAGTAAAAATAATTATTGCCGTCTTGAAATTATTTTATGACTCAACATCAGTTTTTAGATCGGCGTTTTCAAGAATATAATGTGGCTTTGATAAAAGCATTGCAGGATTTGGCTACTCAGTTAGAAGCAGAAAAATGCTGTCAACAAGGTAAAGTTGTTCGGGTGATGCTTGATATTTTATTAGAAGTCGAAACTAAAAATGCACAATCTGTAGCTGCAATCGAAGAAGAGATTAAAAAGTCGCTTCTATTAGACTAAGACGTTAATAAAATAGTCGATTAAATAGTCTATGTTACCCTTTAACTCATCAATTGCTTTATCGGAAACGACACCTGAAGTTTGCCAATCGCGGATATATTTACTTCTAATTAACTCAAATGCTTTCAAATATATCTCAATTGGTGGTTCGTAATGGGTAACTACTCCTTTGTAAACTAAACGGGGTTCGATTTCGTTTTCCATGCAGCTACCAATAAGTTTGAGATATTTGCTGATGTTACGACAAAATTCTTTTATATGAGGATGCTCTTGAGTTAATAATTCACAAGCCACTGTTTGTGCTAATTCTATTCGATTAGCTAATAGCCATCTTCCTCCTTCTATACATCCAGCCCTCTGGGATTCTAATTCTGGAAGCGATGCTGTTAATTCTTTTTCCAGATATTCTAATGAGTAACGAAGCTTGTCTTGTCTATCTTGAACTTCTTTAAGATTTACAATTCCTACATGAGATAACTTTTTATCTTCTAATTCCTTGATTAAGACTTCTACAGTTGGTTTGATAATTTTAGTAATAAAATCTATCTGAATAAGAATTGTCTGCGAAACTCTGACGGGTAGTTCATAGTTGACGATTTTTTCTAAACGACTGTTTGTATTTTTTTCTAAAACGTCAAGCTGCTGTTGCAAAGAAACAATCATGTTTTCTTGAGATACTTCAGTCTGTGACGACGTTTTATATAGTTTTATTTCTAATTCTTCTACTCTTCTTTGCATTCTTTTAAACAGAGATGCATTCACCCAAGGGCTGAAAATAAACCCCGCAAACCCATGCAAGGTTTTCCCCATTTTTCCTATAACTCCTGCATTATTCAACTTTTGAGCCATCCGGTTTATCCTTAAAATTTCACGTCAATTACAAGCGGACAAATTTTATCCGTGGAGTTTACTGTTGTCTTAGGAGTTTCTAACACCTATTGAAAAATATACTTACCTGCTCTGTTTTTACAGCGAATAGTTGCCGCAAGCAATAACCAGCTTTACTCTACCGATCGAATCTTCAAGTCGCTTGATAGTATTTATAATCGCGCAGATTATGCCGTATATACGTAATTTTATACCGAGAATATATCTAAAGCTTAATCATACGGTTACTCAACTAAAATTGCTTACTTACTAATGCCTATTCTAACAATTTAAACGTTACAAAATATTCTACTATACGCAATTTTCGCTATATACTTCACTATAAAATCACATTTTCTCCCTTTAAAAAAAATTACTTATGCAAAAATTCTCTAAAAGCAAATAAAAAATAATCCTATAGATAGATACTCTAAAGCGCTATTAATGATATCAAATGAACATCAGATGAAATTAATCTAAAATTCATAAAGATAATTCAGAATTTACTAAAATTTTGTAAATGTATAAGTACGCAAAACCGTACTGAAGTATTAGCGTTCTCTACCCAAAAATTTTAGTAATAGTAGATAGAATTAAGGGATGGGAATGTTATTAACAGTAACTTTAGCCCAAGAGGGTAGCAAGCGTGATTCAGTTGGCAATTTCCCGCACGCGAGAATTTTCCGCCGATGCTCGATCAGCTAAATTAACGGGTAATCCTCGCGCTTTAGCTCAAGCTTTGCAGCGGTTGGATGCCACAGCCAGACAAATGCCAATGCAAGCAAATCCAGCTTTTGAGCCTTTATTAATTATCAATTCTTTAAGCGGCGAATTTTTGGGCAACTTATGACGGAACCCATCCCAGCACCGAAGCCAGGATTGAAGCATTATTAAAGAATTAACAACAATTACCTACAAAAGTTTAAATATGAAGAGTGAAGATTGATTTGTAATCGATTTGTAATCGTAAATTATTAGAACTTTAAAAATTGTATTTCGGTTCTAATTCGTGTATTCTTAGCCCATGAAACCGCCAAATTTCAGTCTTCATCATAATTCATAATTCATAAATCCTTAACTGTATCTAAAATCATGACAGATAACAACGAAGAACCAAAAGTAATAGTAAAAATCAGTCCTCAAACCACCGAAATGGTAGAAAGCCAAATGGCTGGTGAGAGTCAAGACGTGAAAGACGAAACTGCTGCTTTGATTGAAGCCCTGAAAAGACGCGCTCAAGCTGAAGCACAATCTGCCGGTACTCTTACCCGCGAAACCTACTTAAGTGCGGTACGTCAAGCACGAGAAACAATCGAACAAAACCAGCTGATCGAACGCGCTCGTATAGAAAATGCTTTCGAGATGGTGCAAAATGAAGCAACCAAAAACTTTGAATCCATTCTCGCAGAAGTGCAAGAACTTGGCGATCGATTACAAGCCGCAGCCCAAGCAGCTTGGGACGTATTAACAGCACCTCGTCCATAAGCCCTAGTGGTTCACCACATCAACTTTGCCGGGTAGGGGCAGGCAGGGGAAGCAGGGGAAGCAGGGGAAGCAGGGGAAGAAAATAACTTTTTCTTACGATTAACCCCGCATAATTCTCTTGGTGGAGTACTAGTAGCAATTCAATAATTTATTTTGTAGGGACGTTGCGATCGCGCAGCGTCTTTATTATTGTGGGGGATGATGGGGAATGGGGAGACAAGGGGACAAGGAGACAAGGGAAAATTAAATATTTTTAACTCGCTACTTACTACTCGCTACTCCTAACTCCTAACTACTAATTACTAACTACTAACCACTAACCAATATAATATTAAGGTTTTCACTCAAAGTTGAAAATCCCTGCTCGACTACTTAAGAAGTAATACTTATGCGAACTTACTATTGCGGCGAAATCCGTTCATCTAATATCGGAGAAACTGTCACATTATATGGATGGGTTGACCGTCGCCGCGATCATGGGGGTGTGATATTCTTAGACTTGCGCGATCGCACTGGCATTGTCCAAATTGTTAGCGATCCACAACGTACTCCTGATTCTTATGAACAAGCTAATACGCTGCGTTCGGAGTACGTTGTTAAAGTCACTGGTAGAGTATGTCAACGCCCGGATGATTCTCTCAATCCCCGCTTACCTACTGGTGAAATTGAAATTTACATTGATAATATTGAACTGCTTAACGCAGTGCGATCGCAGTTACCTTTCCAAGTTTCTACCGCCGATACAGAACCCGTGCGGGAAGATTTGCGATTAAAATATCGCTATTTAGATTTGCGTCGGGAACGCATGGCGCGTAATCTACAGCTACGCCATCAAGTTGTTAAAGCTATTCGTCGCTACCTCGAAGACGAAGAAAAGTTTATCGAAATCGAGACTCCCATACTAACTCGTTCGACTCCAGAAGGGGCACGGGATTTTATTTTACCAAGTCGCGTTAATGCTGGCGATTGGTTCGCTCTACCCCAGTCACCGCAATTATTCAAGCAAATTCTTATGGTATCGGGTACCGATCGATATTATCAAATTGCCCGCTGCTTCCGCGATGAAGATTTACGCGCTGACAGACAACCGGAATTTACTCAGCTAGATATGGAAATGAGTTTCATGTCAGTTGAGGAAATTATCGCACTTAATGAAAAGTTGGTTGCTCATATCTTTAAAACAGTTAAAAATATCGATTTACCACCTGCTTTTCCACGTCTCACCTATGCCGAAGCAATGGAACGCTACGGTAGCGATAAACCCGATACACGCTACGATTTAGAACTAGTTAATGTCTCGGATTTACTCAAAGACAGCGGTTTCAAAGTATTCCGCGATGCTGTTGCTAAAGGCGGAATTATCAAAATTCTTCCCATCCCTGGCGGCGATGTAATTTCTAATGTCCGTATCAAACCCGGCGGCGATATGTTTAAAGAAGCTAGCGAAGCCGGTGCTAAAGGTTTAGCTTACATTCGCGTCAAAGAAAACGGGGAAATTGATACTATAGGTGCAATCAAAGATAATTTAAGCGACGAACAAAAGCAAGAAATTTTGCAGCGCACTAATGCAAAACCCGGACATTTATTACTTTTCGCTGCTGCTGATTCTAATACGGTTAATAAAACCTTAGATAGACTGCG
>JBARZF010000499.1:0-1728 GCA_049649675.1 Rivularia sp. (in: cyanobacteria) | reverse complement strand
AGGTCAAGAAGCTTTACACAATTGGGTTTTAGAGCTTACTGATTCTCTCAATATCTCTCAAGTTGCTTTGGAAGTTACGCAAAAGTCTTTATTAGAAGCACGTAACGCTATTCGCAATCAAAAACAAAGTTTACAAGCACAGGAAGAGAAGCTAAATCAACTAACAGAAAAAATAAATATCCGTATAAATAATATTGAAACGCGGTTGCGTCAATTAGAAATACGAGTTGCTGCAAATGAAGATTTAGATAGAATAATTACTGCTTGGGCTGCTGGACAAACTTATCATGATTTACCTTGGGTTATACAAGTTGCTTTACTCGCAAAAGAAGTTTTTAGTAGTGGTGTAGTTATCTACGAATTAGAAACCGGAGATACTCAACGTTTTCGGGAATTGTTAGTTAATAAAATTATTGCGACAGATAAACAATTACCCAGCAGCTTTTTTGGAATTGGTGATTTATTAGATTATTCTTCAGCATCGATGACAGCAGATGATAAGGAATTAACAGCAAGTTTATTAGAAATTCGTTCTTTCTCCCAGCAACGTTTATTTGATATTCCTCATTTATTTATTATTGGTACAACTCTGGAATTAGCAATTCCACAAACAGCAAAACCAGATAAACCCGGACAAATTGCAGTTTCGCTTTGTCGGAATCAAATTAATTCTATATCTCGTACCAGCGATGCAAGAGAGTTTATTACTGCTGTGGTAGAAGAAACTGCAAATGATTGTTTAAGAATAATTTCTGGTAAATAAACCAGATTTTGACCTCTCTCCAAACCTCTCTCCTGCGAGGAGAGAGGCTTTAATATTCTCGTTCATTTTAGATTCACAAAAGCCAAAAAACTTTACTACAAGGAGAAAAGGCTTCATATTCCCCATTCCCTCATAGGGAAGGGGGTTAGGGGGTTAGGTTCCCGATATTTTGAAGTAAAAATAATCCAATGAAATTAAATCAACCTGAATTCGGACTTGTATTAACTGGTGGTGGTGCTAAAGGTGCTTATCAAGCTGGTGCTGTTCGATATATTGCAGAATTAGGATTACAACCGCAAATCATTGCCGGAACAAGTATCGGTGCTTTAAATGGTGCGGTTTTATCATCTTATTTTCCATTTTCTCATGCTGTAGAACGTTTAAATCAATTTTGGGAACAGTTAGGAGAAGCAGAAATATTACGTCCTCATTCAGGTACAATTCTACAAACTCTTAGCTACGCTACTCTAGCTTTTACTCCCAATTTAAGACACTGGTTAGTTGATTTTTTAATCAAACAAGGATTAAAGAAAAATAATAGCTCTATTTTTGATCCCGAACCCATCGAACAACTTTTAAAACAAGCAGTTTATCCTAATACTCTGCAAAAAAATATTGAATTATGGGTAACGGTGTTTCCTTCTTTGAAAATTCCCGGTTTGGGTTACGATTTATTAATTGATTTGATTCGTGCAAAAACTGGTGCTGGTGCTTCTTGGCTATGCTTACAAGACTGTATGGATGATGAAACTATTTATAATTTACTGTTAGCAAGTGCAGCACTTCCTTTAGCATTTCCCAGTCGAGAAGTTAACCGTAAAAATTATATTGATGGTGGTTTAGTTGATAACGTACCGCTAACAGCTTTAGCGAAACGTGGATGTAAAAACGTAATTGTAATTCATTTAGAAAATGGTTCTGTATGGAATCGTGATGACTTTCCCGAACAAACAATTATTGAAATT
>JBARZF010000498.1:0-10974 GCA_049649675.1 Rivularia sp. (in: cyanobacteria) | reverse complement strand
GTTTAACGGTTCGGAAGGTGCAGAGACTCGACGGGAGCGACCCTAACGTAATGGCAAATAGTTATTTGTTTGTTAAGTCGAGGGTAAAGAGAGAGTCCAATTCTTAAAGCCTTGTATTTGAAAAAATATTAAGGCAGTAGCGAAAGTTACGGAAGAATGAAAATCCGTTGACCTTATAAAGTCGTGAGGGTTCAAGTCCCTCCACCCCCACTAAAAATTAAAAATCGATAATTTGATTTTTGTCCTGGATGTAATTACATCTGGGACAAATTTTTTTATTTAATTATTAGTTTTGTTTGTAGTTGGGACTAAAGTCCTCAGATCGAGCGATAAATCGCTGACTACGAACCAAGAGAAGCTTGGCTCCCTAATCCCTACAATATAGCGTTTTGGCCGTTGGGTACAATGCAAATTTTACCTCACCCCGCGGCTCCGGGCACCCTTCGAGTCGGAGAGGGGATGGGGGTGAAGTTGAGCGTGTATTAGACTCAAACGGAATTCGCTATAAAACTTATATTTTCCTGATTGCGAGAATTTAAAAGGAATTAACTAATTACGGATACGGTCGAGTCCAGTATAATATTTAAAATATTAAATCGGTAATTACACAAGTAGATGCAATATTTTTATCTCCTGGTCATAAATTTATCAAATTTATGTAAAAAAAATACTTAAGTTTTGAACAATCGATTGATGCTCCTGGTTGTGAAGGATAAGCTAGTAACAACTGCCCTTGCTGAGACTTTTGGGTATTGAGAACCATAACATGATTGTCGAACGCTTACCGAGTATACAGGGTAAAAAGCATCTTCTTGATTTGAATGATAGAGGATTAGATGTGCAGGCTGCACAAGAAAAAGTTTATAGCTTTTTTCTAGAGATTGTTCAAAGCCAGGAACCAGAAGATGTTTTACAAGAATTTAAAGATTTATTTATAAATTGTTTAGATTCTGCTAATTCTAATTCTGAGCTAGGAGTATACCAAATTTTTGTCGGTAGTAACGAACCGGAGTTTCGGAATACTCTTAAACGGACTTGTTATATACTTATCAACAATTGGGAAAATTGTCGTAGATACAAATATATTCAACAGTTAATTGATTTATTTTCAGACTATAAGCCGAAAAATACTTTAAGCTGTTCTAGAAAAATAAATATTTTTAGAACTTGGTTAACAAACTTTATTAATAGTAAAGATTGTCAAGAACTAAAGTTATTTGCGATTAGACATGAAGAAAAAAGTAATATTCATTGGACAAATCGCTATAGCTCTTATTTGTTATTAGCTCAGTCTACAGACAAAAATAATCCGAAAGAACAACAACAAGCGGCAAAACGTCTTTCTAAACAATTAAAAGACAAATTTAAATTTGAGTTAGCAATGTATATTGCTCGCTCTCAATCTGCGGCTTCTAATGTTAATCGTTACAATAATCCCAGTATTTTGGGAGATGAGGTTTTACGTTTAATCAAAGTCATTGTTGTCAGAAGAGGTGTGTTTAGCTATGAAAATATTGCCAATATTTTTGTTAAGCAGACTCAAAATCAAAGTTTAAAAGAATTCAAAGAAAGCTTATTGAAGTATTTGATATATTCGGTAAGTCAACAAGAATTTGTTGAAATACTGGAGCAGCAACTATCTGACAAGTTGTTTGCATGGAAAGCAGACTATCACGAAGCAGACATTGACAAGAATTTATTGCTGAGAACCTGTAATAAAGTAATTGATTGTCTGACTTCGGAAAATGGCAAAGAACCTTCCCAGCTATTTATTCTACTGCTTTCTCAGGGTAATCCTCTGACTTTGGTAATTGCACTTCTGAAGATAATTTTAATTAGTAAACATTCGCGTCGTCATTTAGAAATGCGGATTGCGAACATAATTAATTATTATGAAATTTATCAGGAAGAAGAGTGTGATTGGGTAATTAAGTTTCTCGAAGTATTTAACATAACTTTTGCAATTTATGCAGAGAATGTTGAATACAATTTGATTCAAATGCAAGAAAATTCAACTGAGAGCGAACCACAAACTAATTTGGACACTTATCGAGTATTTTCTCAATTAAAATTAAGTAGTAAAGAATGATTTTTATGGGGTTGGGGGGAATACTGTGGAAATTTTTTACAATAATAATATTAGTAATAGAACATAATTTTTATTCTAAATTCAGCTTTATAAACCGCCGTAGAGCAGAAAATTTCACATAAAAGGTATAAAAGTTACGGCTATAATCATTTCGATTAAAGTCTACGTTCGTCAAACCAAGCAAGAATTGCAGCAGCAGTTTCAGCGACAATGCTAATTAAACGATATAAAACACTAGCACTAATGATGAGTGCCATAGGAAAAGACTGCTGTAAAAGTGCGATCGCAGTTGCTTCAAATACTCCTATGCCACCAGGGGCACCAGGAACAACCAAACCCAGCAACCAAGCGAAACTGAATGCTCCTATTACTAAAGGAAGCGTTTTTAGATTTATTGGAGCTATTGCATATAAAGTGATAATAAAACCGCAGGCACGAAGTAATAAAAAGCCGAATTCTCCAAGCAAAGGTATTAGGGGATAGCGATTCAGACTTAAAGAAACACTAGTAAAATTATCAGTTTTGGATTTATTACCTTTGCGACGGTGTACAAAACGAATTATTGGATTGAGAAATAAAGGATGAAGCAGGCAAAGCGCTACTATTAAACCTAATATTTGCCCTATTAGTACAGCAACGGAACTCTCCATCAAAGTGAACTGGCTGCACAAAAGCACAACGATCAAAGCTGCTGTTGCCATTAACAAGGGTTCGAGCAGTACGCTAATAGTAGCGGCGCTGGTACTAACCCTTAAATATGAAGCAGCCATGATTCTTCCAACGTAATGTCCTATATTACCCGGTAAATACTTAGCAATATTTGTTTTAAGATAAGCTTGAATGAGTTTTATAGAGCTTGGATGTGGCTCGAACTCTTTAATAATCCAACTCCATACCCACCCAGCCCAAATATGTGCAAGTAAGGTAACACCAGTCGCAGTTGCTAAAATTGCCCATCCAGCCGCATCAATACGAATAGCTGCAACTTCTTGCCAATTATTTTTTAAAGCACTTGCTAGAAAAAACAGCGTTCCACCCAAAAGCAGCCAGCGTAAAACTTGCTTAATCATTAGTGTAATTTTGCTGATAAAGTTTTCATACAGGCAAACACAACAAATAATATGTTAGATCGGCCAGAACCCCAAGTAATAAGAGTAACTTTATGCCAAAATTTTCAATATTTCTGCTGAAATTTTTAGTTTCATTTTTTTTACGAACAATTATAAGTACTAAAATTCTCTTTACCAATAGTCACGCTGATATGCTGATATAATCGTTTCTTAGTTGATTTCTGTTAGTAAATATCCCGATCGAAAAGACTTGAATTTGCAATATAATTATTAGTTAGAATTCATATTTAGATTTGAGGAAAACTTAGATAACCTAAATAAATTAATTGACTTAGAAGCAGTAAAAGCTCTAAAGTAATTAATTTAATAAATTTGCTTTATTCCCATTTATAGAGAAAAATCACTCTTTAGATGGATTTAAACTTACATTATTGCATAACCACATATTTATATACGATAAACATGAATATTTGGTTTAAATATTTGGATAAAAATGCGATTTTTTGGACTTATATCTCTCCAAAGTAAGAGAAATATATAGTTAAAATAATCGTCAGAATAAGACCTTTGCTAGAGGAAAGTTTTGTTTTTTTTCATGTAATGTTGACAATTGATAATCAAATTTAGCAGTCTCGAACGGGTAGCATCTGTTTACTATGTTTACTAAGCGATACGTATGTAAACCGGAAGTTACCTCCAAGAGATTAGTCAGGAGGACTTGATTAAATAAATTAACCGGATTTTTTAAAAAATTGCGACTGCGCCAGATTTTGACTGTATTTTTGGCTGGTATATTATTGTTTGCGACCAGCATAACTTTTAATAATAGTCAATATTCTTTAGACGTAAGTTCAAATAATGCCGATTCGCAATTGTTAATTGCTGCAAAATCTGATGGATTGCTGTATCCCGGTGCAGAAACTCCCGCAGGTAGAATTGCTTCATAGAAAGAATTGCCAATTAAGGGTTTGAAAGGCACTAACTCAGGCGAGTCGGGTGGATTTAATCAGCGTCAAGGAGACTTTGACGATCGCGTTGAAGGAAGACTTGAAGCTGTGAAAGAATCGGTAAAAGAAGCTTCCAGCTTTTTAGGATATAAAGCTTTATAAGCAAGTGCAAGACCTGAATTGCAGAACAATCCAGCTAAAGGTAGATAAAGCCAATTCAAAAGAATCAATTAAGAGTTTAGACTTTGATTCTTTTTCACGTTACAACTCATTCAATCACTTAAACAAAGGAGTAGACAATGAATAAATTATTTTCTGCATTGAGAAAAATTCAAATCAAGCAAATTCTAACTGCTTTTGTATTAGGAACGTTGCTATTTGTTACCCAAGCTTGCAGTTCAGTTGATGCCAAAACCCCTGATTCTGGTTATAAAGGAGGAATGAACGGGTATAGCGATGTCGATCCTAGAAGCGAAGGTGCTGAAGCAGCAGCAAAAATGAAAGCTAAGGGTTTGAGAGATAATGCTGAAGTTAACGTTATCGATCAATCTGGTAGCTTGGGTGGTAATACTCGTCGCACTTTAGATAAGAAAGGAGAAAACCTAGAAGATTTAGGTAGAAATGCTAAAGAATCTGCGGGATATGCAGCAGATAAAGTACAAGATAGCGCTGAAGATTTTGCCGAAGGTACTAAGCGAGGAATCAGTAATATCAAAGAAAATACTTCTGATGCTTTAGATAGTCTTACCAACAATGCAGGTGATGTAGCTGAAGATGCTAAGTTAGGTACTCAACGTGCTGCTAGAGATGCAAAATTAAGCACTCAGCGTGCTGCTGAAGATGCTGGTAATGCAGTACAAAGAACATTAAGAGATGCAGTTAATTAATAACAGTGGATCGCAACTGTAGTTGTTATGCTGTCTTAATTTTCTAAAAAAGGGAACAGGGTTGGGGGGAACAGGAAACAGTATAGAAGTTGAGAAACCTGGTTTTTTTTTACCGGGTTTCTTTTATGGTGCGTTGCGCTGTGGCGACAACACACCCTACAACTTCCCCACATAGGTAGGGTTTGCGCTCATAACTATAAAAGATTGATTTATAAAAAGTGTGAGAAAATAAAGGTTTGAAACTATTGGCTGTTCCCTATTCACTGTTTCCTATTCCCTACTCCCTGTTTTCAAATACCAACTTTGCAATGCTAACCTATGAATTTCTTGCCAAGGAATACCATATTTTCGTGCTAATTCCGCGCAGTCTGCATATTCAGGATGTACGTTTGCAATAACTTTATCTTGTACCGTTCCCTTCCAGGCTACTTTGACTCTAACTTTGCCATATTCAGTAACTGTGGGTTGAATTTCTCTTTGAAGTACGGCACGTTGTTGAGTAAAACGTCGAATTCCTAATGTGGTGGTTTCTCGAAATAAAACTGTTTCACATTCAACTAAATTTTGTGGATGACAAATTACAGTTAATAAAATTCCCGGACGAGATTTTTTCATTCCTACAGCTTGAGTAAAAACATCTACCGCACCAACCGCAAATAAAGCTTCAAATATATAACCTATTGCTTGAGGGCTAATATCATCTATTTGCGTTTCTAAAACTGATATGTTTTCTAAATAAGGACTATCATGGTGATTGATTTTTTCAGGAATAATTTTAGAGTTGATATTTTTAGAGTTGATATTTTTAGAATTAATATTTTCATCTTTTTTTAGCTTTTTTCGATTTTCTATATTTGTGGTTTCACCCAACCAAATACGTAAAATATTTGGTATTTCTAAATCTAAATTACCCGCACCCATACCGACTTTTTCAATATTCATTTCGGGTGGAGAGCCGAATTCTGTTGCCAGAGTTGTCACAATAGCGGCACCTGTTGGTGTAACTAATTCCCGTTCGATACCGTTGCTATAAACGGGACATTTCCGCATTTCCCACAATTTTAATACTGCTGGCACGGGTACAGCCATTATTCCGTGGGCAGCACGTACATTTCCTCCGCCAGTCGGCAACTTAGAGCAGTATAGTAAAGGTAATCCTTCATTATCGCTGTCAATACCCAACCAATCTAAACCCAAACAAGTTCCGACAATATCCACTATGGCATCTACAGCACCTACTTCATGGAAATGAACTTTTTCTGGGGCAACACCGTGTACCGCTCCTTCTGCCACCGCCAACTGTCGGAATATCGCCAAACTCCAAGCTTCAACCCTTGGGGGCAAACCTGCTTTTTCGATCCCAAGCTCAATTTCTGGTAAATGTCGTCCGTGATGGTGATTTTGATGATGGTGGCGATCGCCGATTAAATCTACATGAACTTTCGAGGCTTGCTGACTTTTACGGCTAACAAGTTCAGTCCACAGTTTATATTCTTGCTTAATTCCTAAGTTATTCAGATTTTCAATTAAGTATTCAATACTTACTCCCAGGTTCACCAAAGCCCCCAAACACATATCACCAGAAATTCCAGTTGGACATTGAAAATAAACAATTTTACTCATGATTACAATTAACAGTGAGCAGTTAGCAGTTAGCAGTTATCAGTTACCAGTTATCAGTTACCAGTTACCAGTTACCAGTTACCAGTTACCAGTTAAGAGATTTTTTATTAGGAATTAATTTGTTTTTTATGGCAAAGTTCCGGTGAAAAACCGAATTTTTGCTGTTTATATCAAAAATATGTTTTATTCCTAACATTTTTTTCGGAATTAATATTCTTTATTTATACTGTTCTGGGTTCCCCATTAAGAGTTCCCTCTCAAGCTTTAAAACCAATTCTTAATTCATTTATTACACACTCATATTTTTCTCTCATGGCAAAAATCCTTACCCTCCATCCTGATAATCCGCAAAATCGCCGAATAGAAGATATTATTGCCGCGTTAAAAAGTGGCGCTGTAATGCTTTATCCTACCGATACAGTCTATGCGATCGGTTGCGATTTAAACCATAAGTCCGCTATCGGGCGGGTGCGGCAAATAAAGCAGTTAGCGAATGATAAACCACTAACATTTTTATGTCCTTCTCTTTCAAACGTAGCTACTTACGCTTTTGTCAATAATGCAGCTTATCGAATTATGAAGCATCTGATTCCAGGAACTTACACGTTTTTGCTACCTGCTACCAAGTTAGTACCAAAATTAGTACAAAACCCAAAACGTAAAACTACTGGGATTCGAGTACCCGATAATCCGGTTTGTTTGTCGTTATTAGAAGCCTTGGGAAACCCAATCATTTCAACTTCAGCCCATATACCACCAACAGAAGCCGATGATGACGATGAATGGATAGAACAAGAACCTTTATCGCGAGTGGAGTTATTTGACCGGATGGAAAGCTTGGTAGACGTAATCATAGATACTGGCAAAGAGCCTGGGGTACAAGTCTCTACAATTTTGGATTTAACTAAGGAACAGCCAACAGTTATACGTCAAGGTTTGGGTTGGGAGGAAGTTGAAGGATGGATTTAACAAGTAGGGAGTCAGGAGTTAGGAGTTAGGAGTTAGGAGTTAAGAGTTATGAGTGAGGAATTCTTTCTACCCCCTCTCCCCCCTCTACCCCCTCACCTTTATTCTTCACCGAAGTCAAAAATGCCTGTTGTTATAAGAATGTATTTTTAATCAATTTTGATACTCCAATTCCTGAATTGTCACATTCATCAGGCTAAAATGGGGGCAGAGTCACTAAGCCGCAAAGCTATAACTTATAAGGCTTTAAGGTGCTTTAGAGTATTTATACTCAGGAGTGTGACAGTCGCAATTTCGATAAACTCGAAGAAAGCGACACAGCAGCCTATCCGGAACTTACGGATATTTCTTACATTCATAAATGTGAGCAGTGCTGATGGCGACTCTTGATAAATAACGCTCTTTCTGGAGTGCCTCCCCAGACTGACTCCGTAGTCCTTACGGTGCAGTACCAATCCTAAAAAATGATGAAAACAAACATTGCGAATCTACCTTCCTCTACATCTGCTGTTGATAACGAAACTGCAAATGAAACTGCAAATGAAACTGCAAATGTACAATCTCCGGATACTAACAATGCATTAGTTCAGCAGATATGTCAAGAGCTAGAGTCCCAGGTTAAAGCTACCCCTGCTACTATTCAATTAGTTGCTAACCGCATAGCTAAAGAAGTCGAACGTATTTGCGAAAAAAGCTACCGCATCCAATCATCCGGACAAGTTAAATCTTGGCTAGTTAGTCTATCGCGGCATCGCTTGCAAAAGTGCTTACACTACTACCAATTAGGTTCCAGACGCGGTAGGGTTGAACTGCATAGCACTCTTGGTTCTATGGTTTACCGTCACATCAGTCTCCCCGGTTGCCAGTTGGGTTTTGATGCTCGTTACAGCTTAATTGAAGATTTTCTCCAAGCATTCTATATCGAAGCGATTAAAGCTTTCCGTCGGGAAAATGAATTACCGCAAGATTATACTCCCCGGACTCGCTTACAGTTAGGAGAGTACATGGCATTTACCGAACAGTATGCCAAACGTCGTATTTCTCTACCGGGCAACGCTAATCAGCAGTTAATCATCCTCCGCGCTCAAGGCTTCAGCCGCCGTTTACCTCAAGAAACCACCGTTGATATGGAGATGGCCTTAGAATCAGCCAAATCCGAAGATGCTGAAGCTTACCAACGTAGTTCCGCAGTTCAACAAGTGCGATCGCAAATGGTTGCAAAACCCACTTTCGATCCAGGAGAAGAAGCAGAACGCGATAGAGTTGTTTCTGAGTTGGTGAATTACTTACAGGCTCAAGGTCAAAGTGACTGTGTAGATTACTTGTCGTTGAAACTACAAGACCTCAGCGCTCCAGAAATTGACCGGATACTAGGTTTAACTAGTCGTCAGCGCGATTATCTACAACAGCGTTTTAAGTACCATGTAGAAAAGTTTGCCCGGACTCATAACTGGCAATTGGTACACCAGTGGTTGGGTGCAACTTTGGAGCAAAAATTGGGAATGTCTTCCACTCAGTGGGATGCTTTTGTCGGTCAACTTTCCGAACAACAACGTCAAATGTTGGAGCTGAAAAGTGCCAAAGAAAACGACCAAGCAATTGCAAAAGAACTTAAGTGTACTCCCAAACAACTACAAAAGCGCTGGACTAAGTTGCTAGAAATGGCATGGTCTATCCGTAACGGGAATACTGAAGTTCAAGCAGGTTAAAGTCTTGGTTAACAACATCTACCAATACGCACGCTGATTCAACCTTTACAGGATTTTACAGTCACTATAGATGATTTCATCACATTCAAACAGTGAAAATACTCGCCTAATTCCCCTACAAATACAAATAACAAATGCCTCAATTGCCTGTTAATTTGTCGGGGATAAATAGGGAGCCTCTACTAAAGTTTTTGCATACGTTAAAGTATTTTCATTGTTTGTAAAATAAATGTTAATTAATACTAATATTTTAGTACTAAAAAATAAATTTAGATCCCGCTATTGTAATTAATTTTTTATTAAAAGATGAAATATTCATTGAAAATTAAAACAATATCTGCAAGCAACCACTAATTAAATACTATTTATGTTTAATTAGTAGCTGGTTGCTTTATAAGCGGCAAAGTCACGGTGAAAATAGTTCCTTCTCCAACAGTACTATTTACTGCTATTCCGCCGCCATGCAAGTCAACGCACCGCTTAACAATAGATAGTCCCAGTCCCGTACCTGGTTTAGTTTCAACATTATTAGCACGATAAAATGAGTCGAAAATATGGGATAAGTTGTCGGTAGGGATACCAATACCTTGGTCTCGAATGCGGAATGTTATTTTACTTGGTGATAAGTCCAATTCAAACTGTACTTTTTGATCTGGCTGCGAATATTTAAGAGCGTTTTCAAGCAAATTAACTAATATATGATTGATGATTTTACTATCAACCATTGCAGTGGTTGCACCATCTCCCGATAGTTTGAACTCAATACGGCGGTTGTTATAATTAACAATTGTATTAATAATTTCTTTGCATAGTTGAACTAGATTAACTTCAGTTGGATTAAATTTCAAAGAACCAGCTTCATCTTCAGCAATTATTAACAAGTCTTGAACGATAGATGTAATGCGTTGAACGGCTGAGTCCATTTTGTGAAAATGTTTCTGCTTTTTGTCATCGGTTAATTTATTAATGTTATGGTGCAAAATATCGGCAGAGGACTGAATTACTGATAACGGGGTACGAATTTCGTGCGATATTGTGGCGATAAATTCAGATTTTGCATTGCTAAATTCTCGTTCTCTTTGTAGTGCTTTGTATGTTTCTTCTTCGGCTTGCTTGCGGTAAGTTATATCTTCGGCAACACCTACCATACGAAAGACTTCTCCATTTTCATCTTTTACTGGAAAAGTGCGATCGCGTATCCAACGCATTGTACCGTTAGGCTGGCTAATGCGATACTCCTCATCCATTGATGTTGGGTTATTTTTAATCGCAGCCATTTTACTAGGAAGGTCTTCTGGATGTACCGTATCCAAGAAAGATAGGGGATTTTCATAAAGTGAAGCACAACTTCTACCCCAAATTTTTTCGTAAGTAGGGCTAATATACAGAAATTGGGTGACATCAACATCGCATACCCAAAATACAATATCTACATTTTCTGCAAGCTGCTTAAACTGATCTAAGCTTTGATGCAAATCTTTTTGTTCTTTTTTGCGCTCTGTAATATCTTCGGCAGTACCTGTCATCCGGTGAATATTACCTTGCTCATCGTAAACGGGGAAAGTGCGATCGCGCACCCAACGTATTGTCCCGTCGGGGCGAATTATACGGTATTCTTCATCCATATTCCAAGGTTGTTTGCCCACAGCTGCTTGCGTGACACGTTCGACATCATCGGGATGA
>JBARZF010000497.1:0-5338 GCA_049649675.1 Rivularia sp. (in: cyanobacteria) | reverse complement strand
CTATTTTCCTCAATCATTTGATTAAATTCTTCAGAATTAACAAGCTTCTCAGTTTCTTCATTCTCTTTGTCTCGTTCTGCCATTTTTTTTAAATCATCACTAGTCGGGTAATATAATTGGTCAACATCAAGCTTTCCTTCTGCCAATAATTCCCCTGACGTTTTATCTTGATAAGGATTACGAATCGAAATATATTCTTTCTTTTGAGTCATTTTTACACATCCTCCTTTTTTGATACTGAATTTAATTTAAGCGAAAATATTAGTAACTATTTTCCATATTATTATCTATTTTTACCGATTGATTTTCAGCAATTCTCGCGTAAATAGAAGGTGCTATCTGTTGAAAGTGTTGAACGTCTGCTTCGCTTAATCCATTAGCTTCAATTTCTTCAACAGTATTACCAATTGACAATGCTTGATACTCCCCATCAGAATACTTAACTCGCATTTTCGGATTAGATGAACCATTAGTCCATAAAGTAATTTCTTGCGTTTGTGGATTCCAGCTTACTGTATTTAACTTTCCTACTACCGTTGTTTTATCCTGAGTTGAAAGAAAAGCATGAATAATTGGTGCAACTTCCAATGTACGATTAGCTTGAACTTGTTGTACTAATAAAAGCTTATTTTCGGAAGGCTCATTTTGTTGGATTATACTCCACTCTTGGGGATACTCTACCGTACTCGCATCAATTACAACTTTTGCTGCTGAAGGTGGAGCAGCGGTAATTTTACCTTTGACGGTGTAACCCTGTATCGGAATATTATGAGCTTTCAATACTGCTGTCAGTTTGTCGAAGGATTCGGGTTTTAATTCTCCTAACTTTTTATCTTTAATCATTGCAATTCCGATATCTGGTTTCTGAGGATTTCGACTTGGTTTAACGGAAATGGTTACAGTAGCTTGATAAAACTGTTTATTCCAATCCACATCAGCGAAAGCTCCCGATTTTAACTTATTTACTTCGATAGAATTGCCTTTCGGTGTAGTAATAATCACCCCTGTACTTGCTTCACTGATTATTGTAGCTTTGGCGTTAAGCGAAGCTCTACCGAAGGTAATCGCATTTATTGGAAGTTGAGCATAGGAAGGTGAAAGCATTCCTAATTTCTTACCTTCTGTAATTAACCAACGTCCCTGGGATGACGAATCAATATAGCTGGGAGCTAGTTCAATTTGTATTGGAACTGTCTCCCCTTTCCAAACTTTTCCTTTGTGTTCGGAAGCATCTCTGTGAGTTCCCACAACCGTAAGTTCGGTAAACTGAAGTTGATTAAGCTGCTGTTTAATTTCTTCCCCAAAAATAGCAAAAACTGCACCAGCACGCTTATTAATATCGTGTTCTTCTTTAACTCGTTTGGTTGATAGATTCCACATCGCTGCTGAATAAGCTAATCTTTCTTTTTCTGGTATATTTTCTCTAGTTTTGGCAGCATATTCATAAGCTAGTTTAAAAGCAGCTTTTTCGTGAGAAGAATTAAGAGCAGGGTTAATATCAATATCAAGTTTACCAAGTTCAATCCAGTTATTTTTATTCTTTTGATGCAGTGTTTGAAAAGTATCTTTATTGTCACTGATAGAAGCTTCCGTTAACAATCCCAACTGCTTTTTTGCTGGTACAACCTGCCCACGTTTATTTATGGTAGTTTCTCCCGGTACTACAGCAAAGGCTTTATAGTGATTCTTATCTTTAAGTAGAGAAATTTGCATTGTTTCGAGTGAATAAGCTTGGTGATGCTTGGTATCTTTTTGATTCAATTTAATGTCTATTTGATTCCCCTTCCTAGATTTTGCCACCATTCTCAAATTTGGTTGATGTCGATTTGCTTCTACTTCTTGCTTAATATCATGAGCTGCTCGAATTAACCTCTCATATTGTTGCTTTATATTTTTTGCTGTCTCAAGCTGTGAAGAATTAAAATCAATATCTTTAAATAAGTCTCTAAATTGAGATAGCGGACGAGGGGTAAGAGCATTACTTTCAAAATGCTGGTTAGTTTCTTGCACTAATAAATCAAGTGCGGTATGTAAATTACTTCTAATCGGCTTATTTAAATAAGCCCATTTTTCATTACGGTCTTCAAGAGCGTAAACTTGAGGATTAGCACATAATTCTGTACATAATTTTATTATTGCTGGGTCACTACGCAGCGCACTTTTACCGCTTTGTCCTTCAATCTTCAATTGTTGGTCAATTACACCAGATAAATGATGAAATAACTGCCGTGCTTTTGCTAATTCTTCGTTAAGTTCTTCACCGTTTAAGGTATTATTTAACTCTGACTCTTGTATTGGAACTAAGTAGTCTTGAAAAGAATTATTTGAACTTTGATTTTCAATGTTTAAACGACGATTATATTCGCTAAAGTCATTTAATAACTCTCGTAAATGTTCTGCTTCTTTAGGTAAATTATCAGAAGCACATCGAGCAAGATTAGCTGATAAATTTGCTAAAAATGTTCTTTGCTCGTTAACAGGAATTTGACTACACTCCGATTCAATTGCTATTGCTTTCATCGCTAAGTTAGCCACAATCCCGATATTGTCATGAGCAGCTTCTAAGGCTATCTTCTCAAAACTTCCACAGTAAGCTGCTTTTTGAGGTAAAACACTTTCTGGATAACGGTTTTCTGGTTGAGTTTTGAACTGAATTTCTTGGGTGGTACTGGGAAAATCTTGAGCCAATGCAGTTAAAGGTTTATCACCATCGCAGTCACTATTAAGAGCGGTAGCTGTGCGACGATTGAGTTGAATACTACCGGGATTGACTTCTTCCCCTTCTAACAAGCGATTCGTAAGTACTGCCATAACGTTTGTATTACCAACTGGGGGACGATGATATAAAACTTTCGCTCCTTCGGGTTTAGCGCGATCGCAAATCTCCCAATCTTTCAAACTGTTGCAGGTCATCAGCATCGATGACTGAAATTTGAGAACTCTTCCGGTAGCGCAATCTCTATATTGTTCTTGAAGATGTTCTGAGAGAAAGTTGATAACCTTTGGTGTTTCAATAATTTGCAAATGTCCTTCTAAATCAGCTTTGAGAAGTTGATACATTAATTCAGTGTCGTTATCTCCAAAAGCTTTGTTAATCACATCTCCAAAATCATCCAAATCAAAATCATGTGCTAGCTTACTTCCGGTTTCTCTTTTAAAATCTCCTTCTAGCCTTCTTTCCACCGTTTGAATATAATCTAGCGCAACCTTACGCGGGTCATTCGCAATACTATCTAATTCTGCCAAACGCTGCTGTACTCTAGGTAAAGCATCATTTTTAGCACCTTCGGACAATCCTATCCAATATTGAGCGCCAGTTGCAGCTTCTACGGTGCGGGCATTTTCGCGATTGCCAATACCGATTGTAAGAGTGTATTCTCCCGGTTGAACTTCTGTTTGTCGGTTAATTCTTATCCCGGTTTTTTCGTTATAAAGTTTATTTTTGCGTCCCTTACCCAATTGAGATTTAGAAAGCACCAAACCATAACCGCTTCCGATATTAGAAAGATTAACTGGTGCTAAAGTGCCTTTAATGGATTGATTTGCCTTGATTCCCTCCTGGGATTTAATAATCCCTCTAACTTGGAATTGAGTAGAAGGAATATTACCCAATTGTTCGTGTAATTTATGGTCAATTCGTCCATCCCCATCTCCCACAAGTAACAAAGCCTGTTCTTCTGGCAAAATCCCACCACATTCCCCAGTTTCATCATCTATAACTAACACTTTAATATCTTCGACTTCAGAAAAATACTCGCATTCTCCAAATAGTAAAGAACCATACGCAGCACCGAAATGTGGTTCGTCAAAAATTTGCGATCGCAATCCCGGTTTATCGGAAAAATACAGCCGGTCTTTTTTGGAAAACTGAAGATACTTATCTTGATGTTTGGTCAAATCATCCTCGGTTGAAATTCCAGGATAAACGATACCAATGCTCCACTTAACATCATTACCATAAAGATATTCAGCAGCAGTATTTTCTAAAGTCTCAATTAAAGGTTTACCATCAACTTCTATTGGTTTACCTGTTTTGGTACAGAAATATTCTAGAGCGATTGACATCAGCCATCTCTGGTTAGTGTTGAAAATTGTCGCGGAGATAAGGCAGGGGGCAGGGAGTAGGGAGCAGGGGGAAGAAGAAATAATTTTTATTTGTGTTTTGTTTTCTTATTTATGATTAATAAAAGTCTGCTTTCTTCTACTTTTTCTCATGCGGCACCCTGCCCCTGCTCCTTGCCTATTAGGTTTTCCCCCTGCACCCTGCCCCCTGCCCCCTGCTCCCTTGCCTGTTCTTCTTATGGTTCTACAAACTTACGCTTTGTCGGCGGAGTAGCCCAAACAACACAATGTCCTGACTTTGCTTTGCGTCCGTACTGAGATAAAATTACACCCAATCTCTGAGCATCTTTAATGCATTCTCCATTGTCCAAATAACCCCTGTTCCAATCAATCAAATTTCTGGCAAACTTCCCTTCCCTAGACATCGCCCATTTCATTGCTTCCAACTCATCCCAGGTCAAAGTACTTGATTGCACCTTTGTATATCCACCGCTTATCATCCCAGCAATCCAGGGAGGCGTTAAAATTCCGAAAATTGCTCCAACTCCCAGGGTGAAAAATAATAATAAACCTGCCGGAAGTACAGAAGTTAAAAGTTTTCGGCTTTCTGTAAACTGTGCTTTGCGAATCAGAGCGTGAGCAGCTCTATCAATAGCAACTTTCTGACGTAATACCGCAACTTTTTCCACTTCTTGTAAGTTGCGAGCCAAATCTTGATTCCAAGTTTCAAATAACAGTTGCAAAACGGACGGCGCATTTGTCAACATTGTTTCTAATTGTCCGGTAGCTACCAAAATTAGAAACAAAGGGTCATCCTGAGATAAACCGCAACTCACAGCAAAACTCAATACCTGCTTTTTAAACTCTTCGCTTTTACCATTTAGAGCTTCAGCCAAAAACTTATTAACTTGGTCATTTTCTTCCCGATTTGAGCTTTTATCACTGGGAGCAACTTCCTGTGTCATTTAACCAATCCCGTCTCGGAGAACGCTGTATGGACTTCTGCAAGAAAATTCTTGACTCGTTGTCTCGATATCACCTTTATTTCAGGATGAGAAAGCGCACTATTAAAAGTAATCCCTAACCTATCAATCACATTGCGTTCCCAGAATGGAAACTTGGGGAAATCCATCTCTTTAAATTTATGATTCTTCTTAGCATCAAGAAACTCAGGCATTTCATCTACATAATCCCATTCATCGCACAATCCTAAATTTTTCACAAATACATGAGTTACTCTATCTCCTAAATCATTCAGAGACTTGATAAAGAAATT
>JBARZF010000496.1:0-3957 GCA_049649675.1 Rivularia sp. (in: cyanobacteria) | reverse complement strand
TTTAATGATACTCTTCCGACTACGGGGCAGCGATAACCTTTAATTAAAACAATACCTTTATTGAATAATGAGCGGGGATAACCTTCACCAAAACCTACTGGTAAGGATGCAATTAAACTATCCCGTTGGGTTGTAAATAAGCTGCCGTAACCGATGGTTTTGCCTTTGGGTATTTTTCTTACTTGGGCTACCCTGGTTTTTACTGACATTACGGGTTTGAGTTCGGGTGGATTTTGAAAATCCTGGGAAGTTCGCACGCCGTAACAGGCTGCTCCGACTCTGACTAAGCGGTTGTGTTCGTTAGTTACACGCACCGTTGCGGCGCTATTGTGAGTGTGAGTTAATACGTTATGGTCTACGTAGTCCTTGAGGACTTCACGTGCTTTGTAAAAGTCTTCTATTTGCTTATGAGTAAACCCTAAATCTTTGCCATCGGAACTTGCAAAGTGAGTCATGACACCGACAATATCAATACCGGGTAGCCCGCAAACTTGTTTTAATTCTTCTATTTGATTAGAGAAAAAACCGCTTCTACCCATTCCTGTATCAATGTTGATATGTACGGGAATTTTTTTTGTGTGTTTTACTCCAGCTTCTGAAAGGTACTTTGCGGCTTCAATGGTTCCTATTTGTTCCTCGATGTTGAGTGATTCGATGGATTCTTGCAATTCTTCAGGTAAAGCCATCCGCAAACGCAACAGTTTTACGTCTAAGCCTAAATCGCGAATAATTGTTGCTTCGGGATTAGTACAAATACCTATATAGTCTGCACCTGCTGTGACTGCTGTAGGTGCTAATGCCTTCAAACCATGTCCGTAAGCATTAGCTTTCATGACTACGCACAGTTGAGAAGGCTTAACGCGAGAGCGAATGTGGCTAATATTGTCTTTGAAATTATTAGCTGAAACCGTTACTTCGATATGATGCTGATTCATCAGGATGAATTGATTGTTTCCTAGCAAAGCTGAATCAATTCATCATATCTATTTAATGTTAATTTTTTAGAGTAGAAAATAAACAATTCGGAATTTTTTTTATGCTAGTTTATTTACTTTTTTAAAATAATTTTATTTATATTGATAATAAGGTTTTAATAACAGGTAATCGGTAATAAAAACTATTACCAATTACCTCAAAAATGATGGATTTAAATTTCAGCTACAGCCCGCTCAATTAACCGTCTGGCAAGAGTTTGAGTACCTGTATGCTCGTAGTAGTTGGTGCTAAGATCGAGGAAAGCGGCGAGATAATCTAACTTATCGTCGGCGAAATCAACAAAACTGCTTAACTTACTTGTGACTTTGTGTGGCGTTAAATCATTTGAGGATACGGTGTCACTCATCCAGCCTTTTACTGAATCAAAGCTGGAACCGATAAAGTTCAGTTTACCTTCAGAACTACTACCGGGAATTTCATCGTTCATCTGTTGGAATGTGGAGTTGTCTTCCAATTCTTTAGGACTCATTCCATTGAGTGCAGATTGAGCTTGTTGAATAAAATCGGGGCCTAAAGGAATCAAACCATCAAAGCAAATTAATCCTACCATACGGATATAGGATTCGCCGCTGTATTCACCCAAGGAAGCGACAAAATCACCGATGCTATCTCCAGGGATACCGTTGATGCTGCAAAAAGCTAGCAATTCGGCGATTAATTTCAAAGATAAATCAATAGTTTGGGCTTTATCAGCCTTGGGAGTAAATCTGTTTATTAAACCTCCAAACAAAGGAATTTTTCCACTCACTTTATTAGCTAAAGCCGCCGCACCCAAAGCTTTATCGGTGCTGTCAACGGTTTGGTACAGCCATAAACCTTTTTGGTATCCTTGAGAACGGTCATTATAAAGATAAATTGCGCGTTCGCCAATGGCTTGTACCATTTCTTCATCATCTTCGCCGGTAACTTCTTTAATCGTATTGACAAAACCGACTGTATTTTTCCAATGCCCTGGGGTTATCGAATCGAGCGAATTTAGCGCCGAAATGGTTAAACCGCTGGTTGGTAGTTCGTCAACCAATTCAAAAATCGGTTTGCTCATGGTAGAATCCTTGATTACTTATTTATTGTTGGGAAGTTAGATTTAGTTAAGAGTTGAGACGTAGCATTGCTACGTCTGTTAGTAGTTATTAAAACAACTAACTACTAATAACTATTAAGATTTCACTCGTGCTAAACCACTCAGGTTGAATTTATTCAGCCAAGCTTCTCGATCGCTGGCTGAAAATGAAGAATCGCGAGACAATACTTTTACTTGATAGCGATTGTCCACTAAAACTGCTGTCTGGGTTTTTCCAACTTCCAGTGCTGGATAACCAGAGATTTTTTTAGTGCTTTTATCAAATTTCGCTGCTGCCGAGGGTAGGCTGGTGGTATCAGAAATCGCCATTACCGCTACATCTTTACCGTCTTTCTTCAGCTTGGCTTCAGCAAAACCTTTTTTCTCTTGAGTAAAGACTCGCTGATATCCATCTGATGCAGATGGGAAGAATTTATTAAATTCACTACCTTGAGTAGCATTTTTAGCAACCGCTTGTCCTTTTTTCTGCTGGCTGCTTTCTTGCTGTACTTGATCGAAACGGCTGGGTGCTTTTTGGGCACAGGCTGTTGTCAGTAGTAATATCGAAAGAAGTAGGGCAGCTAATATGCTACGCACGCGGGGAAAATTCATCTTCAACTCCTTTGGCTCCTAGATTTAATGTTTGACCGAATAAAGTATAAAGGATTTACAATTTATACTTTATGACTCATCCTTTATACTTCATTTGTCAATCGACAAAAATATTTTTTGATAACGTTTGAGTATGTTTACTAACAGTTAAACTTCTTAACGTTGAGGGTAAAGGAGTCAAAAACGATCGGTTTCTTTAACCTTTGACCTTTGACCTTTGACCTTTAACCTTTAACCTTTTTTATTAACTGCTAATTTCGATGAGCTATAACAGCATAAAATGGGTCGCCACCTGCCGCACCTAACCACTGGAGGAAATTTGGTGCAGTTGATTGGTTTTTGATTACTTCTGGAGGAGTAAATCCGGGAACCGATTGAAAGTAGCTTCTAACTAATTCGACTCTACCGGCTTCACTGCGATCGCGCCATGCTTGAATTGCTTTTTGGGAAAACATTCTGTTAGAAAAGCTGAAAATCGCTATACCACCGGGTTTAAGGATGCGATGAATTTCGGTAAATATTGCTTCCGGATACTGCAAATACTGTACCGAAACACAATTAAGAACAGCATCAAAATCTTGGTCTTTCAGCGGAAATTTAGGATTTTCGTTAAGATTTTGCACAAAATAATTGTCAAATCGTGGGTTGCGTGCTAACTCTTCTTGATTAAGTCCGTGTCCTTCAACATGACTAAACTGCATTTCTTGGGGTAAATGAGAAACCCAACTACTCATCATGTCAAAGATACGCGTATTCGGTTTGAGACGTTGACGATACAAATCCGTAAGTTGTTGAATAAACCCATCATCGACATGAGTCACAAAGCGGGGAAGCCCGTAAAACAACTTATCATCCGTATCATCTAACTTTATGCGTTGATTTGGTCGAAGCACCATAAAATCCCCCTTTAATCAGTGAGCAGTGAGCAGTTATCAGTTATCAGTAAACAGTTAACGGTGAGTAATAGTCAAAAGTATTAATTTTGAAAGGTGATAGATAAGTAGTGGGAGCGTCTCGCTCACTAACAACAACAACCAAGATGCATATTCTTGCTTGCTGCTAACCGCTAACTGATAACTGATAACTGGTCACTGTCTTGTGCTACATTTTGTATACCAATTTACAACGCAGGAAAACGAGATTTAACAATTAACTAGTTAATTCTGTCAAATGTAATTTTTATTCATCAAATGTCATCCAAAATAAACTTTCATCTTGTTAAACGAAATTTTATAACCTGGACTGGTTTTCCTTATTTAAGTTTATTAATTTGGATGCTTCCCCTATTG
>JBARZF010000495.1:0-15778 GCA_049649675.1 Rivularia sp. (in: cyanobacteria) | reverse complement strand
TTCGCAAGCTGATAGGAGTATCTTTCGGTCTACGCGGTTTCTGAGTAAGATAGTTATTAAGTGATTCTTTTTCCTGGAATACTGCTAATGCAACTCCAGCGTCGGGGAATCTATCTTCTGCAATAGGTTCAAGTATTTTTTCTAACCAGTTTACGAACTCTCTCGATACATCAACTTGAGAACCAAAATCTATTTTTAAATGCTTTTGCGGTAAATCTGACGGACATTTTTTAGTTAATAAATACAGTAAAGTTGTTCCCAAACCATATAAATCTGTAGATGGAAAAGCTTTACCGCGAAATTGTTCGGGAGCCATATAGCCGAATGTTCCTACTACTGTACTTCCACCAGTAACTGTGTTGTGATAGGTATCGGCTACAGCACCAAAATCTACTAGGAAAATTTTACCATTATCGCCGCGAATTATATTTTGGGGTTTTATATCTCGATGAATAACTGGCGGTGAAAATGAATGTAAATAGATTAATATATCTAAAATTTGAATAGCAATATATCGAATTTCTGATTCATCAAAATAATAACCATTTTCTACAAGTTCAGAAAGAGATTTTCCTGGTGCTAGTTGTTGAGCAATATAAAAAGAGTTATCGTTATCTGTTTCAAGTTGAAAATAGTCTATATATTGAGGAATTGCTGAATGATTTAGCTGAGAGAGGATTTGACTTTCCCGACTAAATAGTTCCATTTTCTTCCAATCATTCATCCGACGTAGTGATAAAACTTTCAAAGCTAAATTATCACCAGTTTGTAAATCCTCAGCTAAATAAGTAATTGCGATTCCACCTTCCCCTAAAATATCTACAATTCGATATTTTTGATTAATAATATCTCCTACTTGGTGCAGTAATTTCATATTTTAGTTTTTAATTATTTGTTCTGTTTTGTGTGACTAATATTTGAGGATATTAATACAAAGTATTGCTTAGTCAAATGTTGCACCATTATCGATAAGTAATTTTATAGTAGATTTTTTCGTAATTTGATCAACTCTGTTCCTATAGACATCACGAATAATATAGGGGTTATCAATATATTTCCCCATACCTGATTTACCTCCAGATATAATATTTAGAGGTGTGTAACCTGCTTTATTTCGAGTGTTAACATTAGCTTGATGAGATAAAAATAGTTCTACAATATCTTTTCTATAGAATATAGCTGCATGATGTAGCGGAGTCCATCCTAATTCATTTTTATGATTAACGTCAGCACCTTTAGCTATTAAAAATTTTGCATCTTTTACAGATTGTACGTAATGTAATGCATCATTAACATTGGCACCTTTAGCTATTAGCAATTCTGCGGTTTCTAAAGAATTTTCCTCAATAGCACATAGTAATAAACCTTTTTTAAAACCATATAAAGCGTTTATCGAAAATTCGGTATTAGGATTACCACCCTTACTTATATAATCTTTTATCCAATAAGGGCTATCGCAAATGTTTGAACTAGGTTGGATACCCAAGGTATTTAAAATTGCCCATTTGTAATTATTGAAAATACTAGCGGTAATAACGGTAGTAATTCCCATTGCAATCGCAACTTTCAACAACATGGGTTTTTGCTTTCCCAAGATTATCTTCCGCTTCCCCTGCAATACTTCTAAAGCAACTTTCGCTGATGCAAACCTTTCTTCCAAATCTGGCTCCAGCATTTTATCCAGCCAGTCTGCAAAATCATCAGATACCTTTACTTGACTGCGAAAGTCGATTTTTAAACCATCCGTAGGAAAATCTGCGGGGGAGCGATGTGTCAACAAAAATAATAATGTTGCTCCCAAACCATATAAATCGGTAGCGGGTACGGCTTGCCCTCTAAACTGCTCTGGAGCCATATAGCCGTAAGTTCCCACAACCGTGCTGCCGCGCATAAAGGTGCTGTAATAGGTATCTTGTACCGCTCCAAAATCTACTAAAAATACTTTTTCGTCTTTATTGCGAATGATATTTTGCGGTTTAATATCTCGATGAGTAACAGCAGGTGTCAGCGAATGCAGGTAAATTAATATTTCTAATATTTGTTTGGCTATATCCTTTATTTGTTGCTCGTTAGTGCGCCAATTATTTTCTACAAGTTTGGCTAGAGAATCACCAGGTGCAAGCTGTTGAGCAATATAAAAATATTTTTCTCCATCTGTATCGACATCGAAGTATTCTAAATAATCAGGAATCGCCCGATGATTGAGTTGAGCCAGAATTTTCGCTTCTCTTTCAAATAATTCCATTGCTTTCCAATAGACATCTCCGGAAATCAACAAAAACCCCTCTCCAAACCTCTCCCCCACAGGGAGAGAGGCTTAATTTTCCCCCTTCCCTGCTCCGGGAAGGGGGGTAGGGGGTTAGGTTTTACCGAAAAGTTGAAACCATACAAATGTTTTCCGGAGATGTCTAATCTGTCATTCTATGTAGTGACAGCGCTTTTAAAGCAACGATTTGATTCTTATGTAAATCTTGAGCTAGATAGGTGATTCCACTTCCACCTTCTCCCAAAGTGTTGATAATCTTATATTTTTCAGCAATTATATTATTTGGCTGATGTGACGGCTGCATAAAAATTAAAGCTTAAATATATTAAATTTATTAATTCCATTTTAGATGTATCGTAATATAACTGCACTTCGTAAAAATGCCGATTGTATAAACTTTATAGAATATTTTTAAAATGCGCGACAAATAAATTTTATTACAAGTTGTGTTTAATTCACTCACAACAATTAATTGGTGAGTAACGCTACAAGTCTTACTCTCGGATGGTGCGTTACGGCAATATCAATATCATCTTTACTAACTTCAATTGTAATGCCGTAACACACCCTACAAATTAATTAACCACAGTCGCCGGGTTTTGCTTGTGTAGCAGCGGTTTCAACCGCCAGATTTCTCTCGGATGGTGCGTTACGGCATTTTCAACATCATTTTTACTAACTTTAATTGTAATGCCGTAACGCACCCTACATAATTACCAATTACCAATTATCAATTACCAATTACCAATTATCAATTATCAATTATCAATCATCAACTACCAATTCCCAATTACCACCTTCTGTGCCGCTAACAATAGCAAAACCTTCTTTTAACGCATTCAACCTATCATCCATCCAGTGATGTTCGGGAATTAAACCTTGAATACCCAATTTTTCTAAACGTCTTTTAACTTTTCCTGTTGCTCCCACAACTATTACTTCCCGATGCTCATCAATGGCTTCTTGAATTGCATTTTCAATCGCTAAGGAAGAAGTTACACCTAAAAGAGGAACTTCACCTAAATCAACTATCAAAACATCATAATTAGAAATAGCACTATGTTCTCTTGATATTGCTTTAGCAACTCCGAAAATCATTGGGCCGCTAAGATGAAATAATAATACTCTGCCATGTGCTAAATCTAAATATTTCTTTTCTTCAGGATTAAGAACAATTTTATCGTCGTCGTCGGTAATTGCTTTGACAGATTTAGATTGCATTTCGTTCAAACGAGCAATAGTTAAGATATTGGCAACAAATACCCCGACGGCTACGGCAACCATTAAATCCACAAATACCGTCAGCAATACAACACCGTAAAGAATTCCGGCTGTTTTCAAGGAAATTTTGTGAACCCGTTTAAGAAAACCCCAATCAATAATATCAATCCCTACTTTTAAAACAATTGCTGCTAACACGGTAAGAGGAATACCAGAAGTTAAAGGAGCAGCCCACAACACTACAATTAACAGTACTAAAGCCCGACTAATACCCGACAATGCAGTTCTTCCACCAGCTTGAATATTAACTACAGTTGCCGTTGTGGAACCAGAACCCGCAATTCCACCACATAAGCCGGTAATAAAATTAGCAACACCTTGTCCAATTAATTCTTTATTTGGTTTATTGTCGGTACGGGTGAGACTGTCAGCAACAACGCAAGTTAACATACAGTCGATGGAACCTACCATTCCTAACACCAAACTTTCGACAAACATTAACCTTAAATCGCCACTGCTAAAAGTAGGTAAGTGTATTTGAGGTAAACCAGGAGTTATTTCACCGATAGTAGCAATGGTGCGAATTTCTACATTATTTAATAAAAATATTGAAATTAAAGTACCGAGGATTAAAGCTACTAATTGTGAAGGAATAAAGTTTTTTAATTTATTTGGATATAGAAAAAGAATTGCTAAGGTAACAATTCCCAAACCAGTTTCCCAAAAATTAATATTAGTAATTAAAGTTGGTAGATTCTGAATTACAGCCAGCACTCCACCTGGGGGAGTTTCTTGTCCTAAAAAAGGTGCTATTTGAATAAAAATAAGAATTACGCCGATTCCGGTCATAAATCCAGAAATCACGTTATAAGGCATCATTGTAATATAATTTCCTAACCTGAGTAATCCAAAGATAATTTGAAATACTCCCGCCATCATGACTACGGTAAATGCCATTGCTAACCCATTTTCGGGATTATTAGCGCTTAATTCGGTAATGAATGCGGTAACAATTACTGTCATAGGTCCGGTAGGCTCGGAAATTAAGCTGGGAGTGCCACCAAATAAAGCGGCAAAAAATCCGACTAATATTGCTCCCCACAATCCCGCCGAAGCACCCGCACCAGAAGCGATACCAAAAGCTAATGCCATAGGCAAAGCCACCACCGCTGCCGTTACCCCTCCGAGAATATCTCCTCGCAAGTTACGGAAATGGATCTGATTAGTTATTTGCATTTTGCATTGTTACTCCATTGGAAAATCGAGTTGAATTAACTCATGGGAATGGAGAATGCACCATTCAAGCGAAGCGAAAAGAAACCCGGTTTCTCGTCAAGGTGCAATAAATTAAATTAAATCAACGAAACAGCAATATCGGAATATCGCTACTTCTAAGCAGTTGAGCGGTGGTACTACCAATTACCGTCATTGCGAATGCGGCTATATCCGTAAGCTCCCATGAGTAATAAGCTAATATCTCGATCGTTGATATAGTTGGCAATCTTCTAAGAAACTGCAACAGTAGTTGATATTTAGCTCTTTCTCATGATTGCTTAGGTTGGTTAAGTCTGTCTGTTGCCGTTCTATCAGAGCGATTTTTAGCTACTGTTAGCAAATGTATTTATAAATTTTGAAAACAAGGAGAATTTTCTAAAATAAATCTTGCCCGGTAATGCCGTAACACATCCGCGCAAATTTACTAAATACAATATTTTTTGCTTATTGAGCAGCGCTTTCAACCGCCAAACTGTTGCCTTTGTCTGCCGCTAACCATAGCAAAACCTTCTTTGAGGGCACTTAGCTTATCTTCCATCCAGTGATGTTCGGGAATTAAACCTTTAATGCCCAATTTTTCTAAACGACTTTTAACTTTTCCGGTTGCTCCGACAACTATTACTTCCCGTGATTCGTCAATTGCTTCGTGAATTGCATTTTCTATCGCTAAGGAAGAAGTTACGCCTAAAATAGGAACTTCAGTTAAATCAACTATCAAAACATCGTAATTAGCGATCGCACCATGTTCTCTGGCAATGGCTTTAGCAACACCGAAAATCATCGGACCGCTAAGATGAAATAATAATACTCTGCCGTTGGCTAAATCTAAATATTTCTTTTCTTCGTCACTCAGAGCAATTTGATCGTCGTCGTCGGTAATTGCTTTGACAGCTTTAGATTGGTGTTCGTCGAGACGAGCAATAGTCAAAATATTCGCAACAAATACCCCAACGGCAACAGCTACCATTAAATCGACGAAAACCGTCAGCAATACCACACTATACAAAATTCCGGCTGATTTTAAGGAAATTTTGTGAACCCGCTTCAGAAAACCCCAATCAATAATATCAATCCCTACTTTTAAAACAATTGCTGCTAATACCGCAAGGGGAATACCAGAAGTTAAAGGAGCAGCCCATAACACAACAATTAAAAGAACTATTGCCCGACTAATACCCGATAATGCAGTACGCCCACCAGCTTGAATATTAACTACAGTAGCCGTTGTGGCTCCAGATCCAGCAATTCCACCACATAACCCAGTAATTAAATTAGCAATACCTTGCCCGACTAATTCTTTATTTGATTTATGTTCGGTACGGGTAAGACTGTCGGAAACCAAGCAAGTTAACATACAGTCAATAGAACCCACCATCGCTAATATCAAAGCATTAACAAACATCAACCTCAAATTACCACCGTCAAAAGTAGGTAACTGTAGGTTAGGCAAACCAGGAGTAATTTCACCAATAGTGGCAATAGTACGAATTTCTATTCCTCTCAAAAAAATCAAGGAAATTAACGTACCGATAATTAAAGCTACTAGTTGTGGAGGAACAAACTTTTTTAATTTATTAGGGTACAAAAACAGAATTGCTAAAGTCACAATTCCTAAACCAGTTTCCCAAAAATTGATATTAGCAATTAAATCCGGTAAATCTCTAATTACGGCAAGCACTCCACCTTTTGGAGTTTCTTGTCCTAAAAAAGGTGCTATTTGAATAAAAATTAAAATAACGCCGATTCCCGTCATAAATCCAGAAACCACGTTATAAGGCAGCATTGTAATATACCGTCCTAATCTCAGTAGTCCAAACAGGATTTGAAATAGCCCCGCTAACATAGTTACGGTAAATGCCATTGCCAAAGCTTTCGGTGGATCTTCGGGATAAATAGCCATCAACTCGGTAATTACTGCGGTAACAATTACCGTCATCGGGCCAGTTGGTTCGGAAATTAGGCTGGGTGTACCGCCGAATAAAGCGGCAAAAAATCCGATTAATATTGCTCCCCACAAGCCCGCAGAAGCACCAGCACCAGAAGCTATACCAAAAGCTAATGCCATAGGTAAAGCAACTACAGCTGCGGTTAATCCTCCGAGAATATCCCCCCGCAAGTTACGGAAATGGATTTGATTTGTTATTTGCACGAAAAGTTTTACTCCCTGAAAAATCAAGTTTAATTTATGTATGGCAATAGGGAACACTTCATTTAGCAATGGTGAAGAGGAAGTAAATGTACTCAACGAAATAGTAACAAAGGAATATTGCTACTTCTGAGTAATTGAGCGGTGGTACTACCAATTACTAAATGGCGAATGCGGCTGTGTCCGTAAGCTCCCATTAGCAAAAGACTAATATCTTGCTCTTCAACATACTTATCGATGACTTTTTCCGATTCACCTTCTAATAAGCTGCAAATCGGCTGAAATCTGGCTTTTTGTAAAGATTGTTCGGCTTCATTTAGTTTGGATGTTGCTGTTTTATCCGAGCTATCTTTAGCAACCGTCAGCAAATGTATTTCTAAATTTTGAAAAGCAGAATTATTTCTTAAAAATTTGAGTATCTTTTTTCCCGTTGCACTACCGTCGTAAGCAAATAAAATCCGCTGAATTGGTTTAAATTCAGCAGGAGTAACTAAGCAAGGCTTGTGACTGCTACGAACAATTCTGTCTACATTTGCCCCTAAATGTCCCTGTGCGAAATCCGCTGCTTCTCCCCGCTTACCTAAAACAATTAAGTCTGAATTGTATTCAAATTCATGCAAACAATCTACTAAAAATCCTGTTTTATGAATTAATTTAAAATCTTCTACACCTTCAGCTTTTAAAGTTTGGGCTGCATTATCTAAAATTAATCTTGCCCGTTGATTATTTATCTTGGCTTTTTCGTGTTCTAAATTTACTAATTCATTCAGCAAATTTTCGGAAGCACCAAGTCCAATACTGCCGCTTAAATTGCCGGTACTCGCAACTTGTTGGCTGCGAATATCTGTAACAGATAAAACCTTGATGTGGGCATTAAATTGAGTCGCAAACCAAGCACCATATTTATAAATATTTTCGGCAAAAGTTGAGCCATCGGTACAAAGTAAAATATTTTTCACGGTAATTCCAATCCCTGTAAGATTGTTTATTAATACTGGGAGTAGGGAGTAGGAAATAGTAACCGGAATTTCAATAATACTACTAGTTATGTACTGGCTGCGGATTTTTGATAGTCCGTCAATTTATCTAGCAAGGTAGCACTAGCTTCATTGAGTCCGATTAATTCTACTTCTGCACCATTACGGCGAAATTTAAGTATCGCTTTATCGAGTACTTCTACTGCCCCTTGATCCCAGAGATGAGCATGAGTTAGATCGATGGTGACATTTTCCACTAACTCTGTAAAATCAAAATACTCTAAAAACTCATCTCTTGATAAAAAGAATATTTGTCCAGCTACTTTATAAGTGCAGTGAGAGCGATCTTCACTGAGCATTTTGTCCACAAATACCAACTGAGCAATCTTACGAGAGAAGAATACAGTACTCATCACAATACCAACAACCACACCAAGAGCAAAATTGCTAGTAAAAATTATCACTAGCATCGTAGTCAACATTACGGCGGTATCGCTGCGGGGAATGCGGCGGATATTCTTAAAAGAAGACCAGCGGAATGTCCCGATTGACACCATAATCATTACCGCTACCAACGCTGCCATCGGCATCTGCTGTACCCAAGTTTGCAAACCCAAAATCGCAATTAATAGAAAAACTCCAGCCGCAAGAGTTGATAATCTTCCCCTTCCGCCAGACTGCACGTTAATTACCGATTGTCCAATCATTCCACATCCAGCCATACCTCCGAAGAAGCCAGTTATCATATTTGCAATCCCTTGCCCTTTGGCTTCTTGATTTTTATCGCTGGGAGTATCGGTAAATTCATCCACCAAGGAAGCAGTTAAAAATGAAGCCAATAAACCAACGATCGCCAAAGTTACCGAATAAGGCAAAATTATATTCAACGTTTCCAAATTAAAAGGCACGTCGGGTAAAGAAAACGCCGGTAAAGCAGTTGGCAACTCTCCCTTATCTCCCACCGTGGGAACATTAAGTTTTAAAGATATTGCCGCTACAGTCATCACCACCAAAGCCACCAAGGGAGAAGGAACTACTTTGGTAAACCGAGGCAAAATATAAATAATCGCCAAAGAAAGCGCAGTTAACAGGTATACCATTGGTGGAACACCGATCAATTCTGGTAACTGAGCCTTAAAAATTAATATTGCCAAAGCATTAATATAGCCAACCATCACCGCTCTAGGAACGTACCTCATATAGCGTCCCAGTTTTAACACCCCAAACACAACTTGAAAGATTCCCGTCAAAAAAGTGGCTGCGAATAAATACCCCAAAGGATAATCTTTCACCAAATCGATCATTAGTAGAGCCATCGCTCCCGTAGCAGCAGAAATAGAAGCTGGCCTCCCCCCCAAAAACGCCGTAGTTACCGCAATAATAAACGAAGCATAAAGTCCCACCTTGGGATCTACACCAGCAATAATCGAAAAGGCGATCGCCTCCGGAATCAACGCCAATCCCACCACAGCCCCAGCTAAAATATCTTGCCGACTGTTAAAAAACCACTCTCGCTTCCAAGTTGTCAAATTCAAGTTATCCTCCTAACACCGTAATTTATGTAAGTCAGCGCATAATTACCGCTTCAATTTAGCCTACCCGCAAATCTAATTCAGTAATTAATAATTCGTAATAAAAAAAGTGATATTCCCTTAGAGAACTTGTAATACAAGATATAGAACCTAACACAAACTTCAATTGCAGCCAAATGCACAGGCTCTACAGTAGTGAAGCCGCTTTTTCTCCAAAAATAAGTGCAAATAATTATGATTAGTGCAGCCATTTAAGGTGGATAATTCCAGCTATTTGAAGCTACCGAAGAGATAGTAATCTGCGACATTATCCGAACCTAATTACAAAGACGTTGATTACGTGACGCAAGCATATCATAGCTTTGTTACAATTCGCAATATAAGTTAACGTTGGTTGAAATTCACAACTTGCAGCAATCATAATTAGCCTTCGTAAATGCCGCATCCCTTTAAACTGAAATTCTATATTTATTGATAAGTTATGTACGCCTACGAATGTACAGTTGATAACTGGTAACTGGTAACTGCTAACTATGTTCCTCAATCCAAGCTACCTTCCTTGCAAATTAATGGTAAATTAATTTATCGCGCTTAATACGGTGCTAGTGCTAAGTTTTTGTTGCTATCGAGGAGAACGCGATCGCAAAGGTTAAGCAGTTCTATTTCGGTTTTTGTTCGTCGCATTAGCTTTAGAAAATAACCTTCAGCGTCAACCAAGAGTGCGATGTAGTTGAGGTACATTTTGAGATGTCCCGCACGCGCACGCGCTGGTGTTTTTATTGCTTCAGGGGTTAGCCGTAATCTATCTATATATTTACGTACTTCAACTAAGGGAACGGGTGAAATTGGCTCGGAGCGTAAAGCCTGCCTAATCTGATTAAAAATCCAAGGATTTGCGATCGCCCAACGTCCCACCATCACACCTGCCGCACCCGTTTGAGAAAGCACTTTGAGAGCAGTTGCGGCAGAGTCAATATTACCATTAGCAAGCACCGGACAATTAACCCGTTTGACCGCAGAGGCAATCAAATCGTATTTTACTTCCCCACGGTACATATCTTTCACCGTGCGACCGTGCAAACTTAGTAAATCAATATTGTGGCGATTAATTATATCTAGAATTTCTTCAAAGGTATCCGTATTATCAAAGCCTACTCGCATTTTCACGGTCAAAGGTCGGTCGTTCACAGCAGAACGCAATTCTCCCAAAATCCGATTCACTGTTTCAGGTTCTCGTAGTAATCCGCCCCCAACATTTTTGCGATAAACTCTAGGTGCCGGACAACCCATATTTAAGTCAATTCCAGCAATATTATAGTGGCAGAGTTCCCGTGCTGTTCTTACCAAGTCTGGAATGCTTTCGCCAATCATTTGAGCAAAAACGGGGCGATTCGTGTCGTTTTCGACGATTGAAGCCAAAATTTTAGAATTGAGCCGCGAGTCATCGCGGACGCGAAAATATTCAGTAAAGAAATAGTCAGGACTGCCGTAGTCGGCAATAATTTTCATAAACCAGAGATTTGTCACATCCTGCATGGGTGCAAGAGCGGTGAGGGGTAGGTCTGGATAAAGCGATTGTGGGAGCGATAAGAGGGACATAGAGATTACGCGAGCGGACAAAGCATTAATTTATCAAAGCGCGATCGCGTAAGCGCAACGCAGTATCGATCGCTTCTAGATACTGCAATATATAGATATTTTCCGTGACGCGCATATTATTTAATTTGGTTGATTGGCACGAACTTCGATATCTTCAAGTGTTTGCAGTAAAAGACGCTTGGCTTGCATCTCCCAGCCTAATTTCTGAATTTTGATCGCAGCAAAAGTACCACCTATAGCAGCCAACAAGCCGATGGGTTGATGAAGTGAAATTCCGAGTAACAAACCCAAGCCACCAATTCCCCAAAACGGTAAAGCTACTGTTTGCCGCTGCTCTTCAATTATTTTATTTAGTTCACCCGACGGCATTTCGGTCAATAATGCTTCTTTTACCTTTTGCTGTTCTGCCATTGGCATAGATAAACAAATCTTCCGTCGCAACTTTTCAATTTTACGGGCATCGGTGCTGTATTCCGTAAGTTCATCAAGAGTCATTGACAACAAACGTTTTAATTGTTCCATTATATTTTTTTAGTGAAAAGCTATTTAATGTGATGTATGTATCTTATCGGTTTATGGGGTAGGTTGCGATCGCTTCAACTGAACTGTAGTTTTGGGATGAGTTATAGCTGATACTGCATAACAAATTAATAAATATTTCAATTTGCGTATAGATATTAAATACAAACCGCAAAATAAAAAGATGGTATGTAACTAATTTCAACGATTGTTTTATGTGGTAAAGCTGCATTTGGCAATTTTGTACAGGTTATTTATCTTTATCGGGAGAAGAAAAAACCTTCGTTTTTTGAAGCTGCATTTGTTCAACTTTAATATCCATTTATGAAAAGCTTTGTACCTTAAGCTTTAATTGAAACTCTCGCAGCACATTTTGGAAATAATCTAGTTTATGAATATTTAGTTAATTCGTCGTCGGAATAATTTCAATAATCCAATCCCTGTAATTAAACTAGATAAAATAGTAGTTGTTATCACTCCAATTACAAAGCTAACAATCCTAGCAACATCTAGATTCCCAACCTTAGATAACACAAAATTAGTAATTGAACCTGTAAAAAAGCCGAAAAACACGCTCGCAAAAATACCTACTAAAGATAGTATCAACCATCCCCAATAATTTTTTGTTTGTCGGCGTATGCTTAACAATTTAACTATAGATGTTCCTCCAATTACTCCCAGCGCAGCACATAGCAATTGTCCGCCATAATCGAATAATATTCTCCCTGTAAAAGTTCCTATAAATAAACCTGTGAGAAAACCTAAGAAAGTTTCTATCAACGACCAAAAATTAAATATTATTCGCTTTCTTAGCACCCACCACTGCATAATTTCAATTGGGACTAAAGTAATAATTGCTACTAACATCGCGTAGTGATAATCTAGATCTTCCTTACGAAAAATAGAATGTACCACTCCACTAAAAATACTACATATAAATAAACCAATGCTGATACCGACAATATTCGATAACATCCATTGATAGAAAAAACCAGCATTAATACTTGTGATTGGAGTTATGGGAGTATCAGGTTGAGTTGTTTGTGCTGGATTTATAACTGTTGATTCTGCGAGATTATTTGTATTAGTAATCGGTATTTGACTTTGAACCGTGGGCAAAAGTGAAATTGGCTTGATCTCCAATAACCGTTGTAAAATTTCTTCAGTATTTTTCGGACGTTGAGAAGGCGATCGCATCATCATCCAATCGAGAAAGTCTGCAAACTCTGGCGAAATATTAGGTACTGCATTGCGCCATAATAATTCATCAGTTTGGGGATTATAAAATTGATTTGGATCTTTTGCGGTGAGTAAATAAACGAACGTCCGTCCCAAAGCGAAAAAATCCGATTGCTGCATAGCTTGACCGTTCATTTGTTCTGGTGGCGTGTATCCAGCGGAAACTATCCCCGTCACCTTTCCTTCCGCTTGTGCTTGCCAGTAAGTATCGCTAACTACTCGCGCCGTACCAAAATCAATCAGTGCTAAACCACCTTCAGCCCGCAGCATCACGTTAGCTGGCTTGATATCGCGATGAAAAAAGTTTTGATTGTGAACCTGTTGCAAAATAACAGTTAATTCTTGCAACCATTGCATTGCCATTCTTTCATCAATAGGACGATATTCTCGCTGTTTAATATATTCATATAAATCCATCCCCTCGATTTTTTCCATTACCAAACAGTGCAAAGGTTGCTGACTGTTGCGAGGATGATAAACAAAATATCCGTCGTCTTCAACTTGCGGAATTCCCGGATAATTTAATTGAGATAAAACTTCAGCTTCCCGTTGAAATAATTCAATCGCTTTAGGGAAATTATTATGGAGAATTTTGAGAACTTTTACCGTAGCGTTGCGTTCTTTTATCTCATAAGTCTTACCAAAACCACCTCCTCCTAAATATTTTATTACCTTGTAACGTCCTTGCAGCAGCAATTCCGAACCGCAACCCAGACAAAAAATTATCTTGTCAGGATTATCATCAGGTTTTGAACAATGGGGATTTATACAAAGAGTCATAATAATGGGCATGGGGAATGGGGCATTAGGCATTGGGTATTAGGTATTAACCTTTAACCTTTAACATGCAGACCTTTGACCTTTTAGATTAGGCGTTATTACCTAAGAATTAAGGAACAACTTCTATTAATGTACCTATTTTTACGACCTTATATAATTCTTCCACATCTTTATTTTTTAATGACGGACAACCCCAAGTCCAATTTTGTTGTTTATCTATCACATAAAACTTGTGCAACATCCCTTATAGGGAAAATAAATCCCAAGCCAGCTAGTAGAAAATATAGTGCAGATGTGCTAATAATTAAAAGCAAAATTATTTTTATCTGTTTTTGATATTTTATATTTACTTGATTTAGAGTAATAATAATTACATTTAATTTTTGTAAATCAACATTAACATCTATAGATTACTAATTTGTCTGGCGGTTGAAACCGCTGCTACACAAGAAAAACCCGCCTGCGCGGGTTTAAGTCTCCCATGCCCAATCCCCAATCCCCAATCCCCAATTCCCCAATGAACAAAGAAATGCGTCGCGACTTTGAAAACCGTGAAGAATTAATCGCTTATCTCAAACAAGAATTCCCCGAAGCTGCAAAACGAGACGAACACATCAGCGAAACCGTAGGTGGACGAAAAGCCGCCGAAAAAGCATTAGAAAAAGTAGACCCCAGAAAATACGGGAAAACACGTAATTTTTTAACTGGCGGTGTTACCAGACTTTCCGCTTATCTGCGCTACGGTGTTCTTAGTTTGCGAGAAGTACGAGACTTTGCGTTAAATAGAGCTAGCAATGATAACGATGCCACAAAGTTAGTTAACGAATTAGGCTGGCGCGATTATTGGCAAAGATTATATGTAAAACTCGGCGATAAAATTTGGGAAGATAGAGAAGAATACAAAACAGGTTACAGTGTCGCCGATTATGCGCCGGAATTTCCAGAAGATATCGCACAAGGTACTACGGGATTAGTTTGCATCGATAATTTTAGTCAACAATTGCGCGAAACTGGCTATTTACACAATCATATTCGGATGTGGATTGCAGCATATATAGTGCATTGGCGAAAAATTAGCTGGCAAGCTGGTGCAAAATGGTTTTTAGAGCATTTATTAGACGGAGATCCAGCTTCTAATAATATGTCATGGCAATGGGTAGCGAGTACCTTTAGTCACAAACCTTATTTCTTTAACCGTCAGAATTTAGAACGTTATACCGATGGGGTTTATTGTAAGCAATGTCCTTTATATGGCAATTGCGATTTTGAAGGTAGTTACGAACAGTTAGAAGAGAAATTGTTTCCTAAAAAAGAGTTTACAAATAAACCCAATAGTCAAAGTTATCAGAAAGGGAAAAGGAAGAAAGGTTAAAGATAATTAATAATTCAAAAATGTAGGTTGGGTTAGGCGCACGAATATATTGAGATTTTACGACACATTAAAAAGCGCCGTAACCCAACATTTATTGATAGGGAGCAAGATGCTCCCACTACAGATATTTTTATAATTATTACAAAATTGCATTTAAGCACAAATACCCGCCTTGAAATCAATTTCAAGGCTTACATACAAAGTACGTTAAAACGCACTAAAATTACCTTAAAACCTTACATAGCCTGATTTATCAGACTTTATATATGAGCCTGGGAATTTATTCCAAGGCGGTTGTACGCGCAGCTGAGCTTGGGGTGCAAGATATCAGTTAAATGGTATTTTATAAGGAATGCTTCGGTTTATTTTGGTAATAATAGTATAGTGTTAGCCAAATAGACTGATTAATCAAAAATGCAGTTTGAGAATGGTAGACAGCGCCTTAAGCTTCCCCGCTCTAAAGAGACGGGGATTTCTGAAGAGTCCAGAGACGAACTTTCTTAGGCGTACTTAATACACCTCTACTTACTTTATCCAAATCAAACTTGAATATTGCAGCTACTTTTTTAATTATGTTAATTGCCCCATTGCAGTCAGCATTTACTTTGATTCCTGTTGAGGTTTTAAACTGACCTCTAGTTATTCTTACTCCTGAACTCTTCCACCCTTCGGGTTTTTCACCAAACTTAGGTAGAATATCATTATCTAAAAATGATGTTTTAGATGTATAACTTTCTTCGGTTTCAATAAAGTTAATTTCGTATTGTTCGCATAGCTGTTCAATACGGTTTTTTAGCTTTGCGGTAGGTATTTGAACAAACTTTTGATTGTTCTTTTTCCCCATCTTTGAAC
>JBARZF010000494.1:0-3239 GCA_049649675.1 Rivularia sp. (in: cyanobacteria) | reverse complement strand
CTAGCGGGTGGTTTCTTGCTGGGTTAGCAATGCAACCTGTACGCGATTCTTATCAACGTCTCAAGCAGTTTACCGCAGATGCTTCTCACGAACTTAGAAGTCCGATCGCATTAATCCAAACTAACGTACAAGTGGCTTTGGATGAGTTGGAAGTAACGCAAGCGCAAGGGGTTAATGTAGAACATTATCAACAACAATTAAAATTAGTAGAACGATTAACTCAACGTCTTGGTAAGTTAGTCAACGATTTACTGTTTTTAGCTCGTCAGGATAGCGGAATTACCAGCTACGAATTTTCTTGTTGCCCTATTGACGCTTTGCTAATAGAAGTAGTTGAAGAACAACAACTGCTTGCTAAGTCAAAAAATATTGGTTTATGGCTACATTTAATAGATTCTCCCGAAACCCAAACGAATCCGGAACTGCTTGACGATTGGTTTGCCTTGATGGGTAATTGGGAACAATTAGCACGATTATTTACTAATTTAATTAGCAATGCTTTACGCTACACCCAGGAAAACGGGAGAGTAGAAGTTGAATTGTCGCGCATAGAAATTGTAAATCGTCCGGTACTGCAAGTAATAGTTAAAGACAACGGTATTGGTATTCCGTCTGAAGCTTTACCGTGCTTATTTGACCGTTTTTACCGAGTAGATCCAGCACGCAGCCATACCCAGGCAAATACTTTGACTAAAAATACTCATGGTTCTGGTTTGGGACTACCTATATCTAAGGCAATTCTTGAAAACCATCAAGGACAGGTGCAAATTGAAAGCGTTCTTGGAAAAGGTACAACAGTTACTGTCACTTTGCCAATTATTCTTGAGTCTTAATTATTTAGATAAAAAATGTTTCGGGTGACGGATACAAAGTGTCTCTACTGGCAGATGCGTATAAGTAACTTTACCTATTAATGTGATGAATGAAGCTTGAAGAATTGTTCGATCGTTGAGTCACTAGTAGTTTGGTGCAAAACGTAAAGCACAAGTAGTACAGAAGATAAATCATTTCCGACTGCTTTTTTCTATTGATTATTAATCTGGACTTATTTAATAATTTTTGTTGGATTAATTCTATGAATTGCTAGTTCAATTTGATGACAGTTTCTTCAGCAAAAACATATGCATAAAAAGAAGTCTTACAGGAGGGCTAAATGCCAATTAATTTAAGAGAAGATGTTGCTTTTATTATACTTAAAAAGATTAAAGACGGCGGTGAGAAAATGCACGAAATTGGCTTCACCGAAACTGACTTTACTGGTAGAGGATTAACAAAAAGTGACTTCATGGGTCATTTAGATTATTTAAATCAAAAGCAGTATATCCAAGCTAAATTTTCGGGTAATGCATATGCAAACCAGGAAGATGTTCCCGATCTAGTAAACTCAGATGAAGTTGGTGCTAGAGTTGCAAATACTTTGGGTGCTGAAGATGGCCCTCTTCCACATTTAATTAAATTTGAAGAGGCAAAATTAACCGATAAAGGGCAAAAGTTACTTGAAAGAATGGAGAAAAATCCTCCTGAAGCTTTAGATCAAGGCCCCGCATCTCCAATAGCTACGAAAGATATGCCTTTCTTAGAAAAGGTAATGCTTAAAGGCAGTTTAAATGATATTTTCGATGCTAGAGATATCAGTGAAGTCATATTCCGTACCATGCGCGATATGATGACTACCGAAGCATCCGAACGGGTTTCTCAAGAATTGCACGAGCCAGCAGAACCTACCAAAGACAAAGCTTTACAAAACAAAATTTCCGATTTATGGAAAGATACCAATCCTATCGTAGCTTTCTTAAGTAAAGTTCGTCCGCCTTTAAAAATTGATTCTGACACTTTCTTATTCCGCATTCGTCAAGAAGGTGGTTTGCAAAAAGGCGTAGATGAAAGAATGGTAGTAAAATCTGTCTTTTCTGCAACTAAAGACGAATTATCTCAAGAAAGAGTCAAAGAAATTGAGCAGTTTTTACCCGACAAAATTCTTCAACTGTGGAAAGAAGCTTAAGAGTTAGGAGTTAGGAGTTAGGAGTGTAGAGACGTAGCACTGCTACGTCTGTTAGGAGTTAGGAGTTAGGAGTTAGGAGTTAGGAGTTAATTCCTAGCTCTTATTTTTTGCTTCAAATATAGCTTTTAGGAATTGTTTCATTTTGGATTAGGAGTTGGGAGTTTTTTCCAATCCCCAATTACCAATTATCAATTACCAATTACCAATTACCAATTACCAAAATTTTATTTTTTCATCATTTGAGTAACTCGATCGCGTAATAGCACTTCCTTTCTAGTATCTTGGAGGTTTTTTGCTAAAGTAATTGCTCTTTCATAAAAATTACTTGCTGTGGTATATTTTCCAAGCTTTTCGTATAGTTGAGCGTAGGATTCAAAGGAATTTAGTTGCTCCCGTGGGTTTTGTAGATATGAAGCGATCGCCAACCGATTCTCTAATAATTCAATTGCACGATTGTACCGACCTACCGAACCATGAGCAGCTACTAATCCATCGATTGCTCGTAATTGATTAATATTATCTCTGGATGCTTTAGCAAGTGTCAAAGCTGTTCCATAAGTACCTAGTCTGTCTTGATAAGTACCAACTACCTGGTAAGCTTCACCTAGATTATTTAAGGTGTTTGCCTCACCTATCGGATCGCCAACTTTGCGCCGATAATTAAGAGCGTTTTTGTACAGTTTAACTGCTTTGTTGTAATCTCCTAATCTTGCTGCGGATAATCCCAAATTACTTAAGGAGATTCCGTAACCTTCAGTACTATTCAGGTTTTGAGCGATTGTTAATGCTTGTTCAAAAGTTTGAGAAGCGGTTTGAAATTCACCTTTTTGTAGCAGCAACGTTCCGATGTTATTTAGTGCAAAAATTTGACTTTGAAAGTCTTTAGTGTCGCGAGCGATCGCCAAACGTCTACGAATTGCGTCGTTGGCTTTTTTATACTCCTTTAACTCAATGTAGCTTTTACCTAAAAACTCGTAAGTTAAACCAAGTGCATTTAAATCACCAATTGAATGGTAAATTTCTCTTGCTTGCAATAAAGAGTTAACAGCTTTGTGAGGATTTCCTTGGAAATTTTGTCTTTCACCTAAACGCAGCAAAGTATCTGCTTCATCCCTTGATTGTTGCAATACTTTTTTGTCGATTTGAGGATAATGTAGTTGTTCGGTAATATCAGCAGCAGTTACAGCTATGGGACTTAATAATAAGGAAAATAGTAAAAAACCAAAAGCCTTGTTAA
>JBARZF010000493.1:0-24752 GCA_049649675.1 Rivularia sp. (in: cyanobacteria) | reverse complement strand
GGAGTTCCCAAAGCTTGGTAAGTTTCGCGCAAACCATTCAAGCAACGGTCGTCTAATACACTTGCGTCACCAGCTAACATAGCGTAGGTAACATAGCGCAAGATGATTTCCATGTCGCGCAAGCAAGCAGCCATACGACGGTTGGTGTAAGCATTACCACCAGGAGCAATCAACTGAGGCTCTTCTTCAAACAATGAACGAGCAGCATCGGTAACGATTTGAGAAGCACTGCTGGTGATGCGGTTTACGGTATCCAAACGGGAATTCTTATCTTTGATCATGTTGCTTAGAGCATCTAACTGATCGCTGCTCAAGAATTCGCCTCTGGAGTCAGCTTGAGAAACTACTTTTGCGAATGCATCTAACATCGACTTTTTCTCCTGATTGCTTAGTTTTTAGTATTGCCTTGATTAAAAATGGCAGCCTTTTGTCAAAGGATGGGATATAACAGATGTTGTTTTAACTGCCAATTTATTCGCCTCTTAATCCTAATTCGAGGTTGAACGAAAAAGAAATATGAGAATCTTGGCTTATTTTATGAGAAACAGACAACCTTTACAAATTGATTGTCCCTTTTAAATTGTGCCTGTTATTCAACCCCTCCAGATTATGTTTATACACCGCCACAAGGACAGATTTTGTTACAAAATATTAAAAAATGCGATACTGCAATAAGAAAAACCTCAAATCCTTTACATATAAGAGATTTGCCTTAAAAAAGGTGCTTTTTTTTGTTACATAACTTCATCAAATAGCTCAAACACATTAATGAATTTTGTTTTCAGCTTTTTTTAACTATCTCAGAACCCTATACACAACAGGTATTTGAGTACCATGATACAATTCCACCTAACTATTAACCCCTTAATAGTTTTTAACAAAATCAGACCATTTGCTTAATGTAAATTTTTGAAAATATTTTGATGCCAACGAAGTTAAGAAAAACCTGAAAAGCCTGTAAATATAAGGGAATTAGGAAAAAGTTCCCAGCGAACAGTTATCAGTGAGCAGTTAGCAGTGAACAGTGAACAGTGAGCAGTTACCACCCGGAGATGGGGACAAGGGGACAAGGGGAGAAGGAGAATTTTAACCTTTAACCTTGAACCTTTGACATGCAGACCTTAATTACTTCTAACTAACTATTTGATAACTGTTCACTGTTCACTGTTAACTGTTCACTGTTAACTGTTCACTGTTCACTGTTAACTGTTCACTGTTAACTGCTTTTGCAATTCGAGACTGTACAACTTTGTCTTGTTCAAGTTTTAGTGCTTGTTGTAAAGCGATATTGGCTCTGGGGGTAGCAATTTCCTGTAAAGAAACCGCAGCAGCATAACGTAAACCCCAATCTTGAGGGGTAAATAAAGCCCAAATCAGTTTTTCCGAAACTCGATGAATGATTTCGGTATTGTTTGAAGTGCTGCCAATGCGCCCAAGTCCCCTTGCTGCGATGCGACGGACATTTCCTTGGCAATGGTTGGCAACTTCTGTACCTACAACTTCAGCTAATAAATCAAGGGCTTCTGGGTTGCCAATTCGAGCCAATACCTGAACCATATAAACTTGTATGCCTTGGTCGATAGAATCATAGAAAGCATCAATCAATGGTTGTACCGTTGCAGGTGCAGACTCAATTAAAGCCTCAACCGCAGCAGCACTGACACGAGGATTATGGTGTTTTAAAGATTCGACGAAAGTATTTATTGCAGTAATATCTGGAGAATCTAAGACGTTCATGAAAAGTAATCAGTAAACAGTGAACAGTGAACAGTTATCAAATAGTTAGGAGTTTTTTCTCCCCATCTCCCCCGAACCCCATCTCCCAATTCCCCATGCCCAATTACCAATTCCCTTCAAACCTGAATCAATAAATCATCAATTGCTTGAAAAATTGATTGGGATGTTTCTTTTTGGGAAGTACCGCTATCTAATATGGTTTCTAAAATTCGCTTCAAATTTAACAGCTTCAAACTATTAGGAACTGTAGCCGTAAGAATGGCTTTTACTGCTTGATGATGTGCCACCGCGCCTAAATCAAAAACCGCCGCCCAACGCAGGTACATATTTTCATGGTTGAGGAATTTTAAGATATGCTCAAGGTATTTTGGTTGTTGAGTCAAAATATAGAAATATCGTGCAGCCGCACACTGGATTCTTTCGGAAGAATTATTTAAATAAGGTTCAATTAAAGAACGACATGAATCAACTTTCAAAGTTGCAAGTGCTTCAATCAAAGCTTCATATGGCTGTTCTCGATCGCACTGCATCATTTTTAATAAAGGATCTATGGCTTTGCGATCGCCAATAGCAGCTAAAGCTTGAATTGCTGCTTCTCGCAAACGAAAATCATCGCATTCGCAAGCTTTAATTAATGCTTCTACAGCAGATCGATTTTTTAATTGCCCCAATGCGCGTGCAGCTTGACGGCGTAGAGGATATCCACCCGAGGGGATGCGATAGCGTTCATCAAACAAAGCTTCACACAAAGCCCCACAGCTTTCTTGCACTTGATGCTTTCCCAACCACCAAGCAGCATAATAACGGATTTGATTATCCTCACTTTGTAAAGCAAGTTCCGCAGCTTCCGCAGTAAATATTGGTTCGCTCATTAGGGAATTTTGGATTTTAGATTTTAGATTTTAGATTAAAAAAATTGGGAATTGGGAATTGGGGATAGTTAGGAGTTAGGAGTTAGGAGTTAGGAGTAATTAAGGTTAAAGGTTAAAGGTTAAAGGTTAAAGTTTTGCTTGTCTCCTTGTCTCCTTGTCTCCTAACTATCCCCATCCCCCCATCTCCCCATCTCCCCATCCCATCTCCTCCTAAGCTGGCGTAATTTTCGTAATCTTACCGCCGCGTTTGTGAATTTCTTGATATGTTTCTGAGAGACGGCTGTAAGGTACGGTGTAAACTTGTCTGCTGCGACGCACGGCTACTTTGGTATTACGTGTACCAACTATGACTTCAATCATAAACATTCGATTGTCTCCCCGTGGTGCGGAACTAATCAATGTTGGTGCTGTGGATGTAAAGCTTGATGCGGGGGAGGTTGGCGGGATAATCATGTTTGCTTGATTTTTGGAAATCTGTCCCCGCAAACGTGAATTTTTACCGCCATATTGAGCGTTATCGCTGTTACTAAATCCTCTGTGTAATGCAAATATCCGGTTATATCCTACGGTTTTCATGCCGGGAATTGTACTAAATCCACGGTAATAGGGAACGGTATAGTTACCAAAAGCGGCTTCGTATTCTGAACTGTAGATATAGGATTCAATATCTGCATCATAGCCACTGGCGGCGTAGATGTCTGTATGATAGGCAATTTCTGATTGATCGTAGGGCGCACGTCCGAGTAAATGCTTGTAGTTTAATTCAATAAACCGCACTTGGGAATTACTTTGAAAAAAGCATTCTTTGTAAAAATCAGATTTTGCTAAGGTTTCAACAAATTGCTGTACGTCAATTTTACCGTTGCGTAATAAAGACTCGGCGCTAGTAAATTTTTCGTTGGCATATATTCCTTGACGACCAAAAATGTGGGTGTAAGCGGCTTTAAACACCAACTGTAAATCGTCTTCGTTCCAATTTTGACGCAGTTCTACTTTATTCTCAACTGCATCTCTAATTGCTAATCTTTCTGCAACTGAACTACTCATATTGACAATTTTTCCTTTTTTTTACAGGGAAGGTTAATTAGATTCATCTCTTGCACAGATCGCACTGAGTTTGTAGTAAGGGCTTTAGTCCTCGGATTGAGCGATAAATCGCGGCACGTAGAACTTTATTTTGTTTTCGACTGAAAAAAATGCAAAGAAACCTGGTTTCTTGGGAATAATCGAGCAATATCCGCTTTTTTACTCTTAAAGAAACCAGGTTATTAACGCTTCACAAACACTTCAGGGATAAATAAGCGGTACTGTTTTAACTCAATACTTTATTACTTCTAACTCAATGCGTTGATTGCATAGTTGAGGTAAATGTTAGCTTCTCCGGCTACATCTCCACTCAAACCATGATTGTCGCGGACAAATTCTAAAGCGGCTACATACCAGCTAGGAGATAAACCTAGAGCGGCATTTAGTTCGGTTAATCCAGCAACAACGTATTCATCCATTGGGCCAGTTCCGCCAACTACACAGCAGTAGCTAATAGTGCGTAAGTAATGGTCAATGTCGCGCACGCATTTATTTTTACCTTCGTTGGTAGATGCATATTGCGGTCCCTGCATTTGTGTGGTGTAGGGAAATTTTTGATATACGTGATTTGCTGCTGCTTCTGCCCATTTTTGACCATTTTGGGAAAACGCTTTGGCTGCTTCTAAACCTGCTTTAGCGCGGTTAAAGCGACCGAAAACAGCCTGCATTTCGGTGTTGCTTAAGTAAGAACCGCGAACATCTGCGGTTGATATTGCTTCAGTCAAAGGTGTTTTCATAATTCTCGATATTCCTTTATTTGAGTACGGTTTGTTAAAACAATTGCTGCGCGATTTAATTGCACGCTGCTATCGTTTGCAGTTACAGATGAGAAAAACTACTCTCACAAAAAGTGCGATTCAGAGAAAGTCTATTAGACTACAGCAGAGGCAGCGCGGTCAAAGTAGCTTCCTACTTCCGACATTAACTGGCTGCAATCACCCTTAGTAATGTTGTTGGAATCATTAGCAATTTGCATGGCAGCATCTTTCATTTTTTGAATTCCAGAAGCTACAGCATCGCCGGGAGTACCTAAAGCTTGATAGGTTTCTCTTAAACCGTTTAAACAACGGTCATCCATTGCGCTAGTATCTCCGGAAAGTATGGAATAGGTTACGTAGCGCAGAATAAATCCCATATCGCGAATGCAAGCAGCTTGATTGCGGTTATGGAAGCAAGCACCACCAGCGTTAAACACTTGGGGACGTTCGGCTACTAAACCACGATAAGCGTTAGCCACAATCGAAGAAGAGTTGCTGCTGAGTCTGTTAACTACATCTAAACGCTTATTACTATCAGCAACCATTGCTGACAATCCATCGATTTCGTTATCTCCGAGGTAAGCACCTTTCTTATCAGCTTGTTCAACAACTTTAGAAAAAGCATCAAGCATTTTTTATTATCTCCTCAAATTTATTTAGCTCTTGATTGGTTTGCAGCAGTTCAATCTTTCAGCATAAATTCAGCCAAATTCTGGTACCTTTTGCATCTCTAACTACTAGGCATCAGCGTTGCCCTATGCAAATAAGTAGTCCAAAAAGACTTAATTTTTTGCTGAATTTGTAATTGCTTTTAAAACCTTGTTCGTATTGTATATATCGGTTGAGCTTTTTTATTGTTAAGTTTATTAACGAAAAGTAAATGTATATCAAATTAACTCAAAGCTTTTATGTATAAGCTTTTTGAACGTATACTCGGAAAAAGTGCTTTACATTCGGATACTTTTCTTAATTCAAGCTTACAGTTTATATTTCCCGCGATTCTATATGTAAAAAAAACAGGAGTAGAGAAAGCTTGCTACGTGAATATATTGACATGTTTTTCACCATTGTCAACAACTGCCTTGGAATTTATTCCAAGGCTTATATACAAAGTCTGATAAATCAGACTGGGTAGAGTAGAGGTTATGTCCTGCGGACACGCAATACTTACGGTACGCTGGCGTTAAGCGTTAACAGTGCGTTTTAACGTACTTGGTTTATTAGCCTTGGAATTTATTCCGAGGCGGAAAATGCGGATTAACCAGATTAGTGCAAGGTGTAATTTCTAAGCCAAGCAAAGTAACATAACAAACATTGTATTTACGCAAAACAGGTTAAAATATATAGTTAAGGTTTGATTATGCAAATATCCAGCGAAAGTCTTGCTATCACCGGCATGATTCCCTTAAATTTAAATCAATACAATGTTTTGCCAATAATTTATTTATGTAAATATCAATTCAAAAACTTATAAACATAATTTGTATTTTCTATTTTTAATAAATTCGCTTAACGTCGTCTTAAAACTTGTAATAAAGTCGAAAATACTTGAGGAAGAGGCGCTACAACTTCAACTAAATTGTTAGTTAGGGGATGTTTTAACTGAAGCTTCCAAGCGTGTAAAGCTTGTCCGGGTAAATTCACTCCTACCGAACGACCGGAACTATAAACAGAATCTCCAACGATGGGATGACCAATTTGAGCGCTGTGGACGCGAATTTGATGGGTACGTCCTGTTTCTAACTGAAAGTGCATCAACGTATAATTCCCAAGACGTTCTTTTATTTGCCAATGGGTAACAGCTTCTCTTCCACCTTTTTCTACGGGAACAACCGCCATTTTTTTTCGTTCTTTAGGATGACGACCTATAGGTAAATTTATGGTGCCGGACTCTTGTTTCGTTACACCGTATACTACACCAAGATATTCTCTTCGCGCTGTTTTAGCTTTGAGTTGCGCTTGTAAGCTGTGATGGGCGACTTCCGTTTTGGCGATCGCGATGGCACCCGTGGTATCTTTATCGAGTCTATGAACAATTCCCGGACGTTGTACTCCACCAATTCCTGGCAAATTAGGACAGTGAGCCAAGACTGCGTTAACCAAAGTTCCATCGGGGTGCCCTGGTGCGGGATGAACGACTAAACCAGCAGGTTTATTTAAAATAAGAATTTGTTCGTCTTCGTACAAAATATCTAAAGGAATATCTTGCGGTTGTAATTTTAAAGGTTCGGCTTGCGGTATTTCTAAAGTTATAGAATCCCCTTGTTTAAGAGTTATTTTTTTAGAGTTACAAACTTCACCGTTAAGTCGAACGTGCCCTTGAGAGATCAACTGTTGAATTCGCGCGCGCGATAAATCCGGGCTGTTTTGAGAAAGATAACTATCTAAACGCGAACTGTTTTGTTCAACTTTTAAAGATATTGATTGATTTGAGATCATTTTAGATAATTTGCAATAGGGGATGGGAAGAGACAGAAGTAAACTACCCACACTGACCTGAAGGTACAGTGTGGGCTTTTAGCAGCCCTGAACTGTCTGTACTGAGGTTACAGTACAAACCGTTCGAGCCTCTGGGCTGGTTTACAAAGGCAGCCCCAATAGCAGCAATATTCTTTGCTCCGTTGAAATCGGCATCACCACACCATTGACAATTTCTACATTTGAAACGTTTATCAGAACGCAATCCAATATGTAGGCAGTTGTGGCAAGTTTGACTGGTATAAGCAGGTGGTATAGCAATTATTTCAACTCCGTACTTGATGCCTTTATATTCCAAGAAAGACCGCAATTGATAAAATGACCAAGAATTAGAACGTCTTCGTTCTGTCTTCCCTCTTGGTTTTTGGTTCGTCCTTTCTCGTATACCTGTTAAGTCTTCAATTGCCACAAATGCATTATTTTTTAATGCGTCCTCAATAATAGACTTACTGATGGTGTGATTTAGCCATTGCTGAAAGCGTCTTTCCTTGCCTGACAGCCGTTGCAAAATCTGTCTCGCACGACGACGAGTACACCTTGTGCCCTTCATGGCTTTTTGTTGTAAAGACGCTCTTACTCTGGAAAATTTATCTCTAGCATTATTAATTTGTTTGCCATCCCACTTGTCGCCGTCGCTAGTTACGGCAATATCCCTACGCCCAAAATCAACACCTATGACTTTATTTGATTGTATGGGTGTTGGTGGTTCGTCCTTGATTTGAATATGGATGTAGTAATTACCATCCCGATGCTTAGACAATTGGGCACTTGTTGGTTTACGTCCCTTGAGTTTGCCCCGTTGGTAATTACCCGCATTGATTTTAATATGTTCCCTGCCATTGATTAAGGTTAAACTGACAGTCCAATCTTTTTCTCTAAAAGCAAAGATTCGAGCATCATAATCAGCCGAAGTCGGTTTAAATTCTTTGACTGGCTTTCCTTTTTGTTTGGCGGTTTTGCGATTAGCCCCAACTCTGGCACAAGCACGTACAGCCAGGTTTGCACTCAATCCAAACATTAGCCGAATGTCATGATAAACCATGTTTTGAATCGTGGTTTTATTGGTTACTTGGGGCTTGACTTGCTTATTTGTGTAGTTACACGCATCAGCAAAAGCTTTTAGAACCAGTTCGATTTCTTCGACTTGTTTTGGAGTTGGATTAAGTTTACAAACTAGCGTCAGTACTTGTTCCATATGTTCTTTATTATCACATATGATATTATTGTAGACTACAAAGTCATATTGTATCTTTCCCGATAATTGTCAAAAACTCAACTGCTATTTTCCCTGTCATCGCTACCCGATAAATCGGTCAAACAGCGTTTCATTTTTGACTCGCAATTCCTCTCAACACCTCCCTATCGGGTAGGTCTGAGCCTCCTTGCTGGAATAGGTGATAATTAGTGATAATTATAAAAAATCCTATTCGTTTATGATAATTTCTTTTAGATGATAAGCTGAACGAACTTGTTCGCAAAAACTTCTTTCTGAAAAATTTATAGTTATCCAAGGCAAAATTTTCTTCAATCTCAATTATTATCCCCAAGCGCGAATTTTTTACACAAATAAGAATATTCAAATATGTTGGTAATTATTTTTGCTTAAAACTTATTTACCGTCTCTCTTCCCCATTCCCTGCCTAGAACTAATTTATACTTGAGGCAGTGTAATATTTCCAACTATTCCAATTGTTCATTCTCCGTACTGGTAAGAAGTAGCAGATTAAAATTGATTCAATAAGTTATTAATGATACATCATCTAAAATTCGATAGTAATCCATTAAATAGAAAGCTAATTCTTAATTAAGTTAAACTAAAAAGAAATCATAATTATTTAATTTTATTGTAACGCTAGTTGATAGCCCTATACTGCATCGAAGCCAATATCTCGCTGGCTTGTATTTAATTCGGCGATACCGGGGCGTGAGCTACGCTTAACGGCAAGCTGAATTAGCTAAAATGTTGTCCTGTATCAATAAAGACTTCCGGGTGTTAAGGATTAAAACTTGAAATGATTGTTGTTAGCGGGTTTAAATATATTTCAAAATAAATAAATTATAGATATGTTCCATTTAAGACTTTGGTGATACTATTAAATAACTTGCAATTAGTCTTAACTACATTGCTTCAGAATTTAACAAAAATTCTGCAATTTTAAATTTTCCTATGTGATTCGGCTCGGAGTTTCGGATTGAGTGTTCTAGAATTTAAAATAGGACTATTATAAAGAACCACGTATTTGTGCTAGCAGCTATCTGAAGAATTGCGTTGATTGTTTATTAGACATTTTTAGCCTTTCTTTATGAGCGCGAAAGTACTCTTGATAATAACTTCAAACCGAGTCCATTCAATATGCAAAATAATCAATCATCTTTACAACAGTATCTTTGGTGTGATTCTAACAACCAATATCACGCAGAAGATTATCGGGATACAGAAGATAAAGACTTGTTTGAGAATTTGAACGATAACGATGATTATTTCAATCAAAGTTATGCAGAATTAAACGAAGAAAATCATAATTTAGAGAATGAGAGTTTAAATTTATCGCAACCTTACACAAATTCTAATTCGGAGAATGATTTATCTAATAATAGAGATAGCTTCTTAAGCACGACTATTAATTTTGCTGATTACGATGAGGATGATGATTCTCAGCATGAAGATGATGAAATTCATTATCTCAACTTCATTAGAAAATCTGAGATAGCAGTTTCTCAACGAAATACTTTAGAAAATACAATTCATCGTTACAGCGATTATCAACAAGAAGAAAATATCAAAACTTACACTATTGTTTGTATAGATGATAGTAGAGCAGTGGTAAACGCCATGAAAATGTATTTAGACGATAATATTTTTTCAGTAATTGGCATTAACGATCCGTTAAAAGCTTTAATGCAAGTTATCCGCTTAAAGCCAGATTTAATTTTATTAGACATAACCATGCCAACATTAGATGGATATGAGTTATGTTCTTTATTGCGGAAACATTCCTCTTTGAAAGAAACACCGATTATCATGGTGACGGGGAAAAAAGGAATTATCAATCGGGTAAAAGCCAAAATGGTGAAAGCATCAGATTACATTACAAAACCTTTTGGGAAAAAGGATTTACTCAAAGTAATCTTTAAATATCTTGTTTGATCGAAGATACGAATAATAAAGACGAAAGTTTAATTCAGTATTATTACGGTCGTGCAGATGCATAAGTGTTAAGTGTATAACAGTACTGATAATGTTATACAAAGCGATTATGAAAAGCATCTACCTAAACTGCTCGGTGAAAGATTTTGCAAAATTTGTTAGTTACAGCTTTGCTTCTACCATCTCTCTAACATTGCTGTGCTTCTCCTCACCATTGTTTAATATCGCAACAGCATCGGCACAGACAACCGAAAATGCCAATCTCGAACAAACAGCTACAGCAAGCATAAGGGGGGCAATATCTACTTTAATTCAAGTATTGAGAAGTAATAATATTGAAGCCAGAGTTAATGCTGCGCGTGCATTAGGTGGAATGGGCATAAGCGCCAAAATAGCCGAGCCAGCTTTGGTGGTAGCGCTAAACGATAGCGAGTCAGAGGTACGCTACACTGCTGCGACTGCTCTAGCGAATCTAGGTGGAGATACCAAAGTTGCTTTACCTTTGTTACAAGAAGCATTAAACAATGAATCGAAGTGGATTCGTAGCGATGCTGCTTTTGCTTTGAGCAACGTTGCGCTGAATATGCAAACACAAGCGCGTAGCTTATCTGACAAGGAATTGAATCAAGCAATTACCGATTTTGAGAAGACGTTGGAAGTTATGGGGGAGTCAAAGTATGATGTTTCTCCTCAAGCGGTTAAATCGATAAATGATTCTTTGGATTCTTTGAAGAGGGAAAGACAGCGGAAGTGATTTTGGATTAATTAGCCCTCAGACTGGAAGTCTGGGGCTACAGAAACAAAGCCCACCTGCGTGGGCTGAATTAAGCAGGTAGATTTTAGCGTTTATTAAGTAATTAAATAAAAGGGGGGCTTATGCAAAAACATAAACGACAACAACCATTAGAATTCATTCAGAACATTTTTGAAGAAACAGGTAAATCAGAAAGAGATGCTGAAAATTTAGCTAATGCATTAACTCGGTTAACAGGTGATTTATATACAGAAACTGAAAGATTTATTTTTGAACTATTACAAAATGCTGATGACTTACCTAACACGGAAGGTAAAGTAGATGTAAAATTTGTTGTTCTCAAAGAGCATTTTCTTATTTTACATAACGGACAACCTTTCGACTACGAGAATGTAGACGCAATTTCCAGTATCTCCAAAAGCACAAAATCGAATAACCCGGAACAAACTGGCTACAAAGGAATTGGATTTAAATCTGTTTTTGCTGATTCAGAGTGCGTGTATATTAACTCTGGCTTCTTCTCCTTCAAGTTTGACAAACATGATAAAACACATATAAATATCGATAAGACTCCTTGGCAAATAAAGCCTATCTGGGTAGAGAGAAAGGATTATCCACAGGAAATTCAACAGTATCAAGATTTTTTTTCATCTCCTGTAGCTACAGCCATTAAAGTAGAACGAGAAAAAATTGAAGAGTATAAAAACAAATTACATAGACTATTTCAAGATCCAAGATTAATTTTATTTTTACGGTATGTGAAAAATATTGATGTTATTGGGTTAACTGATAATTTTAAGGTTGATATTAAAATTACTAAGAATAAACAAGGAGAAAAATATCAAATCATTAAGAATAGCGAAACTACCTACTGGCTAGTTAAAGACTTTGAATTTGATGTTTCGCAAGAAGTGCGAGATAAGATGGAGGGAGATAAGAAAGTTCCAGATAAACTCAAATTAATCCAACGCTCTAAGCTTAGTTTTGCTGCTCAGATAAAAGATAACAAATTAGAAGCAGTAGATGAAGATAATTCAGTCTTATTCACGTATCTACCAACGAACGTTAAAGAATACGGTTTTCCATTTTTAGTTAATGCTGATTTTCTTACCACAGCTAATCGTCAAGAAATTCACCATGATAATATTTGGAACATCTTTATTTTTGAGCAAATTGGTTATTATATTTTTTCATGGATTGCTCAATTAGCTCAAAATCAGACATATAAGAATCAAATCACAAGTCTTGTACCATCTAAATATACTTCTGTACCTAGTGAAACTCAAAATGCATTTAATCAAGGATTTGACTTAGCTATCAGAGATATTGCATTTCTTCCTTGCGAGGATAATGATTCAAAACTGTTAAAGGTTCATCAAGCCATAATTGACGAAATAGAGATTACTAAGGTTTTACCTGCTGAAGAGATAAGGCAATTTTTTGACGTACAACGTCACTTTATAAGTAACTCTTTAACAAATAAAAGGAATCTCAAACAATTCAAAATTAAAGCTTTTGATACTACAGCACTCTGTAATTTTTTTGAAGATTCCCAAGAATATGAGAATCTGATTCAAAATAACCCTTTTCTAAATTTCACAGTAATTGAGCATTTAGCAAGTAAAAATGTATCGAATGAAGATTTGGTTTCTATACCTTTTATATTAGATGAGGAAGAAAATCTTATCAGTCCAGATAATTTATACTTTCAAATAGATCATTCCGAAAAAGAATTATTAAATTTTTCAAGTTTTCATTTTATTCATGCCGATATAGACCAGTCTATTCAAAAAGATAAAAAGTTACTAAGTTGGGTAAAAGAGAATCTCAACATTAAAGCTTTTTCTGCTGTTAAAATTATCAAGGAAAGAATTAATCAACATAAATACAGTCCCGACGAAAGTAAACAAAATAAAGATAGTTGCTTAAATTATGTAAACTTTATTTTTAAGTATTATAAAAAACTGAGTTTTGAAAATCGCCAACAGTTAAAAAACTTAGAATTAATGTATCAAAAGGAAGAAAGTTATTATTTAGCTTCCGCTGAGTCTTGCTATCTATCTAATTTTTATAAACCACAAAATCCAGTAGAAGAAATAGCCCATTTAATAGGAATAGAATATTTCAAACTTGTGATTTATGATTACTGTGCAAATTCGGCTGAGATTAAATCATGGAAAGAATTTTTTATTTCCATAGGTGTATCTGATTCTAATGGTTTAGAGATTGTCCATAATCAAATCATTCCTATGATTGAAGACGATGAAATAGATGATGGTAATACCATTAATATAACAAGGTTTATTTTTGATGTTTGGAAAACCTTTACTTTAAGTAGTGAAGATAGCGAAGTACTCACGGAATTACCTTTAGCAACGAATAACGGATTAAAGATAGCTAATAATTGTAATTTATCTGGCTTTTACACTAATGATGAAATAGAAACAGAAAATATATCGTTAACAGATATTGATTTACCTAATGTTATTACAAAAGAATATTACCGTTCGGAAGATAATTTAGCTGACTGGAGACGATTTTTTATTAACGTTTTAGGAGTTGCAGATTCACAAGGAATTGAATTAATTCAAAAGAGAATACAGCAATTAGCAGATAGTCCGAACTTAGTAACTGTTCATAATGCTGTGGAAATCTGCCAACAAATATTCAAGTATTATGACTCTTTAACTAGAGATGACTTGAATAAGTTACATAAATTGCAACTGTTATTAGTGAATGGTAAGTTAGCCACAGCAGGTGAATGTTATTTTTCTAATCACTACAAGCCGAAGCTAAATCTAGAATCTTTTTATGATAATACAGATTTTGAATATTTTGTGAGTTCTCTTTACTGTAGTGATGATACTTCAAGTATAGAAAAGTGGAAAGATTTTTTTGAAAAGATTGGTGTTGTAGATAAACTAAGATTTATAATTTGGGATGAACGTTATTTAACAAATAAGATTGAAAGACTAAGGATATATTTTAGAAGCCTCGGTATTAATGCGAATACAGACAGATATAAATTTAAAAATATAGTATTTTTCCCTCACAGACAATATCTGACTAATTTCCATTTTGCTAAAATATTTTGGAATTATATTAATCACCATTGGGATGAATATAATTTAGACACTGATTCTATAGTGTTCATTAATGATATACCTAAAGCAGTTAATTCTTATTTCAAATTTTCCATAAACTATGATAAATGTATTCCTTGTAATGACGGAAATAGCCATTGTTCTTCCGAAGGTATATATTCTAGTAGCCTGAAAAACATTATAGGTGATACTTTTCTTGTTGCTAGTTGCAATCTTAAGGAAAAAATAGAAAATTTTATTGGTTTAAAGCAACAGCTTGACTTACAAGATTGTTTAGAACTTTTAGATGATGTTGCTCAAAAATACCATCATGACAAGAGTAAAGAAGAAATGAGATTAAATCTCATTTACGAGCAACTTCTCAAATGTATTCGACAAGGTTTAGATGATGATGATAGAGAAATAATTGCTGACTGGGTAAAAATAGGAAAATTACTTGCTTGCGATGACCAATTTTATAAAGCTTCTCAATTATATTATTTAGATATAGCGATCGGATTACCCCCAAAACGTAATGCAAATTTAATAAAGTTCCCTGATTCCAATTTCAATGGTTTTGAATTTGAGGAAATACTTACAGCTTTGGGAATTAAAAAACTTAGTTGGGATGATATACAACGAGAGTTACCCACAGATACATTTGATGACATTCTTCCAAATTTAATTAAAGAAAGGGCTATTTTTATAGGTATCTTTCTTAATGGCTCGCGTCATCTTAAATCAGAAAATAAAATCAAGTCACAAGTAGACAATATTCTATTTTATAATCCCAGTAAAATAATTATTACTTGCGATTGGATAAATTACAAAGAATCTATTCCTAACTACTATGATGAAGAATCTAATTCCATCTATTATGTGCGAAAATGGAATAGTATTAAAAATATTAATCTCGGTGATTACCTGATTGATGCACTTGCTTTAGATAAAGGAAAAATTTCTACTCAAGTACTATTAACATTATTAGATGATGACATTGAAGATGTCAAAGATTATTTACTAGACAGTGAGTGCGATATAGAAGGTATTCCTGATGTGTTATTGCTCAAAGAAGATCGAGACGATGTAGAAGAATCAATTGAAGAAACTGAGTCAATTCAAAACAATACTCCTAATATTGTATCTTCTCCTGATGGAACAGGTACTAACATAATTTATTGGGGTGAATGGGGAGAAAAACAAGCTAAAATCCTTTATGAACGTTTGGGTTATAACGCACAGAAGCAAGATGATTTTTTAGCTGTAGGATATGATTTTATTTGTACGGGATATGAAGGTAAAAAATTGTATTCTGAAGTTAAAACTATTAGCTCTAATCAACCTATGATTAGACTTAAGCAAAGTCAATGGAAGTCTATGTGTTCAAAGGATAAAAAAGATAATTACGAACTTGTAATAGTAGTTCATGAAGGAAATTCGCTGATAGAAATCATTAGAGTAAGCAGTGCTTGGGCAACTTTAAAAAATATATTATCTCAACTTGCACAACAATATACAACCGAAACAGAATATGAAAAACAAGTTGAAGTATTACTTGGATTTCAGCAAAATTCTGAAGGTAAGGCAAATGAAATTATTTTCAATTGGCAAAGGTTATTAAAATCTGTAGAGCATTCCCATATAAATATATATCCTAAAGGCATAGTTAATCCTGGCGATTAAAATCAACTAGTATATTTTGTGGTGGTGTAACGATTGCGGGAGAGCATTAGAGGAAGCGATGTTCCGCTTTGTATGACTGCCATCAACTGGGTTTAACTTTGTTAGAGCCACAACCTCTAACTAACTCGTTTCTTGGCAAAGCTTAAAAACGCATATCAGAAGGTTGTGTCTCGTACCAATTCACGAGGCAGAGCCTTTGTGTATGCATCACAAGGTGGAACCGCCGCAATTGAAACCAGAATACAAATGTTTATTAAAACCCACGAAGGTGGGTTTCGTTTGTGTAGCTGCGGTTTAAACCGCCAGGTTACTATCGTCAATAATCAAAAATATGATTAACTTCAGTCCAATTACTAACAAATATCTTAATATATAAATATCCGGAAATAAAGTATAATAACCGCACTTAAATTAATATTTTCCAAAGATACAAAGAAACTGTAATCGCTTCTACAGAAAGAATTCCTTGAGTATAAGAACCCAAAAACGATAATTAACTAATTATAAAAAAACATTTGCCATTCACAATATTTGGTTTTAATATGAAGCTCTAATTGTCAACAAAAACTTTCATACATATTTTACTTTTTCTGCTACATTAGAGTAATCTACAAGTTAGTAAGTTAGTTGCTTGTCATCTACCATCTAACTGACGCTCTCTTTACTGGTTATGCTGTTAGTTGGTGCTTCTTCTAAATAAAAAAATATCCAGGCTGACGATTCTTGTGGAAGAATGACGTTTTTGTGAATCTCTCACCGCTAATCGCTGCATAGTATCGCTGCAAAACTTCTCTTTTTGTTTGGTTGTGCTTATGTAAGTTTCATCAATAGCTGGATATACCCCGGTTAGCGAAAGATAGAAACAATACGTTTAAAGTTCTATGCACGAACAATTTTGAAAACACATTTCCTCTAAACTGGTATGCGGCTTATTTTGGCTATAACCAAAGTTCTTTTTTGCGGTATCTCTGTAGTAAATTCAAAGCCATTTCAATGAAAATACTTCCTATTAATAGATACAGATTTTTTCAAAGAATACAGCCCCAGTCGCTGCTTAAAAAAATTACTAGTAAACCTGTTACTGGATGTTTACAAGTTTTTAGTACATCAGATTCTTGGTCATTTTATTTCGAGGATAGCAAGCTGGTTTATGCTTCTTGTACGGATAAAATGTTCAATTTGCTTTACGAAAAATTGCAACAATACAGTCAGCAAATTCCCGCACTTGCTCAAAAAAAAGTATATCAGCAGTTACGAATCATTTTTCAAAAGGGTATTGACAATCAAGCGATACTTAATCCGGATTATTTGGCAATTTGCTGGTTAGTTAATCAAAAGCTGATTACGCCAGCACAAGCAAAAATCTTAATCAAGGAGTTAGCGTTTGAAGTTGTGAGTTCATTTCTTACTATCAAACAAGGGAGTTATGAATTTACTACGGAAAGTTTCATGGGGGATATGCCTAAGTTTTGCAAGCTAGATATGAATTTATTAATCGAAAAGACTCTGCAAAAGTCACAGAATCAAGAAAATGCTCATAAGCAAGTTATTGCAAGTTTACCATCTAAAAATTTAGAACAAGTTTCATCGAAAACTAAAATACCAATTCAGCAACCTTTGCCAAAAGCAGGGATTAGTCAAGCTCCGGAGCGCACTCGGGGTTATTCTCACAGCCGCTCTTCTCACACCAGTTATTCTCATAACAGCCGTCAGCCCGTTTACAGGCAGAATTACCGAAAAAAGCTTTACACCATAGTCTGTATTGATGATAGCCCTACAGTTTTAAGTTCAATTCAATCTTTTTTAGATGACCAAGTTTTTAGCGTTGTTGGTTTTAGCGAACCTTTAAAAGCTTTGATGCAAATTCTACGCACGAATCCAGATTTAATTTTACTAGATGTAGAAATGCCGAATTTGGATGGTTATGAATTATGTTCGCTGTTGCGGAAACATTCCTATTTCAAAGATGTACCCGTAATTATGGTGACGGCAAGAAAAGGTTTTATCGATCGCGCTAAGGCAAAAATGGTTAGAGCTAACGGTTATTTAACTAAGCCTTTCGATCAAAGCGAACTATTGAAGATAATTTTTCACCATTTACTGTAACAGTGAACAGTTATCAATTATCAATTATCAATTATCAATTATCAATTACCAATCAAGAGGAGATTTAAATTTGATTAGTTGTTCTTTAATTACTGTATTAATTGTTGAAGATTCTCTCAGTGAATTGGAGTTAATGAGTCATTATCTTGATAATGGTGATTACAAAATTGTTAAGTCTACGAGCGCTAAACAAGCTTTTGATATAGCATTGAAAGACAATATAGATGTAATTGTTACTGATGTGGTAATGCCGGAGATGAGCGGCTTTGAATTATGTCGGCTGCTCAAAAGAAATCCGGTGACGCAAAAATTACCTATTATTCTTTGCACTTCTAAAAATTTAGAACTTGATAAATTATGGGGTATGAAACAAGGTGCAAGTGCTTATTTAACAAAACCCTATAACCGCGAACAGCTACTTAATACAATTCAATCGGTTTTTGCATAAGTTGACGACATTGAAAATCAAATTTTATTAAATATGAATGCATCTAATATTAAGCTACTAACCCAACCACAAAATAATTTGGGTGATGGCTATCTTCAATTCAAGCTAAATCAAAGTACTACTGCTGTTTTACTCGTAAACTTTACTGAAGAAGTAATTGTATTACCTTTAGGAGCAATAACTTCAATTCCAAATACTTCTGAGTTAATTCTGGGATTGATGAATTGGCGCAATCGAATTATTTGGGTTGTTGATTTACCAAAAATATTAGGTTTTGAGTCGCAGTTTCATCAAATACGACAATGCAATATTATTGTAGTTCGTCATCAAGCAGAAACCATCGGTTTAATGGTTCCAGAAATTAAAGGTACAGTCAGATTTAATTCCGGTACTATTCAATCTGCTCAAAATCAAGCAAGGGATATAGCTTCTTATTTAAATGGATGTATTTATGACCAAGATCAATTAAATTTGGTATTAAATATACAGGCTATTCTAAAATCTTCTTTGATTCACAATACGTAAGCTTTAAAAGTAAAAAAGGCAACAGGGAATAGGGAACTGGGAACAGGGATAAGAAGTAGTATTACTCACTTCCCGGCTCGACGATTACTTATTTTAGGGAGTAGGAAGTAGGGAGTAAAAAAGAATTATATTAGTAATCTTAAAGCGTCTTAGGAGTAATCGTTAATATAAAGTCAAAAATACGATTGTTTTTGTATACTAAGGGATACAAGCTTTTAATATATCTTTTTAGCATACTAGGTATGGCTATAGCCAAAAGGTTTGTTAATTCCGTTCTGTATTCCCATCAATATTTACAATTGAATAAGATAAAAGCATTTTGCAAAAAGATTTGAGAATAGCTGAATGATGAAGAATTTGAAAAATCAAAACCAAAGGGCAAAAAACAGACATTCCGAGTCTGACTTCTCGAATTTTCCCAAAAATATCAATAATCAACCAAGACAATCGCATTCTGCTTTTCTCAAACGCATGAATCGGTTGAGAAACATAAATTTAAGCGGTAAAGCCGTGATGTTATCTCTTGCTATTTGCAGTTTACCCACAGCAGGGATTACAGCATTATCTTATCATTTAGGCAATCAAATTATTACCGCAGAAGTTAGCGATACAGATGTTAAAACCCCTATTCAGGTGGAAGCATCTCAGAAACAATTGTTACTAATGTTGCAATTGGGTACTTTAGCTGCGGCATTGCTTGCGGGTATCAGCGCTGCAACTCTTGCTCGTCGTTTGGTTTTACCAATTACTGCTGCTAATTTGGCAGTGAAAAAGTTAGCGAATGGTAATCTTAATAGCCGCATTCCCATCAAAGGTAAAGATGAGTTTGCTGTTTTGAGTCGCAATGTTAATTTAATTGTCGAACAATTACAAGAGTTACTGTTTCAAGAAAGAGTTGAAAGCGAACAAGCGAAATTACTTTCAGATACAATTATTTCAATTTCTCAGTCTCTTAATTGTGAAGATTTATTCAATAAAACTGTAAAAGAAGTCCGACAAACTTTAGGAGCGCACCGAGTAGTTATTTATCATTGTAACTCCAATGGTGAAGGTCAAGTTATCGCGGAAGAAATTGCTCCCGGTTTACCGATTACTTTTGGAGAATCAATAGAAGATGTTTCTTTGGCGAAAGAGCTTACGGAACTTTATAAACAATCTGAAGCTTTAGCTATTAATAATGTTGATGAAGCTGGATTAAGCAGCGAACATTTGGAATTAATGAAAGGCTTGAAAATTAAAGCGATTTTACTAACGCCTATTTTCAAGAATGACAAAATATTCGGTTTTCTGATCGCGCATCACTGCTGGAACCCGCATTTTTGGCAAGCCTTTGAAATCAATTTATTAAAACAGCTAGCAATTCAAGTCGGATTAACTTTAGAAAAGTTAACTAATTCAGAAAAACGGGCAGCCATTCAACAACTGGCAATTAAGTTATCTGATTCTATCAACCATCAAAAAATTTGTAATCTAGCAGTTGAAAATATCCGCAAATCTTTAAGAGTTGAAAAAACGCTAATTTATAAATTTGATTCATCTGAAGGAATCATTGCTGAATCGGGTAATATTGGTTTAGCTTCAGCTAATGGTATCAAATTTGATTTTTCTGACTTAGAGGTTGATGGTATTGTTGCTATTCATGATATTAATCAAGCAGGTTTACCAAAATCTATCGTTAAGCAGTTAGAAGCATTAAATATCAAAGCTGCTTTAATTGCACCTCTGAAGCAAAAGGATAAATTATTTGGTTATTTGATTGCTTGTCAGTGTTCGCATTATCTTTGGCAGCAATCGGAAATACAGTTATTTGATGAATTGAGTGGAATTGTACGAGAGGCTTTGGAGCGAGTCAACCAACTTTTTGCAGCGCAACAGTCTCAAGAGCAACTTCAGAATGAAGTTGTATTGCAACAGCAAATTGTTGAATTAATTGAAAATATTGAAGCGGTAAATAGCGGTGATTTAACCGTGCGTGCCGAAGTTAATTCCGGGGAAATTGGTACGGTAGCCGATTTTTTCAATTCTATCATCGAAAACTTGCGCGAAATCGTTACCCAAGTTAAGCTGAGTGCCACCGAAGTTAACAGCGCCATCGCAAATGACGAAAGTGCAGTTAACAAGCTGAGCATTGACGCTAAAGAGCAAGCGTTGGAAATAAATCGAACTTTAGACTCAGTACAGGAAATGAGAAATTCGATTAAATCCATAGCTAAGGGTGCCAGAAAAGCTGCAACTGTTGCTAATAAAGCGTTTCAAACCGCCGAAGCCGGAGGTGTAGCGATGGATTTAACGGTAGAAAACATTCATTATCTCCGCGAAACCATCGGCGATACAGCAAAAAAAGTCAAGCTCCTAGGGGAATCTTCGCAGAAAATTTCTCATGTGGTGTCATTGATAAATCAAATAGCCATGCAAACCAATTTACTCGCTATCAACGCCGGAATCGAAGCCACACGTGCCGGGGAGCAAGGAGAAGGTTTTGCAGTAGTAGCCGAAGAAGTAGCAGCTTTAGCGAATCGCAGTAGCGACGCAACCGCAGAGATTGAAGACATCGTTGCCAATATCCAGCGAGAAACCAGCGAAGTAGTCAAAGCGATGGAATTAGGAATCACCCAGGTAGTAGAAGAAACTCGTTTAATTGAAACTACCAAACAAAACTTTAACTCCATTCTTGATGTTAGCCATCAAATTGATGGATTAGTCGAATCAATTTCCGCCGCTACAGTCATTCAAGTCAAAACTTCAAAACAAGTAACTAGTTTAATGAAAGAAATTGCCAAAATATCAGAAAACACCGAAAATTCATCCCAAGAAATATCTATATCATTACAAAAAACTGTAGATATTTCCGATAAATTAGCCGCAAGTGTAGACGCTTTTAAAGTCAGTTAACAGTTAACAGTTAACAGTTAACAGTGTTAGCGTCATACAGTTAGGAGTTGAAGAGAGCGGAGGGAGCGGAGGAGAAAGAATTTTTTTATTGCCTCCCCTGCCTCCTCTGCCTCCTCTGCCTCCCCTGCTCTCTTTCTCCCCATCTACCCCATCCCCCATCCCCCATGCCCAATGTCCAATCCGCCTCACCCTATGTCCTCACAAAAAGAATTAGAAATAAAAATGCAGTTTCTAGAGGAAGCTACCCAGCATATTAATACTCTAGAAAATGTAATTGTTGAAGCTAAAAATAATCGTCAAATCGATCTACAAAGAATTAATGCTGCATTAAGAGCCGCTCATTCAATGAAAGGCGGTGCGGCAATTATGGGGTTTCATGCTTTAAGCGATTTATCTCATCTGCTCGAAGATTCTTTCAAGGTTTTAAAAACTGGTAAAAAGCCTTTAGAAGTTGATAGTTCGTTACAAAGTTTACTGCTATCTGCTATTGACTGGTTGCGTCAAATTGTAGAATCTATTTCAGTAGGACATGATGTTGACGAACAATGGATAACTACTTTTTGCTATCCGGTATTTGAAGAATTACGCGCCATTTTGGGGGAACCCGCCCCCGAAGACGCGATGACTATTCTTTCTACGGAAGAAAATCCCCAAGAAATTATATCTTTATTATTTAAAACTGAAGTTGAAGGCTATTTACAGCGTTTAGAATCTTTATTAAAACAAAAAGAATCTTCTGTTTTACGGGAAGAAATGGTGATGATGTCTTCCCAATTGGGTGGTTTGGGGGAAATGCTACAAATTCCCGCTTTTGTTCAACTTTGCGAATCTATCATCCAACGTTTATCGACTGCGGTTTCCGATGCGGAAGTTGAAGAAATTGCGGAATTAGGATTGCAATCGTGGCGAAATACCCAGACTTTACTGCTTGCAAACCAAGTAGATAATTTACCTACGACAATCGACAAGAAGAAAAATGCAGATTGTCAAAAATTAGTCATCGATCCGGAGTTGAATTTAATAAATAATTTTGCTCCAAGTGTAGAACAAATTATCCAAACAACACCAGAATTTACTCCAGCAAGTAAAAGAGAAAATCGAGAACCATACGTTAGAGTTCCCAGCAAACAACTCGAACAAATCCATGATTTATTTGGAGAATTAACAATCGGGCGCAATACCGTAAGATTGCAGTTAGAAAGAATCAGCAAATTAATTCGTAATCTTTCGATCCGATTGAAAACTCTCGAACGCGAAAACCACGAATTACGCTTGTCTTACGAAAAATTTTCCCTACAGTTATCTACTTTAAAACCAAAATATTATCAAGTAGAAAAAAATGGGCAATGGCACGCCACTGAAAATATTTCTGCTAGTAATAATAAATTTGATGTTTTAGAATTAGAACGCTATAGCGAACTGCATACACTGTCTCAAACAGTGATGGAAAATATAGTTAAAATTCAAGAAATTACAGGTGATATTACTCTTAATTTAGAAGATACAGAACAAGTAAATCACCTACTCAATAGAACATCAAGAAAACTGCAAAACTCTTTAACAAAAGTAAGAATGCGTCCGCTCTCCGAAATATTGGAGCGTCTACCCAGAGCTTTGGACAATTTAAATGCAGAATACGATAAAAACGTTCGCTTAGAAATCGAAGGTGCAAATACCTTGATGGAACGAGGTATATTAGAAGCTTTAAACGAACCTTTGATGCATCTTCTCAGAAACGCTTTCGCACATGGCATCGAAAATAATCAAACCAGAATCGCAGCAGGAAAACCTCTTCAGGGATTAATCAAAGTCAAAACCCTTCATAAAAACGATCGCACTATTATCACCATTAGCGACGACGGCAACGGAATACCTGTAGAAAAAATTCGTACCCGTGCAGAAGAAATGGGTTTGGATGCTCAAATGTTAGCGACTGCTAGCGATGATGATTTACTAAGTCTGATTTTTGAACCTGGATTTAGTACATCCGAGCAAGTCACCACATTATCCGGGCGCGGTGTGGGTATGGATGTTGTTCGTAACAATCTCGAATTAATCAACGGAGAAATAACAGTTGATTCCATCCCTGGCAAAGGAACTACTTTTATACTATCGGTACCCTTTACCCTCTCGGTAGCGAGAATCGTTTTAGTAGAAAGCAACGGAATACCATTAGCATTTCCTACTGACGCAATCCAAGAAATCTGCTTATTAGAAAATCAGCAGATTCTACCAGGACAAAATGGTGAATTAATTAACTGGCAAGATTCATTAATAGAGTTAATTAATATTAGTAACTATTTACAGTTTAATAATATACGTTCTATTTCATCCGTCCAAGAAATTCCACCGAGAATAGAAGATAAAATAGTATTAATTATTAGTACTGGTAATAAATCAATTGCAATCCAAGCAGACCGCTGTTGGGACGAACAAGAAGTAGCCATCCGTCGGGTAGAAGGCAAAATTCCTTTACCAGAAGGCTTTAACAACTGTACGGTTTTAGATAACGGTCGTATAGTTCCCTTAATAAGTCCGGCACAGATATTAAATTTAATTGCTAAAAAAGATACCTTAAATCTAACTTCCCAACCTTTATCTTCTATATCGTTCTTATCACCCAAAAACCGGAAAAACTGTATATTAATAGTAGATGATTCAGTAAACGTGCGCCGCTTTTTAGCACTTACTCTGGAAAAAGCCGGATACTTTGTAGAACAAGCGAAAGACGGGCAAGACGCACTTTTTCAATTGCAAAGCGGCTTACAGGTAGAAAGCATAATTTGTGACATAGAAATGCCGCGTCTCGATGGTTACAACTTCCTTATCCGTCTAAAATCTCAAGAGAATCTGCAACAGATCCCCGTCATCATGCTAAGCTCGCGCACCACCGAAAAATATCGTCAGCTAGCCATACAGTTAGGTGCAGCAGTATATTTAACCAAACCTTACAACGAGCATGAATTATTGCAGACATTGAAGCAAGTTGTTAATGGGAATAATGCAAATTAAATATATGATTATTAGACATCTCCGGAAATGAAAAATACCTCTCTCCAAACCTCTCTCCTACCAGGAGTTCCGGCTTAATTTCCCCCTTCCCGCTTTTGGGAAGGGGGGTAGGGGGTTAGGTTTTTATGTAAGTTTGAAACCATATAAATGTTTTCCCGCAGATGTCTATT
>JBARZF010000492.1:0-9080 GCA_049649675.1 Rivularia sp. (in: cyanobacteria) | reverse complement strand
GATGAATTGATTTTTGAAGTTCCTCCTGAAGAATTGGAAGAATTACAAATCCAGATAAAATCGGTGATGGAAAATGCTGTAGAATTAAGCGTTCCTTTACTGGTAGAAGCAAAAGCTGGTAATAACTGGATGGAAGCGAAGTGATACAGTTATCAGTTATCAGTTATCAGTTATCAGTTATCATCACAAAAATTTGTAATAGTTTAAAATTCTTCATCGACAAAAAATTCGGCATCATCTTCATATCGCCGAGAAGCACTTCGTTTTGAATTCTTTTTAAACAATAGAGGTTGCACTAGAGGAGTTCCAATGATTCCGACTGCGACACAAAAAGTCAGTAGTAACCCGACTGGAATTTGAATTGTTTCAAATGTAATAAATCTTAACGAAACTGGGGTGGCATTTTGCACTGAGACGATAGCGATCGCCATTATCCATAAGGCTACAATTATTGATAAAAGCAGGTTTACAGTTGTTTTCATAAAAAATACATAAAAGCACTTGTGGATATGGTTCGTTTGTCGATCAAATAATCCGTTGCTTTATTTCTCTTTATATTACAGCAGAATTTTGGATTCAATATGCAAGCTGTCATCAGATAGCGCTGCTTTCTTGAGTTCGTAACAGCATCTCTACCAGGTAGCTAGTCAATCTAAACTTTTATAGCTTTTTAGTTAAACTTACAAAAATCCCAGTCATTATAGATAAAAGCTAATTCGATGGAGATTTAGTATTTTAGCAAACAAAAAGCTCTTTAACATCCAGAACTACAGTTTCAAGAGTTAAAATATAATTTCCAAGTGCTTTACCTTTAACTGGACTTATGAAATTTAATTAAATTGAGCGGGGTGTAAGAGAGTTTAATATAGTCCGGTTTTGGACAATCGGTTGGTATTTGATATCAAAACCATACGAAAATGTCCAAATTTTGCCTGTAGTTAATACTTAAACCTTGCATTTTAATTACCGCTGCTATTGTAATGTCAAGCCCTATAAGACTTTTCGCCAGCTATAATTTGTGGTCTTTAATTGCCCCGGCTTCAGGGCAACAACGCTGGCACTGTCAAATGAAAAGGGGATTTATTAAAGCACGGCAAGATGAACCAAAAGTTAAGGCTTTATTGAAAGCGAAAGTAACTCCATCGCAGCGTATAGGTTTGCTTGCACAAAAGGGTGTTTATGAGTTTCACCACAATAGAAATCTTCTTAATTCTGTTGATGGTGTAGACAAAGTTGCAAGGCTTTTAAAACTAGGAAATTTAGCCGATGAAATTCAAGAGCGAGTGCGACAAATTCTCAAAAAATATCACGATGCGCCTTTACTTTTAGATAAGCGTATCCTGTTATTAACTCGTGGGGATGAGGGTTTTCCTAAACCTATTTTCATCGAACGCGAACATTATCATTTTCGTTTGTATGCAGCGATGGACTGCGTTTTAAACGAGTCAGATAGTACATTACATATTATAGATTTTAAAACCGGCAAATCTCCTTTTGACCGCCGACAAGCATTAGTTTATTTGCTTGCAGCACATTATCTTTATCCAAAATATCAGGCGATCGCCTCATTTTATAATTTGGAAATGGGTAAGAAGTCCCACGTAATTACTGTTAGCACTAGTGAATTAAAATTAATTGAATTCCATTTGGGCTATATTGCCGAAAAGCATCAAAAAGATTTACAACAATATCGTCAAAATACAGAAAACTTTAGTAATATATTTCCTGCTAATCCCGGTTATCACTGTCGCTTTTGTCCGTTTCAATCTATTTGTGAATTTTCAGTTGCATCAGATGGGGAGTAGGGAATTGGGGATTGGGAATAAAATTAAAAAACCCGGTTTTTTGAAAAAACCGGGTTTCTCCGTGTTTAAGAGATTAACTAGATTTAAAAATTTATTCTTCCTTGATTTAACAACTTATATCCAGCTGAAATCGATCCAAAACTAACGAATAAATTCCATAAACTAGTTGGTTTTAAAAGAACTCCTCCACTTAAGAAAACTAACACTATGCCGATGGTGAGTAAAATCCAGCCAAAGTAACCAGTTTCTCTGCGAAAAAATACTAGCGATAACACACCACCTAAAACTGCTAAAACAGAACCAACTGCTGGTAAGCTTTTATAAAAATATTGATAATAAGTACTTGAAAATATAATATTTTGACCTAAATAATATATGCCGATTAAGAGTAGAATCAACCCGATAAATTTGATTAGCAGTCTGCCCATTTTATTTTCGCTATTTTTAATTTCCGCTTTTATTTTATTCGACTGTTATTTATTAATACCTCATAGATTGTACGGAAAACAGTTCGTAGGTTGGGTTAGGCGCACGAAAAAATTAGTTTCCCATTTAAAAGTTAATATTGCGCCGTAACCCAACATCTTTTTATCGGTATTTTAAAATATGTTATATTTAAGTTTCATATAATATTGTTTGTCACAATGATGCTGTTGGGTTACGACACGATAAATATAGATTATGGTTACAAGTTAAATTTGGTTTTCGTGTCTAACCCAACCTACGATCTGTTATTTATTAATACCTCATAGATTGTACGGAAAACAGTCAATTAATGATTAGATACTAATTCCCAATTCCCAATGTCCAATGCCCTATTCTCAATTCAAATTTATTTAAAATAAGATAAATCAATATTGCCGAAATGAATGCTTAAGGCGATATTCAATTCTTCCAATGATTCTACTAACCAATCAATATTGCCAGTAGTTGCTGTTTCATAATGATTGAATAAGATTGCAAACCGTTTGGCTAAATAAGGCTTGGATTTACGGCAAATTAAAAGAATTTTTAATAATAATCCTATGGAGCGAATTGAACCTTGATTAGTAATTAAATCAATAAAAGTAAAATGCTGGGGTGATGAAGAACTTTCGACTATTAAAAAGTTAAGTAACTGCGTACAAGTTCTGACAATTAAAAAATCATTAACTTTTTGATAATCTGCTTGGGGTAAAGTATTTTGTAATTGAGTATATAATCGCTGATGAAATTGATGTTTTCCGTATTCCCAGTCAATTCCAGATATCAGGTATTCGTATAAATCGTCTTTATAAGCACGTAAAGTAGTTGCTTGACTGCTGTAATGTAAAAAGTTGTACGCTAAATCTCTATAGCTACTTTCACCTTCGGCTTTACCGACAAAACTTTTTAAAGCAAGATTTACTTGAGTATCGCTCAATAATGTAGGATTATTTACAGGATGTATAATCCTATTTTTTCTTGATTCCGAAGTGTTTGTAGCTATTTGAGAAAGTCTGACTTGATAAGTCACATATTGAGATAAATCAATTTCAAATTTCTTTTGCACCTGCGCTTGAATTTGTTTTACTATCCACTGATGCTCAATAGTTGAATGTTCACTGAGCAAACATTGTTCGTGTAAGTAAGGATATCGGCGAATTAAACTTACTAAAGACTGATTTTTATTATCCGCTAAGGAATTTGTGGTTTTATTTATAACTTGAGCAAGACGCTGTAATGACGAGTACTGCTCGCTTTTAAGAAAACCTTTTACCAATTCGTGTAAGCGTCTGATAGATTTGCTACGAGAAGTAATAATTCTTTTTCTGGAAGGAGGATTATTAAAAGTATAAATTAATTGATATATAGCATGATGCTTTTGAGGCTGCATATACCAACGATTAATTAAAATATGACAGCAATTGTTAAGAAAAAAATAAAATTCTCTTTGAGATTGTTTTGATGCTGTTATCTCGTCTAATGCAGACAAAATAGCTATTTCAGGGTAATTTGTACCTTCGATAAACAAATTCCGAAAGCGTTCAATTGTCTCCGATGGCGATTGCAACTGCACCAAATTAAACAGATGTTGATATATCTGTTGTTGTGGAGAATCATGTTTGTAGAGATTAGGGTTGACAGAAAAAGTCACGTTTTTATTACCGTTTCCTATAAATTCAGCAATATTAGCAAGCGCTTCGATATTTAAAAATAATTGTTACCGATTGCTTGACACTAATCAAGGTAATTATATATCTAGAATATGGCTACCAAGAATGTTTTTGCTTTTAGATAACACCAAACACTCAGCATTGTTTTTTTTGCTGAGACAACTGCACCCGAAAACTCCGATCAAATACTTCTAAAAAAAAATATTCTCTCTTCGCATTATTTCCCTTAATCGACTAAATAATCGTGAGCAATAATACTGATTTATATATCCATTTTAAAAATATTTTTATACATTTAAAAAAAAATCAAACATATATTTTTAAAATTACAAAAAAACTTGGTTCGTTTAATGAAGGGATGATGAAGCAAGGTAAGGGAGAAGAGGTGGGAGAGGTGGGAGAGGGTGGGGGATGGGGAGATGGGGAGACAAGGGGAAGATAATTCCTAATTCCTAACTCCCAACTGTTCCCCGTTCCCTACTACCCGTTCCCTACTCCCTAAAAAGTTTGTAATTCTTCGAGAATGGTGAACCGAATGTGATTTATTGCTAATTCACCAATAGAAACTTGTTCTTTTTCGATGCGTTTTCCTTCGGAGCTTAATGTTTCAAAGGAAATTCCTTTACCAATTTCTACATGAAACCAGCTTAAGCCCATGAAATAACGTGTAGGGTGGGGACCATCACGCCCGACATCATCGGGGTTCGATTCCATTGGCAGCCAACCGAAGCCGGGAATGTAAAATTCTAGCCAAACATGGTTGTAGTCTGGCTGTAAGGGAATACCTTGTTTTTCTGCATAGGGGGGACATTTGTAGCGCCCTACTGTACGGCAAGCAATACCATTTAATCGACACAGTGCTAATAGTAAGCCTACGTATTCTCCGCATGAACCAGTACCGCGTTCTAAAACAATATCTGGGGTGTCGATATGGGGTTTAATGCTGTAAGACAATTTGTCGTAAACGTAGTTGCGAATATTGTACATTTTCCGCAACAAATTGGTTTCGCTGCCTACTGCTTCAATGGCTGCTTCGCGAACAACATTAGTATTCATTGCTAAGTCGTCATCATCTACTAAGTAACGACTTATAAATTCTGTTGGTAGTGAAGAAGCGTTCTCTACGTCGCGTGGAGTAAGACGATATTTGATACAACGTACTTCTAAAATAGCTTTCCAACCTAATAAGTGACGTTCTCCGGGAGCTAAAGTATCAAATTTAAATAAGGCTACTCGTTGCCCATCAATTATTTCTTCAGTGAAAGGTAAACCAACTGCTTCAACCTTTATTACCTTTTGACGTTCGGTTTCTGAAGGTAGAGCGATGCGCCATTCTAAATTATGTAAATAAACCTCTTCTAAAGGGTCTATTTGTTCTACGTAAGACATTTCTAGCAAATAACCGTTAGAAACAGCAGTGCGTTTTTGCCGATTGAAATGGTAATTTAGGGGATGAATAAAAGCGCGATCGCGATAGGTTAGTTCGTGGTTTGGTTCTGCGTTGGGGTTGTCTCGGATGTAGGGTTCTTCGGATGAGTAGGAGACGTAAATACTTTGTTTTTTGCTTGAAGAATCGGTATGTACTGCTATCCCTGTGGGAGATTCAAAGGGGGTAAGTACGCTGAATTGAATTTCACCTGTGGCTCTATCAAGGAAGTAAACTGATTGTTCTACGGTATCGCAAACTAAAAGGGTTTCTTCGGTAACAGCTAAGTTTTCTATTCCCACACCAGGAGCGTAAAATCTAGCTATTTCTTCACCCGTATTTCGGTTGTAAACAAGTATTTTACCAAGCTTTTCGCAACTGACGTAAACGGTGGAATCCGAAACAGCTACACCGTCAGCAGGATAAGGTAAAGTCGCAAAATGTTCTAACTCTAAAGAATCTAACTTACACGAATAAACGCTATTGTCTCGCGTAACCCATAAGGTATCTTCCCACAGCGCCAGACCCGTGACATCCATAAAATCTGGCGTTTGATGGGAATTTATGATTCTTGTATTGTCATTTGAAGGGTCAATTTGCAGCAGATGCCCAAGTCTGGAGTCAACAGCAATCAATGTATCTTTTTTAAATGCGATGCCGTATAAAGAGGCAACAGCAAACGGTCGAATAGTTCTTTGCCCAATCATCTGGCTAACTGTCAAAGCGGGAAGTACACTCGTCATATTAAGGCTTTTCGCTCAAAGTTTTCGCAGGTACCACATTAATTGCGATATTCACTCTTTGACAAGAGGTTAATCCGAATTTCGAGCAAGAGTAGATAGACAAGGGGACAAGGAGAATTTTGACCAGAAATCATTCCTAGCTGTTCCCAATTACCAATGCCCAATGCCCAATGCCCAATTGCCAATTACCCATTCCCAATTCCCTTCTTTGTTTCCTCAACCATATAATCAACTACATCTTCTAATTTGCCCGCACGGTTGTAAACTTCCCGCTGACGTGATGCTGCTGTTCCCCGCTGCAATATTTCTTTAACAATTGCGGAAACTTCATCCCAATCACCGTATTCTTCCAACGATGGACGTACAAAAGTTAGAAATTTCTTAATTAATTCCTGTGCTGGGACGGCGCTTTGCTCTTCCACATCCAACAAGTTAGCATCTAAACCATAACGTGCAGCCCTCCAGTGAGCGGCGCGGATCAGTTCGTGACGAGCGGCTGGATATGATGCGTTGTTTTTCGCCTGTTCGTAGCAAGTCCGGGCTAAAGCGCGTGTAAGTCCGGCTAGCATCACTGCTTCATCCACCGTCATACAAACATCTGCTATGCGAAACTCTACCGTTGGATACTTGACACAAAGCCGCATATCCCAATATATCTTAGTTTCTTCTTCTACACTTTTACTTTTAACTAAAGCTTCTACAACTTTTTTATATTCAGCTTCCGACTCAAAAATTAATGGCGGTCCCGATATTGGCCATCTACCCCAAATTTCGGTACGGTAGCTAGCGTATCCCGTATCGGTGCCCATCCAAAAAGGAGAAGAAGCAGTAAGCGCTAACATTGGTGCCAGCCAAACTCGCGCTCGATTCATCACCTCAATGGCCTTATTGCGATCGCGAATTCCCACATGAACGTGACAGCCAAAAATAACCTGTTCTTTTCCTAGTTGTTGATATTCTTCGATCAAATTTTTATAACGTTCTTTGGGAGTCACATCTTGTTCCTTCCAAGATGAAAACGGATGGGTTCCCGAAGAAGCTATTTGATCGCCATCTTTGGCAGCAGCATCAATTACTCCCTTCCTAAGCCGCACTAATTCTCGACGCACGTCGGTAAGAGTTTGACAAACAGGAGTATCTATTTCAATTTGTGAAAGCTGAACTTCAGGATGCACTTTCTCACCAATTTCTTTCTTCGCAAAAGGCAAAATTTGCTGTACCCGCGAAGTTAGTTCCCGTGTTTCGGGATTAACAATTTGATATTCTTCTTCCACTCCGATAGTAAAGTCTTCTGTTTGAGGTGCCATAATTCAATTTTAGATTTTAGATTTTAGATTTTAGATTTTAGATTTTAACTAAGAGATGATTTTGTGCAGGGATTTTTAATTGTCATCTACTTTACATCTGACACAAAAATTAGTCTTAAGTCTTCAGTCTGAGGGATAGTTATCAGTTATCAGTGAGCAGTAAGGAGTTAATAGAGTAGAGTGTCTGGAACGGACATATGTCTGGCTCGTTTGAGAAATATAGCGAGCTTTCCGGCTCGCACTACAATTTGATTCAAGCTAACCGATAACTGCTCACTGCTCACTGCTAACTGATAAATTGAATGTTTCTCCCACTAATGCTTTAGCTATGATTGTTTCTTGTAACCATTTCCTTTAACGTACAAGATGTCAGCCCATTCTCTGCCCGAACATGAAGCCGTTTGGCATAGCTTAGAAGTCAACGAAGCAATAGAACTGCTTTCTGGTAATGCAGACACTGGCTTAACGTCTCAAGAAGTAGAATCACGACTGCAAAAATATGGTACTAACGAACTAGAAGAATCTGGCGGACGGAGTAGTTGGGAGATTCTGGTGGATCAGTTCAAGAACATTATGTTATTGATGCTGATTGCCGTCGCTATTATTTCAGGGGTTTTGGATTTACTCGCTTTACAATCGGGTAGTTTAAAACCGGGTGAAGTTCCTTTTAAAGATACAATCGCGATTTTGGCGATAGTCATTCTTAACGGTATTTTGGGCTATCTCCAAGAAAGCCGCGCTGAAAAAGCTTTGGCTGCATTGAAAAAACTTTCTTCTCCTAACGTGCGAGTGATTCGCAACGGTAGATTAGTTGATGTGGAAGGTAAGAATTTAGTACCCGGAGATATTATGCTGCTGGAAGCCGGGGTACAGGTTGCAGCTGACGGACGTTTAATTGAACAATCAAATTTACAAATACGAGAATCGGCTCTAACGGGAGAAGCGGAAGCTGTTAATAAACGGGTAGAAATTGATTTACCTGAAGAAACAAGTCTGGGTGACAGGATTAATTTAGTTTTCCAAGGTACTGAGGTTGTTCAGGGACGTGCCAAGGTTTTGGTAACTCACACCGGGATGAAAACTGAGTTGGGTAAAATTGCCCAAATGTTGCAAGCGGTGGAAACAGAAGATACACCGTTGCAGCAAAGAATGACTCAACTCGGTAACGTTTTGGTTTGGGGTTCTTTGGCTTTGGTGGCTCTGGTAATTATTATCGGTTTGCTACGGGGTGGAGATTTACAAGAATTGGTGGAAGTTTCTCTGAGTATGGCTGTGGCGGTGGTTCCAGAGGGTTTACCGGCTGTAATTACGGTAACTTTGGCGTTGGGAACTCAGCGAATGGTACGTCACAATGCTTTAATTCGTAAGTTACCGGCTGTGGAAACTTTGGGTTCGGTAACAACTATTTGTTCTGATAAAACTGGTACTTTGACTCAGAACAAAATGGTGGTGCAATCGGTTTATACCAGCCAGCATTTATTACGAGTGACGGGAGAAGGTTACGTTCCTTTTGGGGATTTTGAAGTTGATGGTACTCGTATTGATTTAGAAGATTATCCAGAAATTCCACCTTTATTAATTCCCTGCGCTATTTGTAATGATGCGGTTTTGCAGCAAGAAAAAGGTGATTGGATAATTCTCGGCGACCCTACGGAAGGAGCTTT
>JBARZF010000491.1:0-34044 GCA_049649675.1 Rivularia sp. (in: cyanobacteria) | reverse complement strand
TTTTAACATAAACCCGGCTTGTAATTCATGAGCGAAAATGCGGTGTGGCTATGCCTCCCGCATTATTCGCATCCCGACACCTCCCTTACGGGTAGGTATGGGACTTCTTACAATTGAAAGTTAAATTTTTAACTCCTAACTCTTGTCTTCTAACTCTGAACTAATTAAAATTACTTTTTCTTCGCCTTCCAAGTTCCACCATAAACGTAAAATGGGTTATTTTGACTAACTGTTTCCCAACATTGAGGGCATACAAAAACCCAATCACCATCTTCGAGATATTTTATTCGGTAAAGAATTGATGCGGGTTGACTGCATAGGGAGCAGAGTTTTATACGTAACGGACGCGCCATTTATTTCAATTATCATTTATCAATTATCAATTATCAATTATTACCTTATCCGCATTAATTTTGGTGGATAATGCATTTGTAGTGGGAGCGTCTCGCTCCCTGGTGGTATAGTTTTCTCGCTCCCTGGTGGTATAGTTATAAAGATTTTAGGTTGATTGCTATGCTTTCAAAAAATAATCGATGCAGTTAAACCACATCGATATCTAAATTAATGGAATTGTTAAAATAGACTTCAAACATTTATGCAAATGCAGAAGCTTGAGGTTTAGCAAAAATCATTCTACCGGCAGAAGTCTGCAATGAACTAGTAACAACTACTCGTACTTCACCACCGACAAAACCACTTCCTTCCTCAACTACCACCATCGTACCGTCATCTAAATAGCCGATACCTTGACTGGGTTCTTTACCTTCTTTAAGTATTTTCAAATCGATGTTATCACCTGGTAAATAATTAGGGCGTACCGCATTTACCAAATCGTTAACATTCAAAACTGGTACTTTCTGCACGCTGGCAACTTTCGATAAGTTGTAATCGTTGGTTAACAAAGTCGCGTTAATTTCTTGAGCAAACCGAACTAATTTCGCATCTACCGTTGCAATTTCCTCGTAATCAAGCGAGTTAATTACAATGCGTTCGGAATAAGACTTCTTAATCCGGTTGAGAATCTCTAATCCCCGTCTTCCTCGTACCCGCTTTTGATCTTTGCTAGCATCAGCGACTTGCTGTAACTCCAACAAAATAAATTGCGGTACGATAATTTGTCCTTCTAAAAAGCCGGTATCTAATAGCGTTTCAATACGACCATCAATAATACAGCTAGTATCTAAAACTTTTGTAGCGGCAGGCTTTAGAGTCCCTTCTGCTACCATCGTTTCTACCGTATTAGGATTAATTAATCGTAATAATCCGCGTCCGTGAGTATCAGCTAAATTCATGCCAGTATAGGACAGGGTGATACTACCCATAACAGCGACTAATGGCTTGATAAAGCTAAAATCTTCGGGGATCGGTAGCAAGAATAGTGGCGCTAACATTAAGTTAGCTACCAACAATCCAATTACTAAACCAATTGAGCGTGTCAGAATTACTTCTAGTGGCAATTCTCGGACTTGGGCTTCCAAACGACGATATCCGGTTTGGACTCGCAGCCCAATCGCACCGCCAATAATGGCAGCAAAAGCCGCAACGACTAAACGTAAAGCTTCTAGATTACTTACAGTATCTAACGTACCATTTGGTAGTAAATCAATGCTGTAGTAACCTGTCCCCGTTGCTGCTAGGACGAATGAGAAAATTATAATAGCGTCAAACATGATTTGATTGTGTTGTTTTCCTGCAACTGCATTACCCGATTTACTCAAGTAACTTTGTATATAATCTGGTTAAAAATAGAGATAAATATTTGCAGTGAACTTAGAGGCTTATTGATAAACCATCTGCAATCATTATAACCAAATATTCCCAGCTTTTTTATTCTGCTGGTATTGTCATGAAACCATACAAAAATGTAGATTTCTCATTAATTTTTACTATTTCTAATTCATTCGTAATCTAAATTAAATTGTTTCTCATAATGCCAGATAAATTAGTTAATTCAATGACTTCAGGCTCCGTGAGTGCTGTCTACATACACATTCCTTTCTGTAGACGACGCTGCTTTTATTGTGATTTTCCCATATATGTGGTAGGAAACACCAAGCGGGGTGAAACATCCGGCGCAATCTCTCAATATGTTGAAGTATTATGTCAAGAAATTGTCACTGTACAAACTAATCATAAACCTTTAGAAACAATTTTTTTTGGTGGTGGTACTCCTTCATTACTTTCAACACAACAATTGCAAAGAATATTGGAAGTTTTGGATGGGAAGTTTGGGATTGACAAATGTGCAGAAATTTCAATGGAAATCGATCCAGGTACTTTTGATAAACAACATTTGCAAGGATATGTAAATGCAGGTGTAAATCGCATCAGTCTGGGAGTACAGGCTTTTCAAGAAGAATTATTGCAAGCTTGCGGACGCTTTCACTCGGTTTCAGATATTTTTACAGCTGTCGATTTACTTCAAGATGCCGAGATTGCTAACTTTAGCATAGACTTAATTTCCGGTTTACCACATCAAACTTTAGATATATGGCAACAATCTCTAGAGCAAGCCATCAAAATTACGCCCATGCATATATCTATATATGACCTAACGATAGAACCCGGTACCGCTTTCGGACGTTATTATCAACCAGGCGATCGCCCTTTACCGACAGATGAAACAACGGTAAAAATGTACCGTATGGCACAAGAAATTCTTACCAATGCAGGTTATGAGCATTATGAAATTTCTAATTATGCCAAACCAGGATATCAATGCCGTCACAATCGAGTTTACTGGGAAAATCGTTTTTATTACGGCTTCGGAATGGGAGCAGCAAGTTATTCTCAAGGGAAACGCTTCAACCGTCCCCGCAAAACCAAAGAATATTACGCTTGGGTGAATGATGGAAGTACAATTGATTGCGATGTCACAACCCCCCATGAAGTTTTATTAGAAACCTTAATGTTAGGGTTACGTTTGGCAGAAGGTGTGAATTTGCAAATATTAGCAGCACAATTTGGTGAAAATAAAATTGAAGAAGTATTACAAGTATTGCAACCTTATTTAGAGAAAGGTTGGGTACAAGTTATAGATGAAAGGTTGCGATTGCACGATCCCGATGGGTTTTTGTTCTCTAACGTAGTGTTAGCAGAGTTGTTTGAGAAACTTTAATGTATTAAAAACTTTTCTATTGTAGATATTGTGCTATTAAGAGGGAACGGGGAACAGCCAACGGGGAACAAGAAGATATGCACTATCAATAAGTAATATCAATCAAGTAAGTAGAAGTTTATTCTAAAATCTAAAATCCAAAATCTAAAATCCAAAATCTAAAAGAATGGAACCCTTTGTAAAAAATCTTATCGACATCGCAATTAGTACCTGTCAACTATTAGCCCTTTTCGTAATTGCTATAGGACTAATCAAAGGTTTTATTATATTTTTACGAAATGCCTTATCCTTTTCAAACTCATCCAAAATGTTCCAAGAAAGCCGGTTACAAATGGGTTACTCGTTTTCTTTGGGATTAAACTTTTTGGTTGGAGGAAGTATTCTTAGAACTACCATAACTCCTACCTGGGAAGATATCGGAAGGTTAGCTGTAATCATTGTCATTCGCACCGTTTTGAACTATTTACTGCTACAAAATATAGACAAACCCGTCCGAAGAGATAGTTTATTAGAATCAGATAATTCTGCTAATGCAAAAAACAAATCTTTGTACGACAATATAAAAGATAAAATGGGTTAAAAGTTTTGGGGAATGGGGAACGGGGAATGGGGAATAGGCAACGGGGAACGGGGAACGGGGAACGGGGAATAGGAACAAATTTACTCTTCCTTCGATAGTACAAAGATAGGGCTACTTCAAAAAATCTGCAAGTAAATTATAGATATCAAAATATCGAAATATCAAAAACAATAATTAAATAATCCACCCTAAATAAATGAGATATCAAGAAGAAAATTTCATAATTCTTAACTCCCAACTCCTAACTCCCAACTCCCAAACTCCTAACTAGTAACTCCCAACTCCCAACTCCCAACTGGTAACTGGTAACTCCTAACTGCTCACTGCTCACTGTTAACTGCTCACTGTTAACTGCTCACTGTTAACTGCTCACTGTTAACTGCTCACTGTTAACTGCTCACTGTCTAAGGCACAATCAAAACCGGACAAGGAGTAAGATTAATCACCCGGTTGCTAACGCTATCGTGGGAGCCTTCATCTGTTAACCCCAATCCGCGACAACCCATAACAATTAAATTTGCTTTAATTTCATCGGCAACATCGCAAATCACGAAAGCGGGTTGCCCTTGTTTTTCAAGGATTTCTGCTTCTATTCCTTGACTCGAAAAGAAAGCTTGAGCATCAGAGAGCAACTGTTCAACCTTTTTTGCTGACTTCATCACATCATCATCTTTCGATTCTGAAGGAGTAGCTTCTTCTACTACACTCAGTAATATGAGATTACTCTGATGCGCTTGTACTAGTTTGGCGACAAACTCTGCTGCTTCCCGTGCTTCGCGACTTTGATCTACCGGAAAAAGAATTGTTTTGAACATCGGATTCCCTTGTGACCCCTAAACTCTGTAAAATCTTGATAGTCCTATTTTCAATCACATTAACAAAAAGGCGATCGGGAGAGTCTAATTATGTCCAAAAAAACTTTAGCAAATTTATCTAAAAGTGACTTGCAAGGTAAACGCGCTTTGGTAAGAGCGGATTTCAACGTTCCTTTGGATGATGCAGGCAATATTACAGATGATACGCGCATCCGGGCAGCTTTACCTACAATTCAAGATTTGATTAGCAAAGACGCTAAAGTAATTCTAGCCAGTCACTTTGGAAGACCTAAAGGTGAAGTCAAAGATAAATTACGCTTAACTCCGGTTGCTAAAAGGCTTTCTGAGTTGTTAGGCAAAGAAGTTGTCAAGTGCGATGACTGTATTGGTGATGAAGTCACAAGCAAAGTTGGGGGATTGCAAAACGGAGACGTACTTTTATTAGAAAACGTTCGTTTTCATAGTGAAGAGGAGAAAAACGACTCCGAATTTGCGAAAAAACTAGCGTCAAATGCCGATTTGTACGTAAATGATGCTTTTGGTACCGCACACCGCGCCCATGCTTCCACTGAAGGCGTAACTCACTATCTCACTCCTTCCATAGCTGGATATTTGATTGAGAAGGAATTACAGTATTTACAAAACGCTATTGAAAATCCCCAACGTCCTTTGGCGGCAATTATCGGTGGTTCTAAAGTTTCCAGCAAAATAGGTGTAATTGAAACTTTACTCGATAAATGCGACAAGCTAATCATCGGTGGTGGAATGATTTTTACATTCTACAAAGCCCGTGGTTTGAATGTTGGTAAATCTTTAGTAGAAGAAGACAAATTAGAATTAGCAAAAACTTTGGAAGCTAAAGCCAAAGAAAAAGGCGTAGATTTATTATTACCTACTGATGTAGTTGTAGCAGATAACTTTGCTGCCGATGCTAATTCTCAAACCGTCAGCATCGAAAATATTCCCGATGGTTGGATGGGCTTAGATATCGGTCCAGATTCCGTTAAAAAGTTCCAAGAAGCCCTTGGTGACTGTAAATCAGTAATTTGGAACGGTCCTATGGGCGTATTTGAATTCGATAAATTCGCTGCTGGTACCGAGGCGATCGCCCATACTTTAGCTGACTTGAGCAAGAAAGGTGCTACCACAATTATTGGTGGTGGTGACTCCGTTGCAGCCGTAGAAAAAGTTGGTTTAGCCGACCAAATGAGCCATATTTCTACAGGTGGTGGTGCCAGCTTGGAATTACTCGAAGGTAAGACATTACCCGGTATTGCAGCATTGAATGATGCTTAATTAATGAGTTAGTGGTTAGTGGTTAGTGGTTAGTTGTTAGTTGCGAATTAACAATTAACACACAACTTTAGGTTTGTAGTAAGGACTTTAGTCCTCTTTCTTCCTGGTTAAAAAATGAGAAAAGTGAGAATTATTTACCTCGAAGATAATGAAAACAAGGGCTAAAGCCCTTACTACGAACGAACAAGAATTACATAAATTGTGATTAGAAAATAACCAATGCAACCCAAATGGTTAGAATGGGCGCAGAAAATTCAAGCTGTTGCTCAAAATGGTTTAACGTATACAAAAAATGTTTTTGACATCGAACGTTATCAGTATTTGCAGAAACTAGCAGCGGAAATTATTGCGAATCATACAAATGTTGAGCAAAGCTACTTACTAGATTTATTTACGAAAGAAACGGGATATGCTACTCCCAAAGTAGATGTTAGGGGTGCAGTATTTGAAGACAATAAAATATTGTTGGTGAAAGAGCGTTCCGATGGTGGCTGGACTTTACCCGGTGGTTGGGCTGATATTGGTGAATCTCCCAGTGAATCTGTAGTTAAAGAAATTTTGGAAGAATCTGGTTATCATACTCGCGCTACAAAGTTGATAGCTGTTTACGATCGAGATAAACAAGGACATCCACCGCATCCAAATTATATTTATAAATTATTTTTTCAGTGCGAACTTATTGGAGGTTCTGCTTCTACAAGCATTGAAACTGAAGATGTGGGATTTTTTAAAGAAGATAATATTCCGCAATTATCATTGGCACGTATCTTACCGAATCAAATTACCCGATTATTTGAACATTATCGCAATCCGAATTTATTCGCAGATTTTGATTAATCTACTTGAAAAGAATAAACCTTTATTTCTATATAAATATCAATCAATATACTCTACCTTAAGTAATAGAAACTATAAGAAGTACTACTTTTGATAGATTGGTTAATAATCGAAGCCTGGGATATTTGTATACGGGTTGAAAATTAACTCAAAAGCCGGAAAAATGGTTTATTATTTTTGATTTTTCAAGAATACTAAATTTACTTTTTTTATTGCGGTAAGAATAGAGACTTAATCAGTTTCAAGTAGTAACTCGTAGAATGTTCTTGAAGTAATTATACCAACAAACTTATTTTTTTTTGTGGTTTTATGGGCTATTATCTGTGACGAATCTCATTCCTAATTTTTATGAAGAGGACAACCTAAAAACTTAAAAAACATCCGCTGCCAAAATCCAAAATCGACTGACAATTTGCTTACAGAAAAAAGGAGAAACATGGATACCGAATCACAACTTTTTCAAACTGATGCTTTTCTTCCAGTAAATCATGACGAAGAATCAAATTTTAATCAAACGAATGTCAGTACCTCGATATCAGACATAGGAAATTCTATCGAACCTTTAGCCGTTGACAATGTTGCCTATTCTAATTCGATGGATGCAAATATAGAAAGCGACATTTTGATAGATTCGGATAGCCTCAATAGTAATGAAGATTCAGACCAAATTACAGGAACTGAAAATGCTGCTGTTTTAGTGGGAGCAATTACACCAACTATCTCTCCTACTCCTCAAAGTACTGGTGGCAAGGTTTATTACGTTTCTGCAAGCGGTAGCGATGAAAATTCCGGTTCGCAAGATAGTCCTTGGAAAAGTATTAATTATGCAGTGAGTGAAGATTCTCCTATCGCTGCGGGTGATACCGTTTTAGTTCAACCGGGTACCTATACAGAATTAATTAGCCTTGGTAAATCTGGTAGCGATTCCCAACGGATTACGCTCAAAGCTAACGGTGAAGTGACATTGCGGGACCCTAACCCCAACAGTGGTGGTTTTCCAGAAGGAGTAATTCAATCACCCGGCCAGAGTAACTGGGTAATTGATGGTTTTCGGATCGAAAATACATCCTGGGCTGGAATCTCTCTAAGTGACGCTAAAAATATCACCGTTCAAAACAACGAAACTTATCAAACTGGAAGTTCTGGAATTATTGCTTTACCTAAAACCTTTTTTGGAGGTGGAGAAAAAGAGATTACTGGAAGCAATGTCAAGATACTTAACAATACTGTCGAACGAGCTAACTGGAAATGGGATGGCCCTGGAGATACCGATGGCGATCAAGAAGCATTGAGCATCTGGGGTGTTGATGGTTTTGAAGTGGCCAACAATACCATGATTGACGGTAAGCGAGAAGGCTTAGATATCAAAGTGGGTTCTCGCAACGGTTTGATTCACGATAATTCCATCACTTCTCAAGCTTTGATTTCCGGTACTTACGAAGGTTTTAGAGGTGGCGCTGCTATCTATGTAGATGGTAATCGAGCCGATTCATTTAACCTTGATATTTATAATAATGAAATCTTTGCTAATACTGCTGATGCAATTTTGCTTGCAGATGAAGTTCCCAGTGTCGGAGATGTTTCTGACATTAATATCTACAACAACGTCATTTATGGTAACGGAAGACGGGTTGAAAATGGTGGTGTAGGAGTTGCGATCGCGAACAATGTCCGAGATGTAGAAATTGTAAATAACACTTTTGCCAATAATGTTCAAGGGATTAATATCGATAACAACAATAGCGGTTACAATCCTCGCGACATCTTGATTCGCAACAATATTTTTTCTGACAACAGTTACCAAAATGTATATTTTGAAGATGCAAGTAACGTAACTTTAGACAATAACTTGTTTACGAATACAGAAGAAAATGCAGAGAAAACTGAAATTCTTTACGACGGAGGGCAAAGAGTCGGGAATCTCAACGCTTTCGAGAATGAATTGGCCGAATCGGTTGATTTTGTAAATCGAGAAGATAACGATTACCGTCTCACATCTAACTCGCCAGCAATTGATATTGGTTCTTCTTCAATTGGTGACTACGCACAACTCGATAAAGATGGAAATCAACGTTTTGGTGGTGGCGGAGTTGATGTAGGTGCTTATGAGTTCTAAAAAATAGGCTTTGCTTTTTCCAGCCCTCTTTTTCACAAGGGGGCAAGACAAAGATTCTATCTTTACTATCTCAGATAACTTTCAACAGATAGAAATTAAAGGAAATGGTTGGAAGAAACTTGCTTTCGACTACGAAATTACTCAAAAAACTATCTTAGAATTTGAATTTAAAAGCGATATAAGAGGAGAGATTCAAGGTATCGGCTTTGATACTGATGATAAGTTCGGTAGTAGAGACGATAAAAAGCTATTATTCCAGTTAGAAGGAAGTCAAACAGTCGGTGTTTCTGATTTCAAAGACAATGTTACAGGACAAGGTTGGAAAACTTATCAAATTACAGTGGGAGACTACTTAACAGGTAACTTTAATTATCTTACCTTTGTTAACGACCACGATAAAGGCGAAAAAAATGCCTCCAGTAAATATCGCAATATCAAACTTTATGAAGGCGATGCTAATAAGTTAAATAAGGCTAATACCGATAAGAATTCAGATGTTGTATTAACCATAAAAGATAGCACCAACAATTACAACCTTTCTTCCTACGGTGGTACAAATCAAGATAAAGGTACATTTACTGCTCTGTAAAGTCTGGACAAGTCAGACACTTGACTCTTGCAACTTCTACTTCCTGTTTCAACCGGAGCAATCACCCTTCGGGCGACGCTTCGCTAACGGAGCGGTTATCCGTCCACAGGCTTTCAAGGACAAGCCATCCTCGATTTTGAATTATTAAATAGAGTACGCAAGTTTTGCCAGATTCAGCGCAGCGTTTAAATCTCTATCAATTTTCAATCCGCAATTTGAGCATTCATAAACACGGTCTTTTAGTGTCAAAGTTTCGTGCTTATGTCCGCAAGTTGAACATATTTTTGATGAAGCATACCATCTGTCAGCAATTATTAACTGACAACCAAATTTCTTAGATTTATATTCCAATTGTCGCTTAAATTCATAGAAGCCACAGTCAGAAATTGACAAAGCTAAATTACCGTTGGATAACATCCCAGAAACATTCAAATCCTCTATCACAATAGACGCGTGATTCTTGCATATGTAATGAGTTATTTTGTGGAGTAAATCTTTTCTGAGAAAAGCTATTCTTCGATACATTCTTTGAAGCTTTATTTTAAATTTATTTCTATTCCTGCTTCCATATTCTTTACGAGCTAATTGTCTTTGTAAACAAGCTAATTGTTTGAGATTGTTTCTGAGATATTTAGCATTATTAAAAATAACTCCAGTAGATAAAGTAGCTAAGGTTTTGATTCCTAAATCAACACCTACTGCTTCGATTTTTGAAAATGTATTTTCTGGCTTCTTCTGATTGTAAGCAAAGGAAATATACCAGTCATCTGCAATTCTTGATATTGTTACTTTTGATGTTGTACCATGAGGCAACCCTTCATGTAACTTCACCCTACCAATCGTCGGTAGTTTTATTGACTTACCTCCGAATGGCATTGGTTTTCCTCCACAATTAATAGTGAAAGAATCGTTTTTACCTTTTTTTTTGAAGTTAGGATATTTTGCCCTTCCTTCAAAGAAATTAGTAAAGGCTCTATTTAATTCATCAAAAGCGAATTCAGTTATTTTTTGGCAAATACCTTTTTCTTTAATCCAAGGATATTCTTTCTTAAGGTGTTTGTTGAAGAAAGTTCTTAAAGTTCGATAGTTAAATTTACATCCACAATTATACAGGTCTTTCCAGGTAGCAAGACCCCAATTAAATGTAAACCTTTTGATGCCAGCGTGCTTTGACATCAAAACTTTTTGGTCGTCAGATAAATCCAATTTAGTTTTGATACCAAGCAACATAAATTCGGACATCATAAATTATCTCAACATTGAATTTCTTCACTAAAACATTATAATTCGTACTTATCAAGGTTGTAAATACTTTCTGCTAATTCTTCTTTAAGGTTTTTGAATAACTTCTTAATCCATACAACCTACAAAAAATCTTTGAACAATAGATATTAAATCATTACAAAGCTCATCAGAAGGAGATAGTTGTGTTTGGTTAGCTACAATAATTCGACAATCAGAATACTTAGCTAATTGTTCGACCTTTATCAAATGCCTTGCCGACATAATCTATCTTTGTGAGCAACAAAAATTACTTCTATTTCTCCCCTAAGCATCGAGATTATCATTTCGATAAATTTTTTTATTTTAAAATTAAGACCATAGTCTTAGTTGACTATTATTGTACAAGGTTGACTACAAAATTAACAACAAAGTTAAGCTCTTTCTGACGATAAAACCGAAGTTGAATTAAAAGGAAACAGTTGGAATAAGTTAGACATAAATAACTACAACATCACCAACAATACCGTTCTCAAATTTGAATTTCAAAGTAATGCAGAAGCCGAAATACAGGGTATTGGTTTTGACAACGACGATGTTATCAGTAATGGCGATCGCACTCAATTATTCCAAGTTTCGGGAACTCAAGATTGGGGCATCGAACTAGAAGACAGCTATACCCTTGGTTCGGGATGGCAAACCTATGAAGTCAACGTAGGAGACTACTTTACAGGTGAATTCGACTATCTCGCCTTGGTGTCAGACGACGATGTTTCTAACTCAACAGCACAAAGTCAGTTCCGCAATATTTCACTATCAGAAATGTAATTTGGGAGTAGGGAGTAGGAGTTAGGAGTTAATAATTATAATTATCTACCGCCTCTACCGCCTCTACCCCCTCTTTGCTACTTCTCCCCAGCAGCAACCATTAAACTTTCTTCAAGTTTCTTCAACTGAGGTGTTAATCTACCTCTGGGTATTTTCAAAAGTAAATGATTCTTAGCTTGAAAAGCTTTTACTAAATATTTGCAGGCTTTTTCGGGTTCAGCGTGTTCCCCGCAAGTAAACATATCTACAGCGATATAGCCAATTTCAGGCCAAGTATGAAGCGAAACGTGAGATTCTGCTAACAGTGCTAAAGCAGTTACACCGTAAGGTTCAAACTGATGAGTCAGTTCCTTGAGCAAAGTTGAGTCAGCTTCTTTGACTCCTTCTTCCAAAGCTTTTTTAATAAAATCAACGTCGTTAAGCAAATCTTTAGGACAGTCATACAGTTCCAAAAGACAGTGACTACCCACCGGAACCAAAGGAGTGTCTGTTTCTAAATATGATTGATTTCCCAATTTATCACCCTTTAACAACAAGCTTGTGATTGTATCATTTATCAGTGACCAATGACCAGTTATCAGTTAACAGTGAGCAGTGAACAGTGAACAGTGAACAGTGAACAATTATCATTCTTGAATTCCTAACTCCCCATCTCCCCATCTCCCCATCTCCCCATCTCCCCATCTCCCCATCTCCCCATCTCCCCATCTCCCCATCACCCCATCTCCCCATCACCCCATCTCCCCATCCCCCTTCTAACTACGGTTGCGATTCCTCAGTTACTGTCGGTGTTGGTTTTGGTGTCGGTGTTGGTGTTGGTGTTGGTGTTGGTGTTGGTGTTGGTGTCGGTGTTGGTGTCGGTGTTGGGGTTGGGGTTGGGGTTGGTGTTGGGGTTGGTGTCGGTGTCGGTGTCGGTGTCGGTGTCGGCTTTGGGGGTGGTGCGGGGTTTTCTACATTTAAGCGCATCCGATAATCTTGAGCTTCGGTTGATGTAGAGACTATGACGAATTCGTAATACCCGTTTTCTCTGAGAGTACCAGACCACGAGCGTCTTGTGGAATCTTCTAATAATACCCTTTGACCGGAGGGTGAGTATATGGAAAACAGTACTTTGGGAGAAGCCGTTAAGTTAACTTGCATTTGTTGATTTCTGCTCAACTGAGCGATGAAAACTTTACCTTGTAAGCTTGTAAAGCTACCACTTCTAGTAACGCCGGTATTGCCGCTTGCAAATTGCAGTTTCTCATAAGCGCTCCGTGCAAATACAGCATTTACTTTGTCGAATACAAATCCATGCCAAATTTGCCCTACGGGTTCGTTGATAAATTGTTTACCTCTTTGTTCGGGGAATGTTCTGTAAAATGGCGCGTCGGCTAGATCGTATACCGAACGACTGCCGACGTTAATATTGTTGACTCTGACTTTCCAGCGATCGCGGTCTGAAGAGGTAAAGGTTCCGAGTTTACGGCGAGCGTCGGAACTTAGCTGGGACATATTGTTGAGCAATTCACTTGCTGTTTCGTCCCATTGTTTGCGGAGTTCTGCATCTTGAGGTTCATCGCTCAATGTGCGTCCTTCTAAACTGGGGTTTTTCTCCCAAAATATTTGGTTAACTAGTTTGACATAGAAGTTACGGTCTATACCAAGTTGTTCGCGTCGTGCTTTTAATCTTTCTTTACGTTGTTTTTCTTCTGGGGAAAAACTTGAGGAAATTGCTGGATCGGAATCTGTGTTTGTAAAATGAGAAATAGCACCATAGGTTATGCCACCTAAAACAACCATTGCGAAAAATAGCATGGCAATTCGTGCGGGTGTCCACCAAGGTTTTGGTTTCGATTGAGATTCTGAGAAACCGGGTGAAGTGGTTTTAGGTTGGGGAGTTATAGGAGCCGACTGTACGGCAGGTGCTACGGCAAAGGTTCGCTGTGTTACTTGTTGAGGTAATGGTTGTGGTGTTGGATTATTTGTCGGTGCAGGAGGATTAAGGGCTTGTAAAACTTGATTGGCGCTTTGATAGCGTTCTCCTCGTATGGCGGATAGCATTTTATCTAACACCACTCCAAATTCCGGACTAACATTAACGAATCGTCGCCACTGCCATTGCAGATTATAGTTATCAATTAGTTCTGCTGGTTGTTTGCCTGTAAGTAAAACCAATACTGTTGCGGCTAAGGCGTATAAATCGCTGTGAGGCTCTACCGATCCGGTTTGCATTTGTTCTGGTGGAGCATAACCTATTTTCCCCAGTAAAGTTGGGATTGGGGTTGCTGGAGGGCTGCCGGGTGCGTAATATTGGGAAGCTACGGTTGCTACTACTTGTTTGACACCGCCAAAGTCGATTAATACTGGTAATTGGTCACTTTTACGAAAAATTAAGTTATCTGGTGAAATATCGCGGTGAATTACACCCAAAGAATGAATATAATCTAATACTGGTAATATCTGCTGCAATAACTGCTTGACTTCATTTTCGCTAAATTTCATCCCTTGTTTTAAGCGATTATCCAACAAGGAACGATAATTTTCTCCTTCTACATAATCTTGGACTAAAAATAAATATTCGTTACCGTCGATACTCAACCGCAAAAGTTCGCGAAAGCGGGGTATTTGGGGATGTTGCAGTTTATATAAAACGCTGGCTTCTCGTTCAAAAAGTTCTTCCGATTTTTGTAAAACGTATTCGGTTTGAACTTGGGGAGAAAATTCTTTTAAAACGCAAAGTTCGCGAAAACGGTTAATATCCTCTGCTAAATAAGTTTTGCCAAACCCCCCCTGCCCCAACTGACGTACAACACAATAGCGATCGCCCAAAGTCATTCCCGGCTGGATACCTTGATTTACTGGAGTATCAACCAACATTTCGCCGCAGTGCAGACAAAAGCGACTACCAGCAGGATTTTCATGTCCTTTCGAGCAATTAAGGGATGTCATGGGAGGGTATTGAATTAGGAGTTAGGAGTTAGGAGTTAGGAGTTAAGAGTTATGAGTTAGAAAGCATTAATATCTTGGCACTCATAATAAACCGCAATTTAGTGTTGTATTAGAGTTATAAATTAAATATTTCTACATAATTTTCTCTTTAGTCCTCTTGAGAGGACTTTGGCTATGAGACGGGAACTTTGAGTCCCCGGCAGATGAGAAGAAATACTAAATTGTTTTTATGTTTCACAATAACTTATGCATGGTATAAACAAATATACTATTCAATAATTAAGATAGTTTTGAAGATTAGTTTAAGAGTTACCTACTGAAAATTTAAAATTGAGCAACTGAAACTGCTAGCATTACTCATAAAACTACATTCGCAGCAAATAAATTTCGTTCACCCTGCTTGCTTTAGGACATAAATTATTAGAAGCACCAGGCTGGTAATTGGTAACTGGTAATTGTTAATTGATAATTGATAATTGATTTCATCTTTTACTAACTTCCTCCGAGGCGAATGCATACCAAATTTGACCAAAAGTTTGCTGTTTAAGGTTCCCCTGTCTTTCTCCAGGAAATAATCTGTCAAACTTACGATTGGTATCTGTGTTTAAATCTTCGATAGTATAATTACCGAATTCTCCCGATCGCGCAAGTTGTTGCCAGGTGGCATAATCTTGTCCGGTATAGCTTCCCAATTTTTGTCTGGTTTGCTTACTGAGATTGGCTTTATCTAACTTATCGAGCAACTCTTGAGCAATGCCGTACCACTTCTTCCTCAAAGCTTCGTCTTCCGAACTTCCAGTTAAAGTACGACCGCGAGCTTGTGGATTTTGAGTATAAAAAATTTGATTCACGGTGCGGTTAAAAAATAATTCTCCAATTCCTAACCGTTCGCGCTGTCGGACAATTTTACTAATATTGTTTGTTTCCTTGCGGCTCAATCCTCCCTCGGAATTATCATTCCCCGGCAAACTAGGTAATTTGACTGAAGGTAATTGCGGCAAAGAAACAGTCGGCAGAGAAAATGAAGTCACAGCATTAATAACTCCACTAATTACTGCCCACGTACCTGCAAAAACTAAGACAACAACGCTAGTACTTACCAAACTGACGAAAAAAGGACGCAGCCAAATAGGTAAATGAATAGCTTGAGCGAAAGCTTGAGTTTTGTTGTGAAATTGAGTCGCAACCGCACCCGCACGTTTGCGCCCTGGAGCAACTACCGCTGTATGAATTTTACTAATATTAGGGTTTGGTTTAGAAGGAGTTGAAATAGGAGTTGAAGACTGTAAATCTTTTAAAACTTCTTGGGCATTTTGGTACCTATCATTGGGTTTATAAGCAACCATCTTCTTCAACACCGCTTCAAAGTTGGCACTAACTTTGATTTTCTCTCCCCAACGCCAATCACCTTGATAACTATCGTAAAGTTTCTGCGGCTCCTCTCCGGCAAGTAATACCAAAGCTGTCACCCCTAACGAATATAAATCGCTGCTGTGAAAGGCTTTCCCCTGACGCAATTGTTCTTCAGGTGCATAACCTTTCTTGCCCAGTAAAGTACGATTTGCAGGGAGTTTCGTATACCAAAAACCTTGAGAAGCCGGTAACTGCTTGACACCGCCAAAATCAATTAAAATTGGTAAATTATCGGTTGTGCGTAAAATCAAATTATCCGGTGAAATATCGCGGTGAACCACATCTGTGGAATGGATATAATCCAACACTGGTAAAATTTGCGTTAATAAATGAAATACTTCTGCTTCGCTAAAACATCGTCCTTCATCAAGACGTTTTTCAAGTAAATCCTGATAATTTTCACCTTCAATATAATCTTGTACCAAAAAGAAAAAATCTTTATTGCGTAACTGTACCTGTAGCGAAAAATGCAAACGGGGAATTTGCGGATGCTGAAGCTGTTTCAGCACGCTGGCTTCTCTTTCAAATAATTCCTTCGCTTTTTGTAAATCTTTATCCTCTTCGACTTGCGGTGCAAACTCCTTCAGCACGCAATTTTGATGAGATTGCTGCATATCTTCCGCTAAATAAGTACGTCCAAAACCTCCTTGCCCAAGTTGACGTACAATTTTATAGCGATCAATAATAACCTCCCCAGAAGGAAGAGGCAAAGGTTCGCCGCATATAGTACAAAAGCGGTTATGTGGAGAGTTAACGTGATTTTTAGTGCAATAAACCTGCATGATGCCCAAAAGTAAAAGGGTTTTTGCTAATAACTACAATGTCGCGAATATAATTTACGTATAATTTTCAAGAATGGGTAATGGGCATGGGGTATGGGGAATAGTTGGATGCAGGGATTTTGGATGCAGGGATTAGCAGATAAGAGATTGTTGAAGTTGAAAGTTATTTACTAAGAATTTACCAATTCCCAATGCCCAATGTCCAATTACCAATTACCAATCCCCAATCCCCAATCCCCAATTCCCATCTAATAACTGGTCATAATAATCTGTTTTTCCGACTGCAACAAGCTTTATGAACTACCAACAGCAAAGTCAACGTGCAATCAAAGGATTTGAGGATTTCTTACATACTCCTCTCGATACTTTATTACAACAGCACCTTAATAAAAATCCTGCTGCGGAAATAATCAAGTTATTCCAGGATGTGGCTGCAAATGTACCGGCTTATCAAGCTTTTTTGACTCAACAGCAAATTAATCCCGATAGTATTCAAAATTTTGATGATTTTCAAAAATTACCGCCTCTTACTAAGGATAACTACCTTAAATGTTATTCTTTAGCTGATTTCTGCCGTCATGGAAAAATCGAAAGCTGCGATATGATAGCGGCTTCATCTGGCTCTACAGGTAAACCTACTTTCTGGCTGCGTTTCTTTACCGATGAGTTAGCCATCGCTACCCGATTTGAACAAATATTTTACGATAGTTTTTTTGCGGATACCAAACCGACTTTAGCTGTTATTTGCTTTGCTTTGGGAACTTGGGTTGGGGGAATGTTCACTACTAATTGCTGTCGCTATCTTTCTAGTAAGGGTTATCCCGTTACCGTCATCTCTCCAGGCACAAATAAAGCTGAAATTTTACGGGTGTTGGAAGAATTAAGTCCTAATTTTGAGCAAACTGTTTTATTAGGATACCCGCCTTTTCTGAAAGATGTAGTTGATACGGCTATTTCTCAAGATATTAAATTAAAGCCACATAATCTTAAGTTTGTCATGGCTGGAGAGGTATTTAGTGAAGAATGGCGAAATTTAGTTGGGGAAAGAGTTGGTTCCCAAAATCCCTGTTATGATTTTGCATCGCTTTACGGTACGGCTGATGCAGGAGTTTTAGGAAATGAAACGCCGTTGAGTATCTGCATTCGTCAGTTTTTGGCAGAAAACCCTGAAACTGCCCGTATTTTATTTGGAGAATCCCGTTTACCGACGTTAGTTCAGTATGACCCATTGAATCGCTTTTTTGAAGTCATACCCAATTCCGATTCTAATAAAGAAGGAATTTCCAGAGGTACATTATTATTTTCTGGAGATAACGGAATTCCCTTGATACGCTACAACATTTTAGATAACGGGGGAATAATTACTTATGATGCAATGCTTCAGTTTCTATCTGAGTGGGAATTTAACCCTTTAGAAGCATTATCCAATAACAGAGGAATTCGTAATTTACCTTTCGTTTTTGTGTTTGGACGTTCTAATTTTACAATTTCCTACTTTGGCGCGAATATCTACCCAGAAAATATCAAAGTCGGTTTAGAACAACCTGTAATCAGAGATTGGGTAACAGGTAAATTTGTAATGCAAATACTAGAAGATGCAGATAAAAATCGTTTGTTATCTATAGTTGTAGAATTAGCTCCTGAAATTGAAGCTAGTGAAGAGAAAAAAGAAGCTATAGAAGATTCTATTCTCACTCAACTCAAAAGACTTAATAGCGAATTCGCAAATTACGTTCCCCCAGAATATCAAACACCGCAAGTGAGATTATTACCAATGGGAGAAGCCGAATATTTTCCACAAGGTGTGAAGCATCGCTATACAAGGAATTAGGGAGATGGGGGGATGGGGAGATAAGGAGATGGGGAGTGAGAATTCTTAGCTACTCTTAACTCCTAACTCATAACTCCTAACTATTTACAATGCCCCATGCCCCATGCCCCATGCCCAATTCCCAATTCCCAATGCCCTATTCCCTTTTCTTACAAATCGGGAGGCAAAATCACGTTATCGATGACGTGAATCACGCCATTGCTAGCTTCGATGTCAGGCTGTACTACGGTAGCGTCATTCACCTGTACCCCTGTAGCTGGGTCAACTTTCACGCTTATTGGGCCGCCTTCGACGCTTTTGACTTCACCCGATTGCAAATCGGTGGAAAGTACTCGTGAGGGTATGACGTGATAAGTCAGAATTTTGACCAATACTTCTTTATTTTCTGGCTTCAATAAGTCTTGTACGGCATCTTGTGGTAATTTGGCAAATGCTGCATCGTTAGGTGCAAGAACTGTAAAAGGACCATTACCCTTTAAAGTCTCTTCCAATCCTGCTGCTTTCAAAGCTTTAGCTAGCATTGTAAACGAAGGATTTGACTGTACTACACCAATAATATCTTGATTTTCAGTACCTGCTGATGGTGATGGTATTTCTACTTCTGCACCTGGTGGAGTTACTGGAGGTGCTGTTGGAATTACCGTTCCCGGTAGTGGAGGTACAGATCCCGGAATTGGTGCTGGAATTGGTGCTGGTACAGTTGATGGTGGTAGCGGCGCGGGTGTGCTTGATGGTGTAGTATTCCCACAAGCCGCACGATTGTAAGGACATTCATCCAAAATACTTGGTCTGGGATTAAGTGCCCCGCCACCTTGCGCCAATAAAGTTTTATTTGGTTTGTCGCTATGAAGCGTCCGTATAACGGATAAATTACTGTTACTAGTAGTTACCGGAACGGTTTGACTACGGTTATAGGGAGATTCTGTAAAAACACTGGGGTCTTGTTTAAGCGGGTTGTTCGCTTTCACTGGCAAACCCACCAGTAAGCCGATGCTTGTCACTCCCACTATGCCAGTTAATTTAGTCAGCAAATTGCTGTAATATACTTTCATAACAATTTTATCTGGCTTTTATTCCACACTCTACATTAAAGACTTATACCATTTTCTTACGCTAAAAATCTAACTCGAAGAGTCGGATCTTTATTGCTTTCTGGTAATGTTGGTGATACCCTATTTATCAAAAAAACATCCAATTAATTTAACTAATAGCCCTATCGAGATTCTTTAATAAAAATGAATCTCAATTCAACTTCCTAGTTCCGTGATGGATGTTTGTATTTATTGTAGCATAAAGAATATATCTCTCTTATTTTTTACATTAACTCATATTCGTGTAATTCAAATAGAAATAAATTATAATTATTTAACTTTGTGCGATATGAAAATTTTTATTTGTGAGTCATTTTTGCACTAACAACTTTGATCGCGATGGTATTTCCTTGTTGCAGTGAAAGCATTTATGTTTGGTATGCCTTCATATTTACTACTGAAGGCCTTATTAATAGATCGTTAACTATTTAAGTAGAGAGAATTGTACTATTGTGCAAAAAATTTAGATCAATCTCGTCTAATTCTCTGCGTACAAATGCTTTCCCTTAGCAATAAAATAATCTGCATAATTTAAGTATTTTGAAAATCATCACTCTACAGACATAATCCGTAAGTTATAAAAAATTTCACTTACAACTTGAAAATATTATTAACAAAAATAAAGTTGTAGAATTTATAAGTCAAGATAGGTCAACAAATTACCAGTAAGCTATTTATGTTAGAGCTGTACCAATTTGAACTTTCTCAATACTCAGAAAAGGTGCGTTTGATTCTGGATTATAAAGGTCTGGAATACCGCAAAATAGAGGTAACACCTGGAATCGGACAGGTTGAATTATTTCAAAAAACAGGGCAGCGTCAAGTACCCGTACTCAAAGACGGCAGTAAATACATTGCGGATTCTACTGAAATAGCCAAGTATATAGATGCACAGTATCCCCAACGTCCTTTGTTGCCGCAAGACCCCAAAACTCGGGGATTATGCTTAATGATGGAAGAATGGGCGGATGAATCCATCGGTACTAAAAGTAGAAAAGCTTTATTCTCTGCTATAAGTAAAGACCAATATTTCCGCAAATCTTTGCTACCCAATTCAGCGCCAGATGTACTGAAAACCTTGGTAGAAGGAGTCCCCGGTGATGTATTAAAAGTATTGGGTGTCGGAGTCGGTTACAGTCCCGATGCAGTACAAGGTGCCATGAGGGATTTAAAGCAAGATTTAGAAGCTTTAACGTTGATATTAGAAAGTAGCCCTTATTTGCTAGGAGATGAACCTTGTTTAGCCGATTTTGCGGTAGCGGGTTTATCTGTATTATTGAAATTTCCAGATGGCGATTATCTAGATTTACCAGCCACTATTAAAGGTAAAGGAGTACCTGGTTTAGCAGATAATCCGATTTACCAACCATTCTTTGATTGGCGCGATCGACTTTACGTTCAATTCCGCAAACCTATAATCGGCTCCACTATCAACAGCCCCAATGCGCCGACATCGATTCAGATTGATTAAGTAATAATTGGGGATTGGGGAATTGGGGATTGGGCATGGGGAATTGGGGATTGGACAAGGGGACAAGGGGACAAGGGGACAAGGGGACAAAGGGAAGATAATTCTTATTCACTACTAATTCCTAATTCCTCGTTTTCTAATTTTCAATTCCTAATTCCTAATTCCTAATTCCTAACTTCTCACTCTTAACTATTCGCCATGTCCTATTCTCTATTTAATTATTAAAATTTGTTCGCATAACTTGTACATATTGGTTCGCATAACTTATACACTACAATTAAAATTCTTTAAGAAGAACGAATAAAATTATGCGTTGATTATATGAATTTTATTAGCAGACAACCATTAGGTTCGGTTATTCAAGGTTCTTTAACTGGGGGATTAGAAGTTAGACTGCATCCCGATATTTTGGTTGAAGATATGCGGGTAGGTAAGTTTCTGGTTGTTCAAGGTGTGCGATCGCGATTTTTCTGTATGCTGACGGATGTGGCTTTGGGAATTGCCAACCAAAGGATTGTAGCTTATCCTCCGAGTTGGGAAGATACTTTTATGCGCGATATTTTGGCAGGAAGCGGTACTTACGGTACTATTAATCTGTCGCCGATGTTAATGTTTACTCCCGAATCTAATGAATCCGATTCTAATCCAAACCCCAAGTCTGCAAAATTGAAAGAGGCTGTAAATACTAGTTTGGCATCGTTTCAAGCACAAACTAGCACTTCAATGGAGTTACTGCCGGTTAAAACAATTCCAAGTCATTTTAGCCAAGTTTACGAAGCTTCTCAAGATGACTTTCGCCGGGTATTTGGTTGGGAAGACGATCCACAAAGGAAGAATTTTTCTATTGGTAAACCTTTGGATATGGATGTACCCATTTGCATCGATTTGAATAAGTTTGTGGAAAGAAGTAATGGCGTTTTTGGTAAATCTGGTACGGGTAAATCCTTTTTAACGCGCTTACTTTTAGCTGGTACAATTAAGAAGAATGCTGCGGTAAATTTAATTTTCGATATGCACTCGGAATACGGTTGGGAAGCGGTTTCCGAAGGTAAGAATTTGAATATCGTTAAAGGTTTAAAACAGTTATTTCCGGGCAAAGTAGAAGTTTACACCCTAGATCCAGAATCTACAAAACGTCGTGGAGTACCTCACGCTCAAGACCTTTATTTAAGTTACGACCAAATTGAAGTAGAAGATATTAAGTTATGTTCTCGTGAATTAGGACTTTCCGATGCGAGTATTGATAATGCTAATATTCTTCATGGGGAATTTGGTAAATCTTGGATTGTTCAATTGTTGAACATGACAAACGAAGATATTAAAATGTTTTGCGAAGAAAAGCGGGGACACCAAGGTTCAATTACCGCACTACAGCGCAAACTGCTGCGGATGGACAACATGAAGTATATGCGTGCTGCTTGCCCGCACAACTATATTACTCAAATCATGCGTGCCCTCGAAGCTGGGAAAAACGTTGTGGTGGAATTCGGTTCTCAATCGGATATGCTTTCCTATATGTTGGTGACAAACATGATTACGAGGCGCATTCACCAACAATATGTTCGTAAAGCTGAAAAGTTTTTGCAAACCAAAAATCCCGTCGATAAACCATTACAGTTAATGATTACAATCGAGGAAGCACACCGTTTCCTTGACTCGGCAATAGTGCAAAGTACGATTTTTGGTACTATTGCTCGCGAAATGCGGAAATATTTCGTAACTTTATTAGTAGTAGACCAAAGACCTTCTGGGATAGATAATGAAGTAATGTCCCAAGTTGGAACCCGCATCACAGCTTTGCTCAATGACGAAAAAGACATCGACGCGATTTTTACAGGGGTTTCCGGTGCTGGAGGCTTGAAATCGGTGTTAGCGAAGTTAGACTCCAAGCAGCAAGCATTAATTTTAGGTCATGCCGTTCCCATGCCGGTAGTAGTGCGTACCCGTCCCTACGACACCGAATTTTACAAGGAAATTGGCGACCCCGAATGGGAAAGCAAACCAGATGAAGAAGTATTTGCCGCAGCAGAATTAGCAAAAGCAGATTTGGGGTTTTAATCAGTTAACAGTTAACAGTTAACAGTTAACAGTTAACAGTTAACAGTTAACAGTTATTTCTATTATCTCCTTGTCCCCATCTCCCCTTGTCTCCCCATCCCCCCATCTCCCCTTGTCTCCCCATCCCCATGTCCGTAAATGTAATTTAGTTTCCTTGACCCTATTTCAAAATGGTGGCAGGGTAATATCTATGATTCATTTTTTTCGCTAAAGTCAAATTGAATAAATGCTACTCGCAAAAATATGAGCGCAAACGATACATTGTAATCAGATGCTTTTCTCAACTCCTAAACCAACCTTCAGATAGAGCAGAAGAAGGAGTTGCAACAGCGAAAATACTAATAAGAAGACAACCATGTAACTACAAATCCATAATTAGCGATTCCGCAATATATTTATTTAGTAACTTCCACCCATGACAAATCCCTGTAAGTTCGGTTATCCGGCTATTTGGAGAGAACCGGATTGGCTGTTTTCGCGTCACTATATATATATACATATCGGCTACCCCAAAAAGGATAACTCGTGCTTATTTTTTGGCAAACCGGCTCTTAATGCTTTATAATGGGAAGATTTATATAATGGCCCTTTACTATCGATGAAATTTGTCGTAATATTAGATTAAGTAAAACTCATACTGACTTCATATTTAAGCTGTCGCTATTGGCGATTGAGGAAAATAAATAAATTGTTGAAACCATAAAAATTTATTTCTAGGGGATTGATAAATAGGGGGAGGCAGAGGAACTGATGGGGAAGTATCACCGTCTGAAAGTCTCTGTATGAGTAGGGATTTAAGGAAGGCATTTCCGCCGGTTCCACCACTAGTATTTTCCATTCCCTCCCTAATTAATTAAATACTCATAGTATTTACGGAGTAGAGGAAAACGCACCAATGCCCATTGAAAAAACTGTAACTGAGAAAGACAATACCAAGTTTACGGCTGATATGGTGCGAACCTATCTGCGCGAGATTGGTAGAGTACCGTTGCTTACCCGCGAGCAAGAAATTATTTTCGGGAAGCAAGTGCAAAAGATGATGAAGCTTGTTGAAGCTAAAGAAGCTGCTTCTAAAAAGCTCGGTCGTGAAATAAGTATAGAAGAGTGGAGTAAGGAAGTTGATTTACCCGAAGCAGAACTGAAAAAGACTGTTTTTGAGGGTAAACGCTCCAAGCAGAAGATGATTGAAGCGAATTTGCGCTTGGTTGTGGCGATCGCCAAAAAGTACCAGAAGCGAAATATGGAGTTTCTGGATTTAATTCAGGAAGGAGCTTTAGGATTAGAGCGGGGTGTAGAAAAATTCGATCCGACTCGCGGCTATAAGTTCTCTACCTATGCTTACTGGTGGATTCGTCAAGCGATTACCCGCGCTATTGCACAGCAAGGTAGAACTATTCGCTTACCAATTCATATTACCGAGAAGCTGAACAAAATCAAAAAAGTACAGCGCGAACTCGCTCAGAAATTAGGGCGATCGCCATCTCCACCAGAAATTGCTAAGGAGTTGAGTCTGGAACCCGCACAAATTCGCGAGTACTTAAATATGGCTCGTCAACCAGTTTCTTTAGATGTACGGGTTGGCGACAATCAGGATACCGAGTTGCAAGAAATGCTCGAAGATGACGGTCCTTCACCAGAGTATTACACAACTCAGGAGTTCTTACGTCAAGACTTGAACAACTTGTTAGCGGAACTTACTCCCCAACAACGGCAAGTTTTGGCTTTACGCTTCGGATTAACAGATGGGAATGAAATGTCCTTAGCGAAAGTTGGCGAACGTTTAAGCCTCAGTCGCGAAAGAGTTCGTCAATTGGAACACCAAGCACTGGCTCATTTACGTCGCCGTCGTGCCAATGTTAAGGAATATGTCGCAAGTTAATAATAGTTCGATGTAGCAATATTCCGAACGCGATGCGCCTTCCATAAGGGGGGCGATTTTTTTTATCAATAAAAAACCATTTGCTGCAATTCAAATAAACTGTAATTATCGCTCTTATTAAATTCCGATAACATATCGGATTATTATATCAGGTTAAATTTCTATGTAATTTATCAATATTTCCGTAAAGAATAGATATTAAAAAATTTTTTAATACATAGAGTATCTTGTCAAAACTGTCAAATGATTAATATCTGTTATAGCTTCAAAGATAAATGATTAATGATAATTTTTTTTAAACTATGAATTAGAATTTAGTCAATGCCTATAACGCTTGAAAGTATTGCAGCAAAAAGCTTTAAGGTTAAAATTTTTTATATAACTTCATAAGTTTTTATGAATCAAAATACCTACTGAGAAGGATGATTTAATAAAAACTAAGTTTCTAATGGCTCCCTTTTAATAATTCTTTAATACTTCTATCTTTCATACTTTTGATTCAACCTTTAGAACGATCTGCGAATACTTATGGGATGATAGTATAAAGTTGACTTACAAAAATAAAACAAAACTTTTAATAGCTTACGGTTTTTTTGCCGGACAATATAAATTAGAGTTTTAATAATACATTCAAGGGAAAACACTTAGTAAAAAAAAACAACCTAATACGTAAAGATAAACATTTATATTTAAGGAGAAGTTGGGTGCTTAAAAATATTAAGAAGATTGTTCCATCCCGCCGTTTTGCACTTCCACTACTGGGATTATTTTTAGCGATTGGTTATTTAGCTCAACACGCTCAACCTGTTCGATCCAAACAAATTGCTCGACTGCAAGCAGCATCTTCATCACAAACTTCGGATGAAGTTGCAACTACTGGGATAGAAAATAATTCCGAAATTAATCCCGAACTAATTTCTAAGGAAGCACGATTGCGGAAAATATTAGGCAGTTCGTCTGCTAAGTCTCCATCTGACACTGCGAGTATATCTCCTGGCGAGACTTATACTTGGATACAGCGAAATAATTCTTCTAATTACGAAGATCTAACGCAAGAATTAGATAGTGTATCTCCTACTCAAACCATATTTTCTGAGGAGAAAGCATCTATAAAAGGAGTGATACCTGGGAATAATTTTCCTAACGGTGATGGCGTATTTCTCTATGGGAGTTCGCAGCGAGCCGGAGAATTTGGAAAAGGATACATCGTCTTTGAAAAACAAGCTGGTAGAGTTGTTGGTGGAATGTATATGCCTTCTTCCGAGTTCAACTGCTTTCAAGGGACTCTCGATCGCTCCGGAGAAATCGCGATGACAGTTAAAGGTTACGCTGGCGATCTTCATCCAACTGAAGTAGCTTCAAGAAATGGGCTACCCAGACAAGATGAAAACGAATTAGCAAACTACGCTTATTCAGTCACATTGCAAGATTATTATCAGCTTGATGCTGTTGGTGAAAATGACCAAAATATTTTGAAAGCCTGTAAAGCTAATTTTCAATGATTTTGGTGATTAAATAGTAGTTCATAGTTGATGGTTAACCATGTTGTTAACTGTTAACTCTATCGAACTAACAACTAACAACTCACCTTCTTCAATATTCAATTCCCGGCTGTGCTTTAATAGCTTGATCGCGGAAAGGATGTTTAATTAGGCTCATCTCAGTAACTAAATCGGCTCGCTCGATCAGCGATTGAGGTGCCCCTCTACCTGTTAGTATTACATGATTTCTTTCGGGTTTTTGTTCTAAACCAGTTAATACTTCTTCGACTCTTAAATAACCAAGTTTTATAGCTATATTAATTTCATCTAAAAGTACTAACCTATACTCCTCATTGCGGATATATTCCAATCCTTTATCCCATGCTGCTTGAGCCTTTTCAATATCGCGATCGCGGTCTTGAGTTTCCCAAGTAAAACCTTCACCCATTGCGTGAAAAACAAGCTGACCGTTTTCTTTCCAAGTACTAAATGCTTTTTTTTCAGAAGGTTCCCAAGCACCTTTGATAAACTGAATAATCGCTACCTTATAACCGTGTCCGAGGGAACGCAACACCATTCCTAATGATGCCGTTGTTTTTCCCTTACCATTGCCAGTATTGACAACAATTAAACCTTTTTCGAGAGAAGCGTCTGCGATTCTTTGGTCTTGCACTTCTTTTCGCCGCTGCATTTTTTTACGATACTGTTCTGTCGTTAGCGATTTACTTTCAGCAACGTTTACGTCAGATGTAGTATCTAAATTTTGATTATCTTCCATAATACCCTGTATTTTAGTTAAAAGTTCTAAAACCTTTTACTATTACGATAATTTTATTTGTATGTAATAAAACTCCCGCCTTATATTTTATTTTAACTATCTTTATCAAAAAAACACCATTAATTGAAGGTTATTAACAGCTTTTCATCGTAAGTTAAAGGTAGGTAAAAAGCTATTACCGATTTATATTAATTATTTAAAAAATGGAGTAGTATTTGTGACATTAAAATAAGTAAAAATCAAATAATATTTTTAACATTACTGAGATAGAAACAATCAAACTAACCTTCTAAAACTAATTTTTTTATGAAATTAAGTGTCGTTATTCCATGCTTTAACGCTGCTGGTACTATCGCGGCTCAATTAGAAGCTTTGACAAAACAGCAATGCTCAGAAGCTTGGGAAATTATTATTGCTGACAATGGTTCAACAGATGAAACCCCAAATATTGTAAAGCAATATCAGCATCATTTACCGAACCTACGTATAGTTGATGCATCAGCCATCAAAGGTTCTGCTCATGCTCGTAATGTAGGTGCAAGTGTAGCCTTATCTGAAAACTTGGCATTTTGCGACGCTGATGATGAAATAACTCCTGGGTGGGTAGCAGCCATGATCGAAGCACTCTCAAAACATGACTTTGTAGCTGGTAATAGTGATTATTCAAAATTAAACGAACCGTGGATAGTAAAATGCTGCGGAGTAAGAGAAGCTAACGGAATCAAAGATTATGTCTATTTCCCTTATGCAGCAGGAAATAACCTTGGTATTAAACGTTCGCTTCACGATCGAGTTGGTGGCTTCGATGAAACGATGTTGTTACTCCAAGATATAGATTACTGCTGGAGAGTACAAAAAACCGGCGTTAAACTGGAATCCGCATCAAACGCAATCATTTATTTTCGATTTCGCAATACTGTAAAAGGTATGTACCGTCGATGTTGGAGATTAGCTTGTTACGATATTTTGCTGCATCAAAAACATCAACAAATGGGAATGCCTAAATTAATTAAGTGGAGAAATTTCTTTAAAGATGCAGTAATTCTTCCCCTAAAACTTCTAATTAAAGTCCGGGATAAAGAAAGCTTTGTCAGATGGTTATTAGATTTAGCTTGGCTGGGAGGGCATTTACAAGGCTGCATTAAGTATAATTACATAGTTTTATAAAATAGTTAGTGATTGTATTAATGATAATGATAACAGGATATGCATGACGCTTTGATAATTTAAGCAAGGATAAACGCCTTTTTTCTCATATTGAATGCTAGTACAATTCACGTATCAATGATGACATAATCCTAGGAGTGAAGATTTGTAGAAGATAACTAGCATCCGCCATATTGCTCTATAACTTTAATTACGAACTACGAATTATTCCCTCCCCATAAGTTGACCCTTATGTTATACTTACCAAGGAGAATAGAATTCGGTAGACAGCGTTTGTTTTTAGTATTCACAGACTTATCTCCGAAATGTAAATCTCTACACACTAATGATTTCGGAGACGATCCATGTCGATTTACGTAGGTAATCTTTCTTACGACGTTACAGAGGAAAATTTGAATGCCGTTTTTGCAGAATATGGCACTGTAAGACGAGTTCAAATTCCTACTGACCGCGAAACAGGTAGAGTGCGCGGTTTTGGCTTCGTAGAAATGAATTCAGAAGATGAAGAAGCAGCGGCTATCGAAGCTCTCGATGGTGCTGAATGGATGGGACGCGACCTTAAAGTTAATAAGGCAAGACCTAGAGAACAGAGAAATTCCTTCGGAGGAGGAGGCAATCGTAGAAATAATTTTAACAACCGCTACTAAGGTTTATCTATGTTAGCTTTAACAGCTAATTACCTTATCTAGTCCATAAAATTGATTTACTTGTCACTCAGGCGAGAATGCTTGAGTTTTTTGATGGAGAAAGATATTACCTCTAATTATCTGCTCTATCTTAATTAATAACTAAAAAACCCGGTTTTTCCCAAAAAACCGGGTTTTTATATTTGTTTTTGCGAATAAAATATAAGCGATTATATCAATTCTGTATGAGGTTGCGCTAAACCGTCTACAGCCTAAGATCGCTGAGGCTACTATTACAAAGCCCACAGTAAGGTGGGCTTTAAGCGTTAAATTTTTGCAATCCCAAGTAAGTCGGCAGAAATAAACACGACTATTTGGCTGCGCCGACTTACTTATGTTTGCCGTTATTGCTGCGTAAGCTCTAAATTAGCAGCTGTAATCTTTGTCTGAGACAAAGTTGCTTCTAATAAAGGTTTGCCGAATTGCTTCACTTGTTCGACTAAAACTTCTCCAGCATTTTCTGGGCAACCTGCATCAAACGGTGGTGCGGGGTTATATTCCAATAAAAGCTGAATTCTTTTTGCAGTTTCCTCTCCACAAAGTTGGCTGACAACCACTAGCCCAAAGTCAATGCCGGCAGTTACGCCACCACCAGTAATTCTGTTCCTATCAACCACAACTCTTTGGGTTCCAACTTCTACTTCCAACATTGCCAAATATTCGCGAAACAACCAATGACAACCAGCGCGATAACCTTTTAGTAAACCGGCAGCAGCGAGAATTAAAGAACCAGTACATACGGAAGTTATATATTTTGTTGTTTCAGACTGTTGTTTTAAAAAATCTAGAACTTCTGAATCTGCCATTGTTTCTACGGTACCCATCCCACCACCAGGAACACAAATAACATCCAATTGCGGACATTCATCAAAGGTAGTTGTCGGTAAAATTGTTAATCCCTCACCACTTGTTACGGGTTCTAAATTCTTCCACAACATATGTACCCGAGCTTCAGGAATACAAGAAAATACTTGATGCGGTGCGGTTATATCAAGCTGAGTCATTCCTGGGTAAATAACTAAGCCGATGTCATATTTGGGTTGATTTGTCATATTGATTTTAGATTTTAGATTTTGGATTTTAGATTTTAACAACGGATGCGTTTGTGCGGGGATTTTGCAAAAGGTTGGGAAAAATTAGCCTCGAAGAACTTTTCAAGACAGATTTTGGAACGAATCCAAAATCTATCGGTGTTATTTACTATGCTAAAAATGACATCAAAATTTGCATAGTCCTCAACTGGGTACAATTTGAGTTAAATGAAGTATCTACACAATTTATTTCACGCTATAGCTACGGCAAAAAACGAACATGAACTGCGAATGCGCTTTATGGATAATATTGGCGAGCATTTTGGCGTTCAGCGTTGGGGAATTTATATGTTTAACGAAGATTCTTCCTACGACGCAGTTGAGGTTTACGGTATGCCGAATGTCGATAATTTCGTAGAACTTTATGCACAAGTTGGTTGTAATCTTGACCCAGTGCTACGTTATGTTACCGAACGTCATGCACCAGCCCACGAAGAAATGGTATTACCTCCGGGAGGTTGGAAGCAATGCGAACTTTATCAAAATTGTTGTGCTTATTACGACCACGAACACATTATGACGGGGCCTATTATTGGTAAAGGAAAGCTTATTGGCGCGATTCATTTTGCTCGCATTAATGAAACACCCGCATTTAATTATCAAGATATTGTCGATTTGAGCAGCGTTTGCATTCATCTTTCAGCCAGTATCGCAGCTCTAAAAACTCAACAAAATATATTTATTTCACCCTCTTCCAATCTTTTAACACCCCGCGAAATCCAAATAGCCCAATTAGTTGCACGGGGATTAACTAACAAAGAAATTGGTACAGAACTTTGGATTACGCAAAACTCAGTAAAACAAGCTTTGAAAAGAATGTTTTGTAAACTGCAAGTTTCTTCACGTACTGAAATGGTATCAAAATTGCAAGATATCCTGAATTCGCCTTATTGAAGTTGTAGGCAGTAAGTGATACTTATGAAAAAAATATGTTTGATTAGAAAATTGTATCCTAATTTACTTGTTATCAACTTTACTATTTGTAAAAATCGTCACAATTAGGATGATTATTTCTGCTCTGAATCGGGTATCATAGTTTCTCCGCGTAATCTAAAATCTAAATTCACTAATTTTTTTATTATGCCTACTGAATTAATTGTTTTAATTGCTGCAATAATTGTCGCTTGGTTAGTTTTTCAGGCTTTATTAAAGGTAGTGAAAACTACTTTTAGTACGGCGATCGCTGTTTTTATCATTGTGATTTTTCTGGGTATTTTCGGTGTGGGTTCTGAAGACTTGATTCAAGAAATCACCAAACTACCTGAAACCCTGATGCGCCTATTTACAAATACACAATCGCAAATAGGCATTTAGTATTTAAGAAGGGAATAGGGAATAGGGAACGGGGAACAGGGAATAGGGAGAAGAAATAATATTAATAATTCACGCCAATTCTGTCTTCACAACTTCCCTAATACAGTAAATTTTTCTATCGCTTCTTAACAATTATTTTTTTATCAAAATATATGCTTTAGCGTAGGTTGGTAATTGCTTAATATGCCGATTGAAACTGGCTTTACTTTTGAAAATACCCGCTAGAAAATCGAGTTGATGAAAGTTAGGTAAAAACGCACCACCTGTATCTGCAACTACTCCCATCCTTAAGTGCCTGCGTCCATTTTTCATATACTCGATAACAATCATTCTACCCAAACCAACATTTAGTACATCCCCAGCAAAAGTAACTCCCGATTTAATCGAAATTTTTTCATCAATCTTATAGCCATATCCTTTAATATCCTTCACTTCTTTAAAGTACCAGTAGCGCTTTTGTAAGCGTCGATTTTTTCCTCTTACATAAGGAATTTCATTGCTGCGATCGACGTTAAAATAAGCAGAAGAACCACCACCTAAATCAACTAGTATTGTTCCCTCCATTAAAGCTTCTTCTAAACCTTCTCTACTCATATAAACGATAGGTTTAACTTTGCCAAATTCCTTTCCACCAGGTTCGTAAATACCTGACAAAACGTCTTGTTTGGTATATTTAGTGTAGAATTTATCTGTTAGAGGGATATCTTGAAGACTGTAAAGAGGTATATTGAATTTAGCAGTTTTCTTACGAGAACCAGGATGAACGAATACAGCGTATTTGGTAATTCGTAAATTTTTGCGTTGGGGTTGTTTGGGATTATAAGCAGACCATTTAATTACCCTAAAATTAGAGTTGATAAAATTGGGGTCTTGTAAACGAGTTGGACGATTATTGGCAATATCTTCTTGCAATACAGCAATCATAAAATCAAGAGTTTTCGTAATATCTTCTACAGATACTCCTTGAGTTCCAAGTACCCCCGGACGTGAAATATTTGGGTCATCATCTGCATGGTCTTGATAATATTCTCTCGTATTAACTAAAGTCGATAACAAATCTTTTTGATTGAAACTAACTTTATTACTGCTAGGTAATTTGGCAGGACTAAAAAGCTTATTGCCGTTAATGTTGTATTGATATTTTTTTAATTCATCAATAACTCTGTAAGCCTGGGATAGAAGCTGAGGCTGATATAGATTATTAGTTGATGGGATAGTTTGACAAGGAATAGAACTATTTTGATTACAAGATACAGGTTTAAACGAAAAATTTGGAGTTAGTTTAAGACTTGAATTTGTTAAATTATGCTGTTCGGGTACAGTCGATTTTTTCAGGGAATTCAAAGAGACATTTTTTATATTTGATTGTGCATTTACCGAACTATTGTAAGCATAACCACTTAGACTACCAGCTAACAAAAAACCAGCTAAACCGACTACAAAACGCATTTTTGGTATTAACATTTTCATAACATTCTGTTGTTCACTCATTGATATACCAGGAAAAACGAAATTCATCAACTGGTATAGTTGGGCATGGGGCATGGGGCATTGAAAATTGGATAAATATTTTCAAGTTCTCAATGTTTAATTTAAAAATTGTTACTTATAATTCATAACTCCTAACTCCGGTGGTACTAACTTTTCTTCCCTCTGTGTTGAGCAAAAATACTTCATAATAAATAAAAGCTCGCTCTCACAAAAACGATGTATTTAACTTATTTAGACAGCAATAGCTGGTTGATTGAAATGGGGGGTCAAAATATACTGATAGATCCTTGGCTGGTTGGTTCCCTAACTTTCGGTAATTTAGATTGGCTATTTAAGGGTTCTCGTCCCCAAGAACGTCCCATACCGGACAAAATTGACCTGATTTTACTATCCCAGGGTTTGGAAGATCACGCTCATCCACCAACCTTAAAGCAACTCAAACGCGATATTCCCGTTGTCGCTTCTGAAAATGCTGCTAAAGTTGTCAATCAATTAGATTACCTTCATGTGAATTCGCTCGCTCACGGTGAAACTTTCACTCTCAACGGTAGTGTCGAAATTACCGCAACTCCCGGTTCTCCCATCGGTCCGACTTTAGTTGAAAACGGATATTTGCTTAAAGAACTCGAAAGCGGCTTTACTCTTTACTACGAACCTCACGGTTATCATTCTGAGTCTTTGAAAAAATCCGCTCCTATAGATGTTGTCATCACCCCATTGATAGATTTAGGGCTGCCACTCATCGGACCAATTATTAAAGGTAAAGAAAAAGCCTTAGAAGTTGCTAAATGGCTCGAACCTCAGATAATGTTACCAACAGCCGCTGGTGGTGATATAACCTTTGAAGGATTGCTGATGAACTTTATTAAGCCAGAAGGAACCGTTGAAGAATTTAGTTCCCTGTTACAGCAACATAATATATCAGCCCAAGTACTTGAACTAGAAAGTGGCGATCGCACTCAATTAGATTTGAAAAAGCGAGCAGTTTCCGGGGTTTCGGGTTAAAAAGGGAACGGGGAACGGGGAACAGGCAATAGGTAAACAAGCATACAAATACTAATAATCCAACTGATTAGCGACCAAATAGTTAATTTGGTCTATTTTTATAAGGGATTTCCAAAAAAAATAATTTATCCAAAATAACCGTAGTGCGAGCATCTTGCTCGCTTGAGATATATAG
>JBARZF010000490.1:0-10622 GCA_049649675.1 Rivularia sp. (in: cyanobacteria) | reverse complement strand
GCATTAGTAGCGACAGTAGTACCCATTTTTACCACTTCAATTTCTTGGGTGGGAATAGGTTGATTGCTGGAAATACCGAGAATATCGTGAATACCTTGAATAGCTGCATCTTGATATTGTTCGGGATTTTCGGAAAGTAACTTATAAACGATTACCCATTGTTGATTGGGAAGAGGAACAATTAAAAAGCGCTGGGGATGGTTTGCGAGTTGGTTGATTGTGGCTTGATTGTCAGTGACAGCGACAATATCGGTAAAAGTTCCACCTCTGTCTGCAAATACTTTTAGCATAATTTTGGATTTTGGAAGTAGGTTATTTAAAACCATAGATGATGGAGAGACGCGATATATCGCGTCTCTACAAGAGTTATCGTTATTTAATAAAGGTTTTTACGGGAAGGGGGGATTTTTTTTATTGTAGGGTGTGTTAGACGCACGACAATATTGTCATTTAACGAGTAATTTGGAATTCGTCTAACGCACCGTTTGCAATTAGCGGTTACGAAAAAGGCTAATAGTACAACACGTAATTCAAGTCTATTAAAATTATTAAATTGCTATGGTACCCGACGGGGAATTACATTCCCCGTCTAATAGCGAAAGTCCATTCAAATGGACTAAAAAAAGTTAGTCTATATATTTTTTATAATCAGTTATCCAATTTTCTCGCGCATCCCCTTGAATTGATTTTACCGTTCCCAATAGTTTCTCAATTTCCCGTGGTAATTTACGAATACCGGATATATAAATACAAGTTTCTTCCGGTTGATTTGTTAAATAAATAACTCTTGCTTCGTAATCTGTTAAGCGTTTAATACTGACATATCCGACAACTTCAATATCTTCTGGTATTTGGTATCTTTCTTGACTCAAAATATATCTTTGCTGCAAACCATCAGCTATTTTATCGAGTTCGCTTTGTTCGGGTAATGGATGATTAAAGCAATAATTATATGTACGACAGCATTTATTATTTTCTAAAATTTGAAGCTGAGGAACATTTTTTACTTTAATCATGCTCGCATCATATTTTTTCATAAAAACTCACTTTATTAAAAATAATCTATAGAATAAATAGTAGGTTGGGTTAAAGGTGCAGAATAATTTTATCATTTACAAGAGATGAAAATGCACCGTAACCCAACATTTAAATTTTAATTCGAGAAAATATTCTAATTAAAAATTAGGAAGAGGTTTTTTCCCCCAAACAATACAGATTTTTTTATATTCCTCTTCTAAGACAGTAGGTTGGGTTAAAGGCGCAAAATAATTTAATGATTTACCAAGGATGAAAATGCGCCGCAACCCAACATTTAGATTTTGATTTTAAAGAAGATTGATAATATTCAAAGTTAGTTAAATTGCTTTCATATCCGCCGGGGAATGCAATTAAGAGTGTCACAGCATAAGTCCATTTCAATGGACTGAAGTTCAAGAATTAAAAAAACTTTCTATTTTGGTTTTCTACCTCGTTCCAAAGCTTTTGACTCAGGTGGTGGAGGTTCGGGTGGCTTTTGAAGTATTTCAATAATTGTAGTAATAACTTCGTTGATTTTATCGTCCTTCAATTTTCCTATATGTCGAATGACCCTACTTTTGGCAACTGTTGCGATAATATTAGGTCGAATGTAGCAAGGGCTCAAAATTAGTTTTCCAATTCTAAAATCTTTATCTTCCAGCTTAATTTCATAGTCTCTGCCAGGTTTACTGGTAATAGGACAGAGTATTATATCGTTACTATCGGATTGTGCAATTATTAAAGCAGGTCTTCTCTTTGTAGTAGATGCATCTGAGAATGGGAAAGGAACTGAGATAACATCACCTTTAGCAAAATTATCTACAGTTCTTTCCACGCTTCATCTTCCTCCGGTGTTAACCAAACTTGCTTTAATGATGACTCACTTAATTCGAGGAAATCTTCTACTAAGGTTTGAGTATCATCTGTATCGTTTGTATCGTTAGTTTGTAAACTATTGACTTTTTCAACTGATAGTCCGGTTAGTTTTACGACTAAAGTTAAATCGATTCCTTCATCTAACATATTTTCTGCAACTTGGATTAATCCTTGTTGCAAACCTTGTTCCCATGCTTCACGTAACGTTTTAACTTCAATTACTTTCTCATACATAATGTTTTATTGTTTGTGTTCTGCTTTTATATTAGCTTGAGAGATGAAGAGTTTTATTAATCAGCTAAAATAGCTTATATAGCTTTACACAAGAGAATCAGCAATGAAAATTAAAGCGGTAATTTGGCAAGAAGATGTTTGTAGTTGCGCTGAAGCGTTTCCGATAAGAGGCGCTGAAGCGCAACTACGAGGCTTTATATAAGTATTTATCCAAACTAGATAGCACACTTGAGGTAAATATCAATAAATAAAAAAATTGGTGCCGTACTCTACTACGAACACCACCTTACAAAATTCACTTACTATTATTTATTCTTCTGTATCAACTTTCCTGGCTGCTAAATACTCATACATCTTCCACCGCTGATTTACTTCTGTTTCCGCTTCTTTCATCAATTGTTCTGCAATTTCGGGCTTACTTTTCTTCAACATTTTGAATCTATTTTCTTTATACATTGATTCTTCTGGGGAATTTTTCGGCTCTCTCATATCTAATTGCAAGGGATTTTTACCTTGTTTAACTAAGTCGGGATTGTAACGATATAGCAGCCATCTTCCCGATTCTACTAAGGCTTTTTGATTGCTCATTGCTGTTGTCATATCTATTCCGTGAGCGATGCAATGGCTGTAAGCAATTATTAATGATGGTCCTTCGTATGCTTCTGCTTCTAAAAATGCTTTCAGGGTATGTTCGTCTCTGGCTCCTAATGCTACACTCGCTACGTAAATATTCCCGTAGGTCATAGCAATCAATCCCAAGTCTTTTTTCGCCGCAGGCTTACCACTAGCGGCAAATTTGGCGACTGCTGCTTTAGGTGTAGATTTAGACGATTGACCGCCAGTATTAGAATACACCTCGGTATCCATGACCAAAACGTTTACATTACGTCCGCTAGCAAGTACGTGATCCAATCCTCCAAAGTCGATATCGTAAGCCCAACCATCACCCCCAACTATCCAAACGCTCTTTCTAACTAAATAATCAGCTAAGGATTTTAAATTATTAACTCTCTCTATACCTCTTACCTCTGCGCCCTCCGCGTCTCTGCGGTTTATTAACTCTTCCAATTTCTGCTTCAACAACCCAACCCTTTCCCGCTGCTCCCAAATATCGGCTTCTGTCTTCTGAGATGCATTCAAAATCGAATCAGCTAAATCTGGAGAAATTAAACCTTGAGAATCTTCTCCATAAGCTAACTCTCGCAACAACTCTGCTGCATATTCCGCTTTCTTATCCACCGACAAACGGAAACCAAACCCGAATTCAGCATTATCTTCAAACAAACTATTACTCCAAGCCGGGCCTCTGCCTTCGGCATTTTTCGTCCAAGGTGTTGTCGGCAGGTTGCCACCGAAGATTGACGAGCATCCCGTAGCGTTGGCAATGAGAGCGCGATCGCCAAATAACTGACTAAGTAATTTTAAATAGGGTGTTTCGCCACATCCAGCACAAGCACCGGAAAATTCAAACAAGGGTTCTTGCAGTTGTTGCTGACGAATTTGATTTAATTTCAGTTTATTTCTGTCAGGCAGTGGAATATTCAGGAAATAATCCCAGTTTTCTGTTTCTTGCTCGCGTAAAGGCAATTGTGGTTCCATATTAATTGCTTTACGTTCGGGATTATCCTTATCTTTCGCAGGACAAATATCAACACAAATAGTACATCCAGTACAGTCGGAAGGCGCTACTTGAATAGTAAACTTTTCTCCCGCAAAAGCTTTATCTCTAGCATCAGTAGATTTGAAAGTTGCCGGAGTATCGCTAAATTCATCATTGTGGTAAACCTTAGCGCGAATCGCAGCGTGAGGACAAACCATAACGCACTTACCGCACTGAACGCAGACATCCGGTTCCCAAACAGGAATCTCTTGAGCGACATTGCGTTTTTCTAATTTGGAAGTACCTGTAGGAAAAGTACCGTCAGCGGTTAATACGCTTACAGGTAACTCGTTTCCTCTTCCAGTCATCATTAAAGTAAGCGAGTCTTCGGAAAAACCTCTCTCCAAACCTCTCTCCTGCAAGGAGAGAGGCTTTGAATTCTCCCCATTCCCTAGTAGGGAAGGGGGCTGGGGGGTTAGGTTTTTCTCATTCTCCCCATTCCCTAGTAGGGAAGGGGGCTGGGGGGTTAGGTTTTTCACCTCGACTTTATGCAAGTTTTCCAAGGTATTATCTACCGCTTGCAGATTCATCGCGACGATTTTATCGCCTTTTTTACCGTAAGTCTTTTTAATAGAATATTTAATTTTCTCTATGGCTTCATCTTGCGGTAAAACACCAGCTAAAGCAAAGAAACAGGTTTGCATTATGGTATTGATTCTTCTACCCATACCGCTGTCACGAGCAACTTTATCAGCATTAATAATGTAAAATTTTAGTTGCTTGTCGATAATTTCCTGCTGTATATTCGCGGGAAGTTGTTGCCATACGGTATCCGGATTGTAGGGACTGTTTAACAAAAATGTCGCACCAGTTACGGCATCTTTTAATACATCAACTTTTTCTAAAAACGTCCATTGATGACAACCGATAAAATTCGCTTTGTCTATTAAATATGTAGAGCGAATTAACTGAGAACCAAAACGCAAGTGAGAAACCGTCATCGAACCTGATTTCTTGGAATCATAGACAAAATAGCCTTGAGCATAATTGTCTGTTTCCTCACCAATAATTTTGATAGAGTTCTTATTTGCGCCTACAGTTCCATCCGAACCCAAACCGTAAAACATTGCTCTGACAACGTTTTCTGCTTCAGTCGAAAAACTAGAATCGTAACTCAAAGAAGTATTAGTTAAGTCGTCGTTAATACCAACAGTAAAATTATTTTGCGGTTTTTCCTTAGCTAAATTATCATAAATAACCCTTACCATTGCCGGGGTAAATTCTTTAGAAGAAAGTCCATACCTTCCACCGACTATTTTAGGAAAATTACCCTTATCCTCTTTCTTATCCTCCCAACCTTGATAAATCGCCGTCACGACATCCAAATACAAGGGTTCCCCAGCGCTACCGGGTTCTTTAGTACGATCTAAAACGGCGATCGCTCTCACTGTATCGGGCAAAGCTTCGATTAGTTGATGCGCGTCAAAGGGACGGAATAACCTAACTTTAACAACTCCTAATTTTTCACCGCCAGCGTTGAGATAATCGATAGTTTCATGTACCGTTTCGCAACCCGAACCCATCAAAACTATTACCCGCTCGGCATCAGGGGCACCGTAATATTCAAAAATCCGGTAATACCTACCAGTTTGTTTTCCGAACTCATCCATTACCTGCTGGACAATTCCAGGGCAGGCATCATAATAAGGATTAATCCGTTCGCGGGCTTGGAAATAAACATCGGGATTTTGTGCAGTACCGCGTAAAACTGGATTATCGGGAGTTAAAGCGCGGTTTCTGTGGGCAAATACTAATTCATCATCAATTAAAGCCTCTAAATCTTCTTGTTGTAAAAGTTCTACCTTTTGAATTTCATGGGAAGTGCGGAAACCGTCGAAAAAGTGCAGAAATGGAACTCTTGCTTTGAGAGTCGCAGCTTGAGCAATCAGGGCAAAATCGTGTGCTTCCTGTACCGAAGCCGAACACAACATCGCGAAACCCGTAGCGCGAGCCGCCATTACATCACTTTGATCGCCAAAAATCGAGAGAGCATGAGTAGCCAGGGAACGCGCTGCAACATGGATAACGGCGCTGGTGAGTTCCCCGGCAATTTTGTACAGGTTGGGAATCATCAACAGCAAACCTTGAGATGCAGTGAAAGTAGTAGTCAGCGAACCCGTTTGTAAAGCACCATGCACCGCAGCCGCAGCACCACCTTCACTTTGCATCTCAACCACGCTCGGAATGGTACCCCATAAATTGCGATTGCCCCCAGCAGCCCAAGCATCAGCCCATTCCCCCATTGAGGAAGAAGGAGTAATAGGATAAATCGCAATAACTTCATTTAAGGGATAAGCAACCCGAGCAACCGCTTCATTTCCATCAATTGTTGCAAATTTGTTCATAATTTTATCTATTAATATTTAGAATATTTCCGGTAATTTTAAATTCAAAGTTTTAATTAATATCGATAAAATAAACCCTGATGTACCAATATCTCATCCTCAATAATGGCAATATTCATACTTATTATGTTCTGTACTCAATATAGAAAACTTATATATTCAAAGGCTTATATAATTCCGGTAAAAAAAAATGGGGTATGGGTTCGGGTATTTTTATAAATATATAAGTATCCAAAGTAATAATCTTGAATTGAAAAATGTTATTTCTAAACTCGTTTCCAGGCTGAACCTTGCAACGAGAAGTTTTTTCGTCAAAAAAGGTATAAAACCTAAAGAATGTAGAAAAATTAATAAATACAAACCTTGTTGTAACAAATACTGGCAAACTTATAATTATTACACTATATTATTGACACTCCAGTTTTATCATCTCAAATGAAAAGTTATCGGCAACTACAGAAAAGAAAGAATTCCACTTTCTTGAAAAGATTTATTTATTTTGTTGCATCTATTACTCTGTATTTTTTAGTTACTATTGTTCCCTTCTCACCAACTCACGCTCAAGTACCTACTCCCACACCTACCGAAACCCCTGCTAGCACTTCCATAAATAAAGGGGCAACTGTAGAACTTGGAGGAGAAGAACTTTTTAAAATCCGTGCTGGAGTCGGAGCATTTTCTCCAGAAGAGCGTGCTATAGCGGTAAACAATCGCATTCTCAAACTTGCCGACGATCCAACAATTGCGGTAGAAAGAATTAGAATCGATGACAAGCCTTTAACTACTAATTTAACCGTAGATAATCGCGTACTGTTAACTATAACAGATGCAGATGCACGCGCTGCCGACCAATCCCGACAGGAATTAGCTAGGAACTATCGAGAAAAAATTCAAAATATAATAACACAATACCGCATCCAACGCAGTCCGGATTATATTCGTCAAGGAATATTTAATAGCGCGATCGCAACAGTTCTTCTGATAGTGACTTTAATTTTATTCGCGATAGTCTTTCCTTGGCTTTATCGAAAAGTAAATAATTTACAAAGTACGCAATTTCCAACAATCAGAATTCAAAATTTTGAATTATTAACAGCTACCCGAATTTCTCGGCTGTTAATTGGTTTACTAAAATTACTCAGATTTTTATTAACCTTGGGCGTATTTATAATATATGTACCCTTGGTAATGAGTTTCTTCCCTTGGACGAGGCAAATTAGTTTAACGGTATTCAGATATTTTTTAGAAGCAGCAGAAACTTCTTGGGAAGGATTTCTCAACTACTTACCAAGTCTTTTTGCTATTGGCATAATTCTTTTCATTACTTATTACTTCATTAAATTGCTCGGAAATTTCTTTACCTCTATAGGTAACGGAAATTTGAGAATTCAAGGCTTTTACCAAGAATGGGCAGAACCTACTTTTAAATTATCGGTAGTTTTAATTGTAATTCTTGCAGCAGTAATTGCTTTCCCTTATCTACCAGGATTTGGTTCTCCAGCATTTCAAGGAATATCGCTGTTTTTAGGTTTGCTGTTATCTTTGGGTTCTAGCGTAGTAGTAGCTAACGTTGTTGCCGGAATTATTCTAATTTACACTCGTGCTTTTCAAATTGGAGACAGAATTAAAATTGGTGATGCAATTGGTGATGTAGTCGAAAAAACTTTGTTTGTTACCCGTCTCCGTACTGTCAAAAACGTCATTATTACCCTTCCTAATACCAGCGTTTTTACCAATCAAATAGTTAACTATACCGCTGCGGAATTAGACCCCAATCAAGCACCCTTAATCTTACATACTACCATAACATTAGGTTATGATGTACCCTGGCGCAAAGTATATCAAGTATTAATTGACGCAGCAAAATCTACAACACATCTTCTTTCCGAACCAGAACCTTTTGTACTGCAAACAAGTTTAGATGACTTTTATGTAAGTTACGAATTGAATGCTTTTACTCGCAATCCGAGTATAATGGCTCGCATTTATTCGGAATTGCATCAAAATATTCAAGATAAATGCAATGAAGCAGGAATTGAAATTCTTTCACCACATTATTCTGCTGTTCGAGACGGTAGCCAAATTACAATTCCAGAAGACTACCTTCCTAAAGATTATAAGACACCGGGTTGGGGAATTTTTCCTCAAGGAACCATACTTGATTTATTGAATAATAATCATAATTCAAATCAAAATCAATCGAAAGAAGGTAAAGAGTAATTTTTTGTTCTTGATTTGTAGGGTGTGTTACGGCTACGAAATCGTTGATCGATTGAATAAATGTGAAATTGCCGTAACGCACCATTCTTAGAGCTTATTCACATCTTACAACACTCGCAAAGCTGCTTTTAAAACCGGCTCGGAATCAATTCCGAGGCTCATATACAAAGTACGTTGAAACGCACATCTTGCACCAGTTGCAACAATCGCCTTGGAATAAATTCCCAGGCTTATAAACAAAGTCATCTAAAGATGACTGAGTAAGGCATGAGAGTACGTTTTAACTCACATCTTGCACCGTTGTCGTTAAGCCCTAATTCCCGCCTTTAAATTAATTTGAAGGTGATATATAAAGTACGTTCAAACGCACTAAAACCCATACTCAGTCTGATTTATCAGACTTTGTATTTGAGCCTGGGAATTTATTCCAAGGCGTTTGTCAAAGCTAATTGATAATGGTGCAAGATGTGAACTTACCCTAGTTAGTGCAATTAATAATAACTGCAATCAAATTTACTCGTGAGAAAATATTCTGCATCATAAACCCGGTATCTCAAAGATACTGGGTTTATTAATTTTTCTGTCAGGATTACAACTCTAGATGGAAGGGATAAGCGCGTTAATATAATACACTCAACCAAGAAACACTGTATTACCAAATTACTAATATTTTTTCATGAAAGGAATAAGCGGAAAAAACGTTCTAGTTACGGGTGCAACTTCGGGAATCGGTCAATCAATTGCGGTCAGATTTGCTCAAGAAGGCGCGAATGTGGCAATTAATTACAGAAAAAGCCCCGAAGATGCCGAAAATACCGAAAAATTAATTTATAAAGCCTGTACCGATGCCCGTTGCGGTTGCGAAGGTAAGGAAATTTTGGTGCAAGCCGATGTATCTAAGGAAGATGATATTGTGGAAATGTTTGCCGAAGTAAAAAAAGAATTCGGCGGATTAGATATTTTAATTAATAATGCGGGAATTCAAATACCCGGTGCAGCCCACGAAATTCCATTTGAAGAATTTGAGAAAGTAATTGACGTTAATTTAAAAGGTGCTTATTTATGCGCCAGAGAAGCAATTAAAATGTTTCTGGATGCCGGTAATGGTGGAAGTATTATCAACGTTTCTAGCGTTCACCAAATTATACCCAGACCACAATACATAAGTTACTCAGTTAGTAAAGGCGGAATGCAAAATCTGACTCGCACCTTAGCGTTAGAATATGCTAGAAGAGGAATTCGAGTCAATGCGATCGCGCCTGGTGCAACCATAACCCCCATCAACGATGCTTGGACAGACCATCCAGAAAAAAAAGCTAATGTAGAAAGCCATATACCAATGGGTAGAGTGGGTACTTCCGACGAAATGGCTGCCGTAACAGCTTTCCTATGTTCCGATGAAGCAGCTTACATCACAGGACAAACTTTATACATTGACGGCGGACTAACACTTTATCCCGACTTCCTCGAACCCTGGTCTGGACAAGGTTAGGAGTTAGGAGTTAGGAGTTAGGAGTTAAGAATTAGGAGTTGTAAATCTATAACTGGTAACTGGTAATTGATAACTGATAACTGTATGTCCCTCCGGGACACGCTTCGCTAACACTGCTAACTGCTAACTGTTCTTATGCGAAAATCAATTTGGCTGAATGCAGCGTTAAGCTGTTTTATTGCCTGCACTTTACCTGCTTTAACTGCTAATCGTGCTGTGAGTGCGGAAAGGTTAAAGCTTTCTTTTGGGATAGTTGAAAGGTCTATTTCGGTTGATTCTTTAGAAACTTATGCCAAAACTGGACAAATAAATGATGAATTAGCAGCTTATTTTAAATATGTGCCTGAAGAAAGTAGGGGAGAATTAAGAGAAGCATTGCTTGCTCCCATTCCTTTGGGGGCTGTTGAAGTTTCTCAATTCTTATATTCGCCTATTGGTGAAACGCTTTTAGAAACTCTTTCACAAATAGTTCAAAGCGAATTTCGCAATCGCGGACAAACAATCCGTGAAAAATATCGCCGCACCAGTGGATTTTATGGAACTCGTGCGGCTTTAATTTTAGCAGCCGATAAACCTCAAAATTTTAATATAATAAATATATTACGGAAATTTCCTTCTAAAAGTATTTCTATAGACTTATTCCGCAGTTTGGAAATCGGATTACGGGCAAGAAATATTATAAATCGAACTCAAAAAGCAGTTGCACTGATCGATCAAAAATCTTTAAACGAAGCTAATAACGAAACCGTTTCAAATAATATTATTTCAGATGTATTAG
>JBARZF010000489.1:0-2009 GCA_049649675.1 Rivularia sp. (in: cyanobacteria) | reverse complement strand
TGGGTACTTACGAAAATATTACCGAACGAAAACAAGTAGAAGAAAACCTCAAAAAGTTAAACGAAACATTAGAAGCAAGGGTTGAAAGACGTACAGTGCAGTTACGTGAAACTGAAACCCGTCTTTCCCGGTTAGCAGATAACGTACCGGGGATGATTTACCAGTTTCAACTAAACCCCGATGGTACAACATCTTTTCCCTATGTTTCTTCTGGGTGTCAAGATATTTGGGAAGTTGAATCGCAACAAATATATGACGATGCCCATCTATTGTTTACAATGATTTATCCGGAAGACTTAATAAAGTTCAAGAAAGAAATTGCTGACTCCGCTCAAACTTTTCAAAATTGGGAATATGAATGGCGGATGATTACTCCAAGCGGTAAATATAAATGGTTAAAAGGTGTTTCTAAACCTCAATTACAACCAGATAACTCTATTATTTGGGATGGCTGTATGGTTGATATTACCCAACGCAAAGAAGCCGAAGATGCGCTAAAAAAACTTAACGAAGAATTAGAAATAAGAGTTGAACAACGTACAGCAGAACTTCGTCAAGCTGAAGGAAGATTAAAAAAACTAACAGATAACGTACCGGGGATGATTTACGAATTTTGCTTAACTCCTGACGGTACAATGTCTTTTCCCTATGTATCTTCGGGATGTCAAGAAATCTTTGAAGTTGAACCGTTACAAGCCCAGGAAAATAGTGAATTATTGTTTGCTGCTGCCCACGCCAACGACTTTCCAAAGTTGCAACAAAGTATTGCGACTTCTGCACAAACTTTTAAAAATTGGGAATATGAATGGCGGATTAGTACTCCAAGTGGTAAACAAAAATGGTTAAAAGGTATTGCTAAACCTGAATTACAATCAGACGCTTCTATTATTTGGTACGGCTGCATAGTTGATATTACCGAAATAAAAAAAGTAGAAGAAGAACTTAAAGCTAGTCAACACTTTATTCAAAGAATTACAAATTCTATTCCAAATACACTTTATATCTACGATATTGAAGAACAAAGAAATATTTATGCAAACAAAGAAATTGCTTCCACTATTGGCTATTCTGACAAAGAAATTCAAGCTTGGGGAAACACCCTAATGCCTAAGATAACCCATCCACAAGACTTTGAAAAAATTATTTCTCAACAGCAAAAAGTACTTGCTGCTGCTGATGGGGATATTTTAGAATTTGAATATCGCGTCAAACATTCAGATGGTGAGTACCGCTGGCTTTACGATAGACAAACGGTTTTTCATCGCAAGGAAGATGGTACAGTTAAGCAATTTTTGGGTGTCGCAACCGATATCACCCAACGTAAACTAGCAGAAATTAAGGTACAAGTAAAAGCTAAGGAGTTAGAAAATACCTTACAAAAATTGCAACAAACTCAAGCACAACTGATTCAAACTGAAAAAATGTCCGGTTTAGGTCAAATGGTAGCAGGTGTTGCTCACGAAATTAACAACCCCGCTAACTTTATTCATGCAAACCTTTGTTTTGTTTCTGAACATACCCAAGATTTAATCCGACTTTTAGAACTATATCAGAAACATTATCCAAATCCAGCACCAGAAATTCAAGAAGAAATTGAAATTATAGAACTTGATTTTCTTAAAATAGATTTGAATAATATTATTTGCTCAATGGAAAAAGGTACCCGACGTATTCGGGAAATTGTTTTATCATTACGTAATTTTTCACGGTTGGATGAATCGGCATTTAAGAAAGTGAATATCCACGAAGGAATAGATTCTACCTTAATGATTTTACAAAATCGTTTGAAGCCGAAACTGAATTCAAATGGTATTACAGTTATTAAAGAATACGGCAATCTTCCTTTAATTGAATGCTATCCTTCTCAGCTAAATCAAGTATTTATGAATATCTTAGTTAATGCAATTGATGCCTTAGAAGAAGGAATAATCAAAAATACTTATCCTAATAATTTTATCCCTCAAATTACTATTAAGACTAAAAAAATCAACGATAATACCGCTCAAATT
>JBARZF010000488.1:0-13056 GCA_049649675.1 Rivularia sp. (in: cyanobacteria) | reverse complement strand
AAGCTTCAGGAAGTTAATCTCCTCCGAACCCCATCTCCCCATCTCCCCATCTCCCCCTCTCCCCCCTCTTAGCCGCGTTGCTTACCAATTTCCCCAAGCATAGGATTGCCGTCTTGAGTTTCGGAGACGATGGAACGTATACCTTCAAGAGTACCGGGAATTGTGCGCGGGTCCATAAACATAACTTTGGCGCTTTCGCTTTGTCCGATTGCTGCTCCCATGTCTAAGTAACCTAAAGCTAAGAGTACTTCTAATGCTTGCTGGGCTTTAGGATTGTCTTTCATTTTTAGAGCGAGAATTTCTGATGATTCGGCAACTGCGTGGGCTTTGAGTACTTGCTGCTGGCGTTCGGCTTGAGCTTTGAGGATGGTAGCTTTTTGTTGGGCTTCTGCCTGTAAAATTACGGCTTTCTGATTTGCTTCTGCCTCCAAAACCTGGGCTTCTGCTCTACCCCTAGAACTATTTACCGCCGATTCTCTTTCCCCTTCAGATGTTAAAATTGCTGCCCGCTTGCGTCTTTCTGCGGACATTTGCAATTCCATTGAGTCTTGTACTGCTTTGGAAGGAATAATATCACGCAATTCTACACGGGTAACTTTTACACCCCAAGGATCTGTGGCAATGTCTAAATCCCGTAATAAAGTTTCGTTAACTTCGGTACGAGCGGTAAAAGTTTGATCGAGTTCTAATTGTCCCATTTCCGAGCGAATTTGAGTCAATACCAAATTCACCATCGCTGCTTGAAGATTTTCTACTTTGTAGTAGGCTTTTCCCATATCAACAATCCGCCAGTAAACTACAGCATCAACTTCAATGGCTACGTTATCGCGGGTAATACATTTTTGGGGAGGAATATCTATAACTTTCTCTCGAATAGTTTCGCGGTAAACCACGCGATCGAAGAAAGGAATCATAAAGTTAAGTCCAGGTTCTAACTTTGTGTTGTAGCTACCCAATCTTTCTACTAACGCTTCATTTCCTTGGTTGATAATTTTTACGCTACCAGCTAAAGCAGAACCGCCTAGAGCTAAAGATATCAGTAAAAATAATTGTTCCATTGTCTTTTCTCCTAGTTTTTTCTAATACTCAAAATCAAACATGAAAATCAAAAACACAGATCAAATACCAAAATCAAACACAGAATCAAAAACGAGAATTAAGAATGCAAAATATTTTCGGGCATGACAATCAACGTTGTACCTTCGCGCCTGACTACGTAAACTCTTTGATAAGGGGCGATAAAAGCTTGTTCATCGTCACATTGCGCTCGCCAAGAATTGCCTTCGTACAAAACTCGTCCCGTTTTACCAGCAGGTATTTCAGTGATCGTTTCGGCTAACACAGCATCCCTAATTTTCGATTTGCGTCGTCGTGGTGAAATATATTTACGGGTAAGCACTATTAATGATGTGGAAAGCAGCAACCAACACAGCGCTAACAACCATAAATTTCCTACTGCTAAAGACAATAACGCGACTATAAAAGCGCTTATACCCATCATAAAAGCGACAAAAGCAGTTGGAATAAATAATTCCGACAAACACAAACAGGCTCCGACTATCAGCCAGATTAAAGTTATAGACATATATCATCCTAAAATCTACATTCAGGATAAATTGATTCGCAGTCATTAGTACAAAGAAGACTCAAGTATCCAGTATGAAAGTAAAAAACTATTAACCGCAAGCTTTTCCATTACTTTAAAAACCAAGATTTTATTAAGCTTCGCCGTACTAAATATAAATACACTTGCCAATATTAAATTTTCTGAAAGCTAAAAAAGTTAAAGTTGCTCTTTTTACGGTAAATTTTGATTACTTCTAATAACAGAATTTGGTTAAAAAGATACCTACTTAGTTTAGTCGAAGCTTAAATTCTCTGGCTGCGAAATGTCACCTAAATTTACTCGTTAATTATATTAGATGGAATTTATACCTGATGATTTCTACTCAAAGGATAGTTTATTGCACGAATCCCCACTGTACCGATCCTGTTAATACTGTAGGTAATCGCCTTTGCGCTAATTGCTTCACACCTCTTGTCTACCGATATGTTTGGGCGGTAGATACTACAAAAAATAATCTAGAACCAGGAGAAAAAGTTGCTTCTCGTTACGAAGTCATTTCACCTCAAATTTGGCTGGATACCCAACCGATAGTAATACCAGAGGCACTAGAAAAATTACCGAATAATGTTTTTCCCTATCTACGTTTGCATCAATATCGTTTGCACGTACCTCATGTATACGGATTTACACAATTAACTCAAGACAACGAAGATAATATTCTGTTGTTAGAAAATGCACCGATTGACGATAAAGGCAGTTTATATCCTGCAATTACCGATGTATGGGATTCAACTGCAGTAAGACAAGTTTATTGGTTGTGGCAAATTCTCGAATTGTGGCAACCCTTATCTGAATTGGGAGTTGCAGGTAGTTTGCTGGTTCCAGAAAACTTGCGCGTACAGGGTTGGTGCGTGCGCTTGATAGAATTAATTGAAAATACAAACGCGCTATCTTTGCAGCAATTGGGAGAATGTTGGCGACCGATTGTAGCCATTTCTAACACAAAAGTTAACAGTCCCTTAAAAAAACTTGTTAAACAAATGTGTAGCGGTGTGGTTGATTTTGAAGCGATTTCTAACCAACTTAATCAACTGTTACTAGCAGCAGCAGCAGAATTACCTTTAACTTTGAAAGTATTTGGAATTACAGATAAAGGAGAGCAACTAACCAGAAACGAAGATAATTGTTTTCCTACAATTAGTGATTCCAAGGAAGATTCTTTATTACCCAAAGTATCTCTTGTATGCGATGGGATCGGTGGACACGAAGGTGGTGAAGTAGCCTCACGCTTGGCGGTACAGTCAATCAAATTGCAAATCAAAGCTCTACTAGCTGAAGTCGCACAGCAAGCCGAAATCGTATCCCCAGATTTATTGAAGCAGCAAATTGAAGCTAGTTTGCGAGTTGTAAACAACTTAATTTGCAGTGCCAACAACCAGCAGAAACGTGAAAAAAGAGAACGCATGGCAACAACGCTGGTAATGTCGGTACAAATACCGCAAAGTGTTACTACTACCGCTAATTGGCGATCGGAAAATGCCTGCGAACTCTATTTAGCAAACGTCGGTGATAGTCGTGCTTACTGGATTACTCGCAATTATTGTCAGCTACTTACAGTTGATGACGATGTTGCAAAGCGGGAAGTAATTCACGGACGCAGCCTGTATCGTAAAGCATTACAGCGTCCCGATGCTACTGCTCTAACTCAAGCCTTGGGTACCAAAGAAGGTGAATTTCTTCATCCCCAAATCTCACGCTTTATTTTAGAAGAAGATGGAATATTACTATTATGTTCCGACGGTTTGAGCGACAATAACCTGATAGAAAATTATTGGCGCGATTATGCATTACCTGTATTAACGGGTGAAGTTTCTCCCCAAGAAGCAGCCGAATCTTGGATTAAATTAGCAAATCAAAGAAACGGACACGACAACATTTCAGTAGTCATTACTCATTGTCGCGTCATTCCAGATTATTTAGCGATAGTCAGCCCCAAAGCTTCCGATATTGAAGTTTTAGAAACAGAGCAAACAGCTTCTTCAGAACAAGAATTAGCAGAAAGTTCCCAAGCGCTATTAGACTTAAGACTTTCCGACGACGAACCCGTTACAAATAACGAGAGCGCACCTGCCAAGAAAAAGCGATCGCGCAATCCACTAGTATTACTATTCGTATTATTGCTGCTGTTAATCGGAGGTACAGCATTGGGATTGCTCGGATGGTGGCTAATTCAGCCTAAATCATTTAACACAACCTGTAAGCAACTTCCTCCGCAAGTGCGGGGAGTTTGTCCTCCTTATTGAAGGGATGGGGATGGGGAGATGGAGTGATGGGGAGATGGGGGGAGGGGCTGCAACTGTTCCTTGAAAATATGGGAAAACCTGGGAATTTGGGCAGATTATTGAAAATAAAAATGAGTTAATTGAGAATCCACTGCCCAAATTCCTGCCCCAACCGGCTAATTAAGACCCGACACAGACTGTGTTGGGAGAGGTTTTCCCATATTTTCAGCCGGTTTCTCTCGCGGGTTCGGGGGAGATGGGGTTCAGAGAGTATGGGGAGAAATATAAACTTCTTAACTCCTAACTCTTAACTCCTAACTCTTAACTTTTAATCCAAAATCCCTGCATCCAAAATGCCTGCATCCTTCACCCTTATACTAGTTGACCGAAAATCATAGGGCACAAGCCCCTAAATTCTATTTATGGGGTTAGCCCGCAGGACAATAAATTGTCCGGTTTCCCATGGTAAGATATCAACACTGGTCTAACACAGGCATGAGTTCGTCGGTAGTGCCAAATTTGATACGACGTAAAGTGATGTTAGCAGCAGAGGCGCGAACAACCTCTTTAAAAACGTATGGGTTCGAGAGAATACCGAGCAAGCAGCAGTTTAATATTAGTTAATTGATTAGGGTGGGGCGCACCCGAGTTTAAGCTTGGGGAGAAACATCCCGCTGCCGCTAGTTGCCATAGCTAGATGCATCCACCAACTGGTAGGAGTATTCGGTGAGGGAGTCGAATCAGCGAGCCTGGTTCCTTTTAGTTTTAAGGAGTTTCGGTGAACCAAGAATCCCCGCATTCTATGCGTGGGGAGCGTCAACAATGTCTACTTTTGGAGTGGAGATATAGAGATGAAAACTCTTGCCTTCGTGTGAGGAGAGTGTCAAATATGGCTTCTATACCGCATTTATAAAGCTAAAACAAAATTTAAAGTGGCAAGCAGTTTATATTTTGATAAAAAACACATTCATTGAGGGATAGGCGTGACAACAGTTGTGGAAAACCAAAAGTTAGATGTAAATAGTGATATGAAAGTTGGCGATCGCGTCCGTGTAGCTGAATCTGTAGTAATTTATCATCATCCCGAACATCGCGGTGAAGCTTTTGATATCAAAGGCTTGGAAGGAGAAGTCTTTAATATTGCTACAGAATGGAAAGGAAGACCTGTTAGTGCTAACTTCCCTATTCAAGTGCAGTTTACTAAAAAGTTTAAAGCTCACTTACGTACTAACGAGTTAGAAACAATCTAAAATTTAGCGTCTGCGGCGAAACCACTGAAATATATTCAGTTCGCCGCGCATTTTTTCTAATTCTTCACGATTGCTTTTTGCTGTAGCATGATACCATTCACAATAATTATTAAACTCCGAGCGCACTTCAACTTCTCGGTAAAATTCTTGAGTAGTTTGATTAACAGCAATAGTTTCTTCTATTTGAGATGACCCCGACGGAACTATTCTTTGTAATTCTTGAGACATTATTTTAGTTGTTAGTTGTTAGTTGTTAGTTGTTAGTTGTTAGTTGATACCTACATCTCGAACGCTGATAACTGATAACTGATAACTGATAACTGATAACTGATTCAAACCCACCCGCGTATACGGTATACAATCATACCTACATAATCTTTTAAAGCAAGAGTAAAATTTTCTAAATATCTGCTATCTGGTAACAAATTTAAGATTGCACTTTTAGGGGTTCTACCTATTGACTCAAGTTCGTCTTTTGTCACCAGAAAATCAGTAGGTGCAGCAATTGCTTCAATACCCTGATGCTTGAAAATTGCTAGCGAACGCGGCATATGCATTGCTGAAGTTACTAATAGTATGCGGTCAAGATTACGTTCTAAAAGAATTTTCTTTACGTTTACGGCGTTTTGATAAGTGTTGAGCGAAGTGGGGTCTTGTAAAATATCTTCAGAATTGACCCCCATAAATATAAGTAATTTTGCCATATCTTCCGATTCCGGTGGACCGCCCCCAGCCCAATCGATACGACCACCACTAGCAATAATTAGGGGAGCTTTTTCTTGACGGTAAAGTTGGGCTGCGTAAACAACTCGATCGCCTGCTTCGTTTAAGTCTACAGTTGTTCGAGGTTCGTAACTAGCCCTAGTTGCACCACCCAAAACTACAATGGCTTGTGCTGTAGGCAATTCTCCTGTAGGAATATTTTGCCATTCAAGGGAACTCACCATAAAGCGATAAGTCCAACCATTAGAGCTTAAAAGCACTACAAATAATCCTAGCGCAATGCAAAATGCTGCTATACGCGGTCGTTTCCAAAGCAAGATCAGCCCTAAAAGACTACAAATACAGGCAAATCCTAGAGGATAGAAAAAAAGGGGTAGCAGCTTGGAAAGATATAAAAACATGGGAACTACAAATTATGAGTTATGAATTAAGAGTTATGAGTTATGAATTATGAGTGATGTAACTTGTTGCTGTTTGAATTCAACAAGACCTAAAAAATAGGTTTCTGGAGTATAAATTAAGAATTTACGATCCAGATATGATAGAGAAACTCAGTTTTTGCCAAAATTACAAGATATTAAGTTGTAAGCGAGTAACTCTTAACTTTTCACGATATAACTCTTAACTCTTAACTCTTATCTCTAGAGATGATTAACTTTCGGCTACTTTTCCCAAAACTTAACATTGATTCCCGAACGGCGACGGTAACGACGGGCTACTCTTCTAGTTCGCGGCGAGTTAGCTCTCTGTACGGGGGAGGCTAACTCGTCATCCTCGGTTTGTGCCTCTCGCTGAATCTGACTTGGAATTTTACTAACAGTTGGTTCCTTGCTTCCCCACCAAGCAAAAATAAAGCCGCTACTCAAACCAGCTATTCCACCTAACAAAATACTTATAGGCGGTTGATAGCCTAAAAGTAAAAAGCTGAGTAAGAAAAATAACCAGTATTTTAATCCAGCATCTACACCATCGGAAGATGCTACGGTTTCGGGATGGGGACCAGTTCTTGTAGATGTTGTAAATAAACCTAGTAGTAACCCACCTAATACTCCAAGAAAGACACTTAAGCCTAGTCGGTTAGAGGATAGGAAAAATACAAACGCTAGAAATGACCCGAATATCAGTTGAGAGAGAAAGCCTTGGGAAATAGGTAAAAAATTACCAGAACTTTTTTTTGCCATAACGACAGCTATTGGCTAATAACTTCTTTTAATTGTGCATCTCGTGGTTGACTTGTATCTAAAATCTTAAGATAGAATTTTTCTGCTTTTGGTAAGGAGTTTCTCGAACGGATATGGGGCAAGCTAACCATATTCGGGTTTCGGACATAAATATGGATTAAAGCTTAGTGTTAAAGCTGAGGGCTTTTCAAGAAACTTACCCTCTGCATTTGGGGTAGAGTTCGATCGATAGCTCTGCTGTTTCCATTTGTGATACTAACAAATCGGCAGTAGAATCTGCTACGTCCTTACCATTACACTTAAATTTAATACCTAATTAAATACAAAAAAACCAGGAGCTACCCCCTGGCATTTTAATTCAATAAGGCACCGTTTAAGTAGTTTCAGGCTGAACTTCTGCTTCGCTTTCACCTTCAGCTTCTTCATCTGTGGTTGCATTGACTTGCGGTGGTAAAACGCTTACAACAAGTTCTTCCGATTCTGCTGTTAATGTTACGCCTTTGGGTAATACAATTTGATTGACGTGTAAACTGTCTCCAACTTTCAACTCACTTACATCAATATCAATTGAATCGGGAATATTCTCTGGCAGACAGTTAAGCTGCATTTGAGTAATTACGGTATCTAATATACCGCCTTCTTGTTCTACACCAACTGCATCGCCGATAAAGTTAAAAGGTACTTCTACTGTCATTTTACCGTGACCGGCGACAGCAAAAAAGCTGAGATGGTAAAGTTTACCTGTCGCTGGATGAGCTTGAACTTCCCGCAATAAGGTTTGTCCTTCCCAGGGGATATCAGCAATTTTCAAGTCAATCAAGGTATTGTTAACCGAAACTTTTTTGAGCAAACGCTCGACGGTTTTAGCGTTAACTACCAAAGAAATTGATTCGGTTCCTTTATGGCCGTATAAATTGGCAGGAATCTCTCCAGAACGACGCAAAGCCTTGGTTTTGCTTCCTTCTGGTCGCTTTTGACATTCGACCATCATTTCCATAGTTTTGTTCTTATTATTAATGTTTGTGGGTCAGTTTACAGTTAAAGCAGGGCAGTTTTTGACACTGCACCTCTAAAATATACAGACAAAGAAAACATTGTACCTTATACAGTCTCTAAAGAAACAGGGGTACCGTCAGCTTGTAGTAATGCTCGTTTTGGCCCGTGAATTGGATCTTCAACAATTATTGTTTGATCGCGACTCGCACCTAACGAAACAATCGCGATCGGAACCTCAACTAATTCGGCCAAATATTTAAGATAGTCGAGTGCTTGTGGTGGTAAATCTTCTAATTTCCGACAATCACTTGTCGATCGCCCCCATCCCGGTAAAGTTTTGTAAATAGGACGACATTGTGCGAACTTTCTGGAACTGGTGGGAAAATGTTCCGTGCGTTCGCCATCAATTTCATAAGCGACACAAACTTTGATTTCTTCAAGTTGGTCGAGAACATCTAATTTGGTAATTGCCAAACAGTCCATACCGTTGATACGCACTGCATAACGACCGATAACCGCATCAAACCATCCACAACGGCGTTTGCGTCCGGTAGTTGTACCAAATTCTGCTCCTACAGAACACAGATGCTCTCCCATTTCTCCCCCTAGTTCGGTCGGAAATGGCCCTTCTCCAACCCGAGTGGTATAGGCTTTGGCGACACCAATCACTCGGTCGATCGCAGTTGGCCCCAAACCAGTACCCACACAAGCTCCACCCGCTACGGGGTTCGAGGAAGTGACAAAAGGATAAGTTCCGTGGTCTAAATCTAAAAGAGTACCTTGCGCTCCCTCAAACAAAATATTTCGACGTTCTTTAATCGAAGAGTAAATTTCCAAGGAAGTATCGACAACGTGAGGACGCAAGCGTTCTGCGTACCCTAAATACTCTTCAATTACAGCAGCAGCATCTATCGGTGGTAAGTTATAAAGCTTTTCAAGAATGACGTTTTTAGAATTAATCGTCCATTCGAGATGTTCGCGCAATCCTTTGGGATTCATTAAATCCAACATCCGAATACCCGTGCGCTCGGACTTATCAGCATAAGTTGGTCCGATACCTCTACCTGTAGTACCGATTTTATGAGTACCCCTTTGCTCCTCTGAAGCTTTATCAATCAATCGGTGATACGGCATCGTGACGTGTGCCGTCTCGGAAATCAATAAATTGCGAGTAGAAATATTTAAACTTTCTATTTGATCTAATTCCGTAATTAAAACCTGTGGGTCAATTACAGTTCCAGAGCCGATAATACACTTGGTATCCGGATACAAGATACCAGAAGGAATAAGATGCAGCTTAAAGGTTTGACCTTTGACTACAATTGTATGTCCCGCATTTACTCCACCTTGGTAACGCACCACAACATCTGCGGAGCGGCTGAGTAAATCGGTTATTTTGCCTTTTCCTTCATCGCCCCACTGGGCACCTATAACAATGACATTAGCCAAGAGATTTTATTAACAATACGGTTTTCACAAATGATTATTATCCACACAATTAGTAACCAATGTCAAGGCTGCTGGGTAACATTTTCAAAAAAAAACTTGATTAGTTATAAAACCTTGACATTGGGTACCTTTTATCAGGTTGGAATTGATTGATATACTACATTTTAAAATTTGATTTCTGGTAAAATAATTAACAATTTAATACTGTAACTATTTAGTAAAGCGATGAATTTCTATTTACTGATACGGATATGGTTCGCATATTGGTTTTACAACAAATGTATAAAATATGTATAAATAAAAACTAGCTTTATATTTAGTCTATCTCTCATAATAAATCCGGCTGATGCAATTTATATTTGATGAGGTAATAGCAGTTCCATAGAGACAATGGTTTAAGTAAATACTAAGTTGTCAGATAAAAATAACATTTTGTGTAAATCCGATCTTCTCTAATTTGCATCTTTCGGAAAAGGTACAATATTTCCTCAACGTTTTTCTAAGCAAGTATTTCAGATGATTTTCTTGTCAGATATATTATTTATCATAAATAGGACTTACGCAAAATCTCCTTTTGTTTAGGGTGTTGGGGGAATCTTAATAAGACGGAATACTATATTTATCTTTATGCGGAATTAACGATCAAATTATTAATAATAAACTTTAAATAAATAGTTAATTATTAGATGAATTAAATAATATTTTTATCTAAAAAAGGCTGCAACTATTATTAATATAACTAGCGCATATACAGCATATTTTAATTAGCTTCCCTGATATTACATTTATCAAAAAAATAAAACTCAGCATTAGAAAAGACTTTATTTACTCTAAGTATGATGAAACCATTTAGCATAAAAAAGTTAAGAATATTATTCTTATGCATCCTTTGTTTAGTATTTGTTAATGCAGCTATATCATATAGCAATGCTATAAAGCTAAATGCAAACCAACAAATTGTAAATCATTCAAAGGAAGTTATTGTTCGGCTTGAAAAAACATTCTTAGTATTCAATGATGCTCAAGCAGCACGTTATAATTACTTATCCTCAACCAATACAGATTATCTAAAATTATATGATTTCGCACGAAAAGAAATTGACAGAAATATCCTATCGTTAAAAGATTTAACTAAACATAATTACCAAAAACAGCAACAACTATTGTTGCTCGATCGCAAAATAAATAATCAACTCGATCTATTTGGGCAAAAATTAGAACCATTACAGAATAATCAAGTGAATCTATCTCAGGATTTTGCTTTAAATCGTGATGTAATAAAGCTGATTTCTGACTTTGAAGAAACAGAAGCAAAGGTTTTATTAAATCAAATTAAATTATCAAATATTAGCTTCCATAAAGCCGTAATTGCTTTTTTAATTGCTGGTTTTGGCAACCTAGCATTAATTGCACAACTATATTATCTGCTTAAAGACTACGTAGTCAGACTAAAAAAAACAGAAATTGCTTTACGACAAAGCGAAAACCGCTTGCAGGCAATAATAGATGCAAAACCAGAATCTATTAAGTTAATAGACAAAGATGGCACACTTTTAGAAATTAATGCCTCCGGGATCGAAATGATGGAGGTAGAAAACGCCGATCTTTTAATTGGTAAATCGCTATGTTCGGCAGTTACTCCAGAATACCAAAAAGCCTACAGATTAATGCATGAAAGCGTTTGTCGGGGTAATAAGGAAACTTTGGAATTCGAGATGATTGGATTCAAAGGTACTCGTCGCTGGATGAAAACCTACGCCGTACCATTGCCAACTGAAAATAACAGCGGTTTTTTGCATTTAGCAATAACTCGCGACATCACCCAGCGTAAAGCTTCAGAACAAAAGCTTCAAACTCAAGCAGCGCTACTAGATGTAGTGACAAATGCAATTTTAGTCAAAGATATTCACAATCGAATTTTATATTGGAATAAAGGGGCTGAAAATATTTACGGTTGGCAAGCTCACGAAGTTTATGGTAAAAAATCATCGCGATTATTACACGAAGAACATTCTTCACAACAAGACGATGCATTATTAAGCGTTATGAATCAAGGAGTTTGGCAAGGAGAATTGCATCAAGTAACCAAAAAAGGTAAAAAGATCGTAGTTGAAAGTAGATGGACTTTATTACGAGATGAAAAAGGACAGCCGAAATCAATTTTGGCTGAAAATACAGAAATTACCCAAAAGAAACAACTCGAAACTCAACTTTTAAGAACCCAGCGTTTAGAAAGTATCGGAACTTTAGCAGGTGGAATAGCCCACGACTTAAACAATGTATTAGCACCAATTTTAATGTCGGTACAATTGTTAGAAAGAAAACTCTACGATTCGCAGCATTTACGACTGCTAAAAACTTTAGAAAATAATGCCCAACGCGGTGCTAGTTTAATCAAACAATTATTATCCTTCGCTAGAGGCATTCAAGGTAAACGCACCCTGCTTCAAATCAAATATTTAATTGCCGAAATTGAGCAAATTGTTAGAGAAACTTTTCCTAAATCAATTCAATTAGATGTAAATATAGCGTCAGACTTGAGTTACATTTACGGGGATACTACCCAAATACATCAGGTACTAATGAACTTGGTAGTAAATGCCCGCGATGCCATGCCGAAGGGAGGTAAATTAGAAATTTCTGCCGAGAACCTCGAAATCGATGAATATTACGCCCAAATGAATATCTATGCCAAAACAGGCGCTTATATTGTAGTTACTGTGGCTGATACCGGAGTAGGTATGCATCCAGAAATTCAAGAACGCATTTTTGAACCATTTTTTACAACAAAAGAAGTCGGAAAAGGTACGGGTTTAGGTCTTTCTACGACTTTGGGTATTGTTAAAAACCACGGTGGTTTTGTGAATGTTTATAGCGAGTTAAATAAAGGTACCATCGTTAAAATTTATTTACCCATCCAACCCAATCAAGAAACAAATGTTTCCTGTTGCGATCGTTCGGAAGACTTAAATGGTAGTGGCGAATTAATTTTAGTAGTTGATGATGAACCAGCTATCCGTAAAATTACTAAGTCATCTTTAGAAGCATATAATTACCGCGTATTAACAGCATCTAACGGAATCGAAGCTATAGAAATTTATGCCAAATATCAACAGGAAATCAATTTAATCTTGCTGGATATAATGATGCCTGAAATGGATGGTGAAACTACGATCGGCTTGTTACAAAAAATCAACCCAAAAGTAAAAATTGTTGCTATCAGCGGCTTAGTGTTAAATTACGATTCAACTTTAGATAAAAATCTAAATGTAAAAGCATTTATGTCAAAACCCTGTACTGGCAAGGACTTGTTACAGACTATAGCTAAAGTTAGCAAGGAATTTAGATAGACTTTACACAAAATTTTATTGAGTATATATTTTTTACCTCTTTGTTTTTGTTACTATTAATAAAATTTTTAGTATGAAATATCAGTTATGGCTTTATACGCTGAATTGCATAGACATTTGGGCGGCTCCGTTGTACCCCGGATTTTATGGGGATATTTCGAGCGTCATTCCAACGAGCAAGTGAAAAACTTTCAGAATTATCAAGAGTTTGAAGAGTTTTACACCAAACCGCGCAATACCCTAGAAGAATATCTAGAA
>JBARZF010000487.1:0-2211 GCA_049649675.1 Rivularia sp. (in: cyanobacteria) | reverse complement strand
ACTACCGTGAAGTTTCACAGTCCATTCCTCACTTTAAATAATTATTAGTTGATAGTTGTTATTTGATAGTTGATAGTTGATAGTTGATAGTTGATAGTTGATAGTTGATAGTTGATAGTTGTTGGTTGTTGGTTGATAGTTGATAGTTATTCCATTCCGTAGTGCGAGCATCTTGCTCGCTAGTATCGAGCGAGCAAGATGCTCGCACTACGGAATGGAATAACTATCAACTATCAACCAACAACCAACAACTATCAACTATCAAATAACAACTATCAACTAATAATTATTTAAAGTGAGGAATGGACTGTGAAACTTCACGGTAGTAGTTTTATATTTGGAACCGCTGTTTCTGTATTGTTGGTATCTCAGCCAGTTTGGGCGCAAGCAACAACGAAAATTACAGAAGTAAAACTAGATCAAGCTGACGGTGGAGTTAATTTAGTTTTAAAAACTTCTGATGGCTCTCGTCCCCAAGTTTTTACTACTAAAAGAGGTAATGCTTTAGTCGCAGATATTATTAATACTCAGTTACGTTTACCACAAGGAAGTAGTTTCCGTCAGGATAATCCCACAGATGGAATTGCTTCGGTTTCTATCGGTCAACTTGATGCAAATAGCGTTCGGGTGGTGATAACTGGGACGAGTAATGCTCCTGAAAGCAAGCCGGTAGAGCGAAAGCAAAACGGACTTACTTTTGCTTTGATGCCTTCATCTGGAATGAGTACGGCATCGGAAGAATCGCAACCGATTGCAGTTCAACCTCCACAAGATAACCAAATAGCTCAATCTGCTCCCGTACCCAACCCCGACGTTAACCTTGAAGGTGCCCCCGCACCACCCGCAGGCCCCGGGCAATCGATGAATCAGGCTCCACCTTTTTTACCGAGAGCAGTAGCTCCTCCGGTGGGAGATATAGCAATTTCTAATACTGATGCTTCACCGAGTGTTATCGATTTAGGAACTCAACAGCGCGTTCCTCGCTTGGTATTAAGAGATGCACCAGTTAGAGAAGTGCTGTCACTTTTGGCACGAGCTGCTAATTTAAACTTGGCTTATACCGCAGGTGGAAAAGATGGTGAAAGACAAGCAGAAGGTGATAATGCTGCTGCCGATGGACCAACAATTTCTTTAGATATTGAAAACGAACCAGTGCAAGATGTGTTTAACTACGTCTTGCGCTTAAGTGGTTTAGAAGCTAACCGCAGCGGAAGAACAATTTTTGTCGGTACTAAATTACCTAACTCCACCCGCGATACTGTAATGCGGAATATGCGACTCAATCAAGTTACGGTTGGTGTCGCTCTCAACTTTTTGGTTGGGTTAGGTGCCGAAAGTGCAATTAGTCGCGAACGTCTTGTTACTAGTGTTAATGCTGTACCTGTAGGTGGCGGTGCTGAAGGTTCGATTACTGAAACCCAAACTACTACAGAAGTCAGGATTGAAACTCAGCGGGTTGATTACAAAGATTCAAATCCTTTGCTGCGAGGTTTACAGGTATTAGGAGATGAGCGTACTAATTCTGTATCTTTGGTTGGAACCCCTAAGCAGGTTGAAATGGCTATGGCTCAGTTGACTCAACTCGATGTTCGTCGCCGTCAAGTTGCAGTTAATGTCAAGATTATCGATGTTAACCTTTTGGGAACCAAGAATTTTAACAGCAGCTTTTCTTTCGGAGTTGCTGACAATTTCTTTAGTGTTGATGGTGGTACGGCTAATGCTAATGCTGGTGGTATTAATCCGCCTACTAGTGCTGAATTTCAAAATAGTAGACTCACTCCGACTGTAACAAACGCTCCATTTCCAGAAGGTGCAGAAGTTGCACCTTTCTTTGATGCTCAACCAGATGCCCCTTTCAGTGAGAGTACAGGTAGTCCGGTACCCTTTGAACCGGACGATCCACGCTTTCCAAATGGAAGATTACCTCGTCCACCTTTTGGTACTAATACAAATCCTCTACAACCTGGTATTACTGAAATTACTGAGGATGGCATTGAGGTAGGTCTTCCAAGTTTATTCCAATACCCTAAGAAGTTGCTTGTCAGTTTGCAAACTCAAGTCACCAACGGCAACGCTAAAGTTCTTACCGATCCAACTTTGATGGTACAAGAAGGTCAAGAAGCTGTAGTAAATTTGACCGCTGAAGTGTATGGAGGTATCAGAACAACAGCTAGTCTTAGAGAACCAATCATTAAGAATGCAGGATTAACC
>JBARZF010000486.1:0-8329 GCA_049649675.1 Rivularia sp. (in: cyanobacteria) | reverse complement strand
GTTGAAAGCGGAGTTGATGGGAGCTTTGGGGGATGATGGAGAGAGGGGGTAGAGGGGGAGAGGGGGTAGAGGCGGTAGAGGCGGTAGAGGAGGAGAGGGGGAGATGGGGAGATGGGGAGACAAAGATAATTTTAACCTGGCGAATAGAATTCACGGCTACACAGGCAAAACCCACCTCCGTGGGTTTAATATTAATAAATAAACGGGGGGCTTATTAATAACGAATAAATTGATAACCCGCGAAGGCGGGTTTCGCTTGTGTAGCCGTGAATTTATTCGCCAGGTATTTGTGAAATCAGACTTCAATAAAAAATATTTATGAATTTAGAAACCTTTTTTTCCAATTTTGAATTATTCGCAGATGCACCGAATGGCGTGCAGAAATTACGCGAATTGATTTTGCAATTAGCGGTACAGGGAAAGTTAGTTTCGCAAAATCATAAAGATGAACCCGCTGCGGTTTTGCTGGAGAAGATTAAAGCAGAGAAGGAAAGGTTAGTTAAGGAAGGGAAGATTAAGAAGTCGAAGAAATTGCCACCTGTTGATGTGGGTGAGATGGCTTTTGATTTGCCGCAGGGTTGGGAGTGGGTGAGGTTGGGTGAGCTTACAATTTTTGGTCCTAGAAATGGATATTCTCCAAAGCCTGTTGAACACGTTACATCAGTTAAAACTTTAACTTTAAGTGCTACAACGTCAGGAAAATTTGATAGCCGATACTTCAAATATATAGATAAGCAAATTCAGCCAGACTCACATTTATGGCTAGAAAATAAAGACCTTCTTATTCAAAGAGCAAACAGTCTTGAATATGTTGGCGTAGCTGCTATTTACAAAGGTAATTCCAAAGAATTTATTTATCCCGATCTGATGATGAAAATGCGTTTTCCAACTTATTTAAATATAGATTATTTATATCAGACAATCAATAGTGAAAATTCAAGAACATTTTTAAGAGAAAGAGCATCTGGGACTTCAGGTAGTATGCCAAAAATTAATCAATTGACAGTTAATAGTTTACCTTTCCCCCTCCCCCCCCTCAACGAACAACACTGCATCGTAGCCAAAGTAAACCAAATGATGTCTTTATGCGACGAACTTGAAGCGAAGCTAACGCAGTCTATCGGGGATAGAGAGAAATTGATGTCAGCAGCAGTGCGTCAGGTTTTAGCGGTATGATTTTTATTTAATTAAAAGATGAACAAAAAAAACTCTGCGTTCCTCCGCGCTTACCTTCGCGCTCCTCTGCGTTTAAATATGATTCTAAACAGGAAAATCAATTGATTTGTGAGCCTTTAACCCAACCTACTACTACTACAAATCTGAATAAAGCATATTCTTGTGGGATGGGCATCCCTGCCCGTCTTCTTTAATCTAAACTAGTTATAAAACCCCGAATCAAGCATAATTTACAGCAAATAAATTTTAAATCACCAATGTCTGAAGCATATCTTTTAGTATCCCACGGAAGTCGAGATCCGCGTCCTGAATTAGCTATGGAAGAGTTAGCGAAAAATTTGGGCGATAAGCTCGAAAACTACTCGAATTATGATGGAATTGGTGGAGTGAGATCGCCAACGATATGCGATTATCAAATAGGTACGGCTTATCTGGAATTACATCCTCAACCGCTACACGAGCAAATTGTAGATTTTAGCCGCAAAGCGATCGCTAACGGATGCCGTCGTTTAAAAATATTACCTTTATTTTTGCTGCAAGGAATTCACGTTACCGAAGATATCCCCGAAGAGGTGGAATTAGCTCAAAAAACCTTGGGAGAAGATATTTCCATCGATTTGCAACCATATTTAGGTTCTCACTTGGGTTTACGAAGGTTGCTTGCAAACAAGATTACCGATATATCTTTAGATAGCAGAATTATTGTAGCTCACGGTAGCCGTCGCGTGGAAGCAAATTCCAGCATTGAAGCAATGGCAATTTCTTTGAATGCGGTTGCTGCTTATTGGGCTGTGGCTCCGAGTTTAAAAGATATTGTTGCTCAGTTAGTCGCTGATGGTAAGAAAAAAATCGCGATTATACCTTATTTTTTATTCGCAGGTGGTATCACTGATGCCATCGGGCAATCTATACAAGATTTAAAATTACTGTTTCCTGGGGTAAGTTTTCAATTATACGAGCCTTTGGGAGGAAATGGGGAATTAACCGATTTGATTTGGGATTTGATGCAAAAATGAACCGGGAAAACACGCAAAAAGCTGTGGGTAAGGTGTATCTAGTAGGTGCGGGGCCAGGAGATCCAGGGTTAATGACTTTGAAGGGGAAAGCGTTGTTAGAAACTGCCGACGTAGTTATATATGATGCTTTAGTGAGTCCGTCCATTCTATTAATGATTAACCCCCGTGCCGCAAAAATTAACGCCGGGAAAAGACGGGGAAGGCATTCTTTACCGCAAAATGAAACAACTGAATTATTAATTGAAAAAGCTCAAAATAATGCGATCGTCGTGCGTTTGAAAGGCGGCGATCCCTTTGTTTTCGGGCGCGGTGGCGAAGAGATGCAAGATTTACTCAAAGCTGGGATATCTGTAGAAGTAGTGCCGGGAATCACATCGGGAATCGCCGCTCCTGCCTACGCTGGTATTCCCTTAACCCATCGTCTCTATAGTTCATCAGTTACATTTGTCACCGGACATGAATCAGTAGGTAAATATCGTCCCGCAGTAGATTGGTTAAGCATTGCCAAAGGTTCGGAAACAATAGTAATTTACATGGGAATTCAAAATTTAGCCCATATTATAGAAGAATTATTAAAAGCCGGATTGAGTGCAGATACTCCCATAGGTTTAATCCGTTGGGGAACACGCCCAGAGCAGGAAGAATTAATCGGTAAATTAGCAACGATTATCGAGCAAGTTGAAAAAAGCGGCTTTGAAGCACCCGCGATCGTTGTGATTGGTGCGGTAGTGAAATTGCATTCGGTATTGGGGAATGGGGCATAGGGCAATTAACTCGTTCCCAGACTCCGGCTTAACTCGTTCCCAGACTCCGGCTGGGAACGCATTTCAGGAGGCTCTGCCTCCAGTGCTTAAGAGGCAGAGCCTCTTGAAATATATTCCCAGCCCGAGACTGGGAACAAGAAAACAAAGCCCGAGACTGGGAACAAGAAAAATATATTCCCAGCCGGAGACTGGGAACAAGAAAATCACCCATTACCCATACCCATCCCCATCTTCATCTGTAACACGCAACAGTTGAATATCTTTCGATTCAGCCTAAAATTAAACGACTGTGAATATACTAGGTGGCTCTACGAGGAGTTGTATCGACGATGAAGTTTTTATTTAAGCAGGATTCCCCCCCGGAAACCTCTAATGAGTCGAAGTCAGTTGAAACGCAAACTCCTGGCTTAGGGACGTTTGGTGGAGTTTATACGCCTTCAATTTTGACGATTTTGGGCGTAATTATGTATCTGCGGTTTGGCTGGGTTGTAGGAAATGTAGGGTTGGTGGGTTCTCTTATCATTGTTACTCTCGCCACATCAATTACTTTGCTGACTTCTTTGTCGGTATGCGCGATCGCAACTGATAAAGTTGTGCGGGTTGGTGGTGCTTACTACATGATTAGCCGCTGTTTGGGGATTGAAGTCGGTGGTGCTGTGGGAATTTCTCTTTATTTTGCCCAAGCGCTTTCGATTGCTCTTTATACTATCGGTTTTGCTGAAAGTGTCGTGCAAACTTTTGGCAGCCTCAATCAAACTTATGTGGCTCTAATTACAACTATTTTGGTGGCAATTTTGGCGGTGACTTCTGCCCAAGTTGCTGTGAAGGCGCAATATGTCATCATGGGGGCGATCGTCTTATCGCTGGTGTGTTTGGCTTTCGGTGGTGCGATACCAGATGTTACACCCCAAGGATGGGATATACCTGCTGACGGCGTACCTTTTTGGGGAGTGTTCGCGGTGTTTTTCCCGGCGGTAACTGGTATCATGTCTGGCGTAAGTATGTCGGGAGATTTACGCAATCCCAGCCGCTCTATTCCTAGAGGTACCTTAGCAGCAGTAGGTACGGGATACGTTGTCTACATGGTGTTACCGCTAATCGTTACCATGCGTGCCGATACTGCAACTTTGGTTAACGTACCTCTATCAATGCAGATGATGTCTCTGTGGGGACCGGCTATTTTATTTGGGGTATGGGGAGCAACTTTGTCAAGTGCCTTGGGTAGTATTCTTGCTGCACCTCGGGTATTACAAGCTTTAGCAAGAGATGGAATTTTACCGCGTTGGATGTCGTTTTTAGGTCGAGGTAGCGGTGAAAACGACGAACCGCGTATGGGTACTTGGGTAACTCTTGGTGTGGCGATCGCGGCGGTATGCATTGGCGATTTAAACTTGATTGCGCCGGTGCTAACAATGTTTTTTCTCACCACTTACTTGGTATTAAATATTTCAGCAACTATCGAGGGATTACTGCAAAGCCCTTCATTTAGACCTAGCTTTAAAGTCCATTGGGTTTTATCTTTGTTGGGGGGAATTGGCTGTTTAGCAGTAATGTTTCTGATCAATGCAGTTGCTACGATAGTTGCGGCTGCAATTGTGTTAGCAATATTTTTCTGGTTGCAACAACGCGAACTAAGTACTACTTGGGGAGATGTACGTCAAGGAATCTGGATGACATTACTCCGCACCGGAGTTTTTCAAATTAGTCGCGTTGAAGATACCAAAAATTGGCGACCTAATATTTTAGTATTTTCTGGTTCTCCTTATAAACGTTGGTCGTTGATTCAATTAGCTTATGCATTAACCCACAAACGAGGTTTTATTACCGTATCAAGCGTTGTATCAAGCGGTACGCGAGACTTAGCACGACAAATGCATCTAGAAAATACAATTCGCGAGCAGTTGAACAAGCAACACGTGCAAGCATTAGTCCGCGTTGTGAACGCACCAAACCCCTTTGAAGGAATGCTGCAACTAGTCGAAGCCTATGGATTAGGTCCTTTGGTACCAAATATTATTTTACTAGGAGACAGCGAACAGGCTACCAGACGCGAACAATACTGCAATATGATAGCCCAGCTTCATGAAGCCAAACGCAGCGTGATGATTTTGCGGGAAAATGAGCAACATGGTTTTGGGCAGTTTCGCCGTATAGATGTATGGTGGGGAGGAATGCAAGACAATGGTGGATTGATGCTATTGCTTGCTCATATGTTGCGATCGACAATCGAATGGCGCGAAGCTCAAATATATATCAAGTTAGTTGTTTCGAGTGAAGCAGGTACAAAAGATGCAGAAGCTAACTTGAACGCTATACTCAAACAGTTTCGCATTAAAGCCATACCCGAAGTCATATTTGCTGCGAATCGTTCCTTTGAAACCGTATTACACGAATCTTCTGCAAATGCAGATATCATATTTTTAGGAATGGCAACTCCCACAGATCGGGATTTTACCGAATATTACGAACAAATGCACGCACGTACTGCGAATCTTCCCACAATTATGTACGTTATGGCTGAACCCGATTTTGCCTTCGCTGAAGTTTGAGATCGGAATCTGAATTATATTTTAGAGATTATTCCCGGTATTGTTAAATAATATCGGGTTTTTAACTATTTCCTAATTAATATTCATATATCAAGTTAATAGTCTCACTATTATTTCTTTAGAGTGAGTTCGGAAGAATAATAATTATAACTGACGACCCATACGGTATTAGTCGGTTTTGTTCTAATATAGAGTTATCTTTAAAAAGAACAAACTTCAATCATTTTCAAGCAATCTTTGGAAGACACTAAAGGTTGTTCAAATTGATTTGAATAATAAGAATAGATGGATGAATATCCATATTTTCTCAGTTTTCATAAAAAAGCATAAATTGTTTTTAATTGAAAAATTTTAAGAAAAAAAGTTTTAATCAGAAGAACGGAGACACACATGAGTAACCAACTTTCAAAAATAGTTTTATTACCTTTGAGTATAATATCTGCTATAGCCTTAACTACCATACCCTTTACTGAATCAGCGACAGCACAACGAAGAATCGTAGCCGTTGCAGACGGTAATATGACCGAATATCAACCAAATTCTGCACCAGTATTAAGACGCGGTAGTAGATCGCAAGCCGTAAAAGACGTTCAATTATTATTGAACCAAAATAAATTTTACTACGGTACAATGGATGGTATATATGGCCCCAGAATGTATTCATCCATAGTAAGTTTTCAAAGGTCTAGAAATTTACCTGCAACTGGTGTTGTAAATCCCAAAACTTGGGAAGCACTAATCGATTTAGATAAACGTACATCACCCACTCGTTTCGCATACTTAGGCAAATATTCACCTTCAAATGCTCCCATGTTGCGTATAGGTAGTAAAGGGCAAGCCGTAAGAGATGTGCAAACATACCTCAAGCAGCAAGCATTTTACGTCGGACAAATTGATGGCGTTTACGGACGAGCTACAGCCTCTGCGGTAAAATCTTTTCAGCAGAATCGAGCTAAATTAAGAGCAGATGGAATCGTTGGTAGTACCACTTGGAAAGCAATGATTGATGATAAGAAAGGTCCTTTTGCGAATAATTAAATTTATGTAGAGACGCGATATATCGCGTCTCTACAAGCGTTTAGGTTATCCAACAAATTATTTATTTTGATATAATATAAAATCAATAATCATAATATTAATTGAAAATTTCATGTAATCTAAAGACGTAGTGCAGAGAAACCCGATTTTTTCAAAAAGCCGGGTTTCTTAGTTTTCAAGAATAATTTAAGATTTTAATCATCGATAATTACCAATCCTTACTTACCATCTCCAAATTTCACAATAAATTTATTTGCTAGGGAATCATTTTCAATTTGAGGTACTTTTCCTTGAGCAGCCATTGTTTGATAAACTAAAGCCGCTGTTTCTCCTCTACTTATTGCCCGATTGGGATTAAGTATATTGCTGTTGGGATAGTTAACAACTATATTTTTTGTAGTTGCAGCAGCAACTCTAGGAACAGCATTTTCAGGAATTTTATCGGCATCTTTGTAAGCTTGTTGAACTATAGAAGCTGCCGATAATGGTGCTGTTGCTGTAGTAGTGGTGTCTTTGGGATTATTCGCCGCAGTTTGTGTTTGTGGATTATTTCCAGCATTATTATTTGCCATTTGAGGCGCTCTAGCAGCATTCGCTCTTTGAATAAGTAAAGGCTGCATCAAAGAAGTAATCCCGATTGGTAACATCACGCGCTTTCTTTTTCTTTTAGCAACTCTTCTTCTAATATATGGAGGAATAATTGTAGGAGTATTTGGTATTACGGTGGAAGTTTTTACAGGGTTTGCTTGATAACTTAAATCTAAACCTCTCATTAAAGCATTAATTGCTTCTAATCTACTAACTTCTTGACGGGGACGAAATAAATTTTCATCACTGGATAAAAATCCTTCTTCTACAGATTCCTCAATTGCTTTGGTTGCCCAATATCCTTGGGGAACATCTTTATATACAGAACCACTTTTAATTTGTTTTTCTTTATCTTGATCGAAAGCTTTACGAATTATAGCAGCGAATTCATCTCGATCTAACGCCTGATTGGGTTTATATCTACCGTCGGGATATCCGGTTATAACATTTCTTTCTGCTAAACCTTTAATAAAAGGGTATGCCCAATAGTCGGGTTCTACATCGGGAAACGTTGACTGTGGAGAAGATTGAGCATTAGTTACTAATGGAATTGCTGCACTTATTGCTAAACTGATTGTTATTATTGATGTGCCTATAATCGGAAAGTGTCGTAAGGTATTCATTAAAAATATCCTCAAATAATTATATTACCGTATTCTAAATATTAGTTTGTTTGAATTATTTAAATAATCCACCTGCCGATATAGAATTGTTAGTCTCGCGAGATAAATTATCAAATTAATTTTTAATAAATTATATTAAATTTTTTGTAGCAATAAATATTAAAGAGTTACAAAAATAATTTTATGTGAATATATAAAAGCTGCTTCAAATGGGGGTGTATAATGGTTGATCGCGATCGATTATTTAAAAAAATAATTTCAAATTTGTTTTGCCCTGATTCCTCGATTTATTTTTGCCGGATGTTTTACAAGATATCGATAGAGATACGATTCAATTTTTACCGCAAGAAGTTTTAACAGATATAAAAAAAGGCGTATGACCTAATATATCTCAAAGCGTCACACACCCGCGCAATTGATAATTGTCCTATTACCCAGCAACCAATGACTGAGAATTCATTTTCTCAACCCAATTAATCTTACTTTTACGCACCTCATCAGATGACGGCATTTGTTGCTTACGCATTAATTCGGTAATGGCAGCAATATCTTTATCGTGCTGACTGCCAGCTACA
>JBARZF010000485.1:0-14452 GCA_049649675.1 Rivularia sp. (in: cyanobacteria) | reverse complement strand
TGACGCGGGTATTTCGGTTAGCCTTTTGGGGAGAGCCGCAACAAAAAACCCGTCGAACTCCGGAAGTACATTGGCCGATGGCATTACCAATGGTATCGCTAACTATAATGACTTTGTTAGTACCAATAATGCTTCAGCAATGGAACTTATTGCCAACTTGGGAAAGTATTAATTGGTATGTATTAGCAGCATTAGTATCTTCAAGCTTGCTGGGAGTAATAATCGGTTCCACAATTTATCTGCATAAAGCTTGGTCAAGATCGAGAGTATTAGCTTGGAGATTTATACAAGATTTACTAGGATACGACTTTTATATAGATCGTATTTATCGAGTTACAGTTGTAGGTGCTGTTGCATTGCTGTCAAAAATTTCCGCTTGGAGCGATCGCTATTTAGTAGATGGATTGGTAAACCTAGTTGGTTTTGCCGCAATTTTCAGCGGACAAGGTTTAAAGTATAGTATTTCCGGGCGTTCTCAAGGTTATTTGCTGACCATTATCTTCGGAGTCAGTGCAATCGGCTTATTTATTAGTTGGAGTTTAGGATTGCTCAACGATCTACCGTTTTAAGAGTTAGTGGTTAGTGGTTAGTGGTTAGTGGTTAGTGGTTAGTAGAATAATTATCAACCATCAACTAACAACTATCAACTATCAACCATCAACTATCAATTCCCCTACTAATCACATATTCCCCATGCTGAGTATTTTAATTTTGCTACCGCTTTTAGGTGCGGCTTTAATTGCGTTTGTCCCCGGTATAACTGCGAAGGTTTCTCGTACAGTGGCTTTGAGTGTTGCTGTAATTTCTTTTTTATGGACTTTAGTTTTAGCCAGTCAGTTTAATCTTGGTGAAGTTAATCAACAATTTAGCGAATTCATCCCTTGGATAGATGCGCTGGGATTAAATTATCAGATTGGAATTGATGGTTTGTCTTTGCCTTTACTGATATTAAATGCATTGCTGACGGGAATAGCTGTTTATAGTAGCGACACGGCTATATCCCGATCGCGTTTATATTATTCTTTGTTATTGCTGCTAAACGTGGGTGTTACGGGAGCATTTTTATCTCAGGATTTACTGTTATTTTTCTTGTTTTACGAATTAGAATTAATTCCCCTATATTTGCTGATTGCTATATGGGGTGGGGAACGTCGGGGTTATGCAGCAACTAAATTTTTGATTTATACTGCCGTTTCTGGAATTCTGGTTTTAGCAAGTTTTTTGGGTTTGGTTTGGTTGAGTGGTGCGTCTAATTTTAGTTTGGAAAGTATACAGACAAGTTCCATACCGTTGGCAACACAAGTTTTATTATTGGTAGGAATTTTAATCGGCTTCGGTATCAAAATGCCTTTGGTTCCCCTACATACTTGGCTGCCGGATGCTCACGTTGAAGCTTCCACACCAATTTCCGTACTTCTAGCTGGCGTACTGTTGAAGCTGGGAACTTACGGTATACTGCGCTTTGGGATGTATCTTTTACCAGAAGCTTGGACGTATTTAAGTCCTTGGTTGGCAACTTGGGCAGTAATTAGCGTGCTTTACGGTGCATCTTGTGCGATCGCGCAAAAAGATATGAAGAAAATGGTGGCTTACAGTTCCGTAGCGCATATGGGTTACATACTTTTGGGTGCAGCGGCTGCGACACCTTTAAGCATATTAGGTACCGTAATGCAAATGATTAGTCACGGTTTAATTTCAGCGCTGCTGTTTTTGTTAGTGGGAATTGTGTATAAAAAAGCAGGCAGCCGCGATTTAGACGTTGTTCAGGGATTGCTAAATCCAGAAAGAGGTTTGCCTTTAATTGGCAGCTTGATGGTTTTGGGAGTAATGGCAAGTGCGGGAATACCGGGAATGGTTGGTTTTATTTCCGAATTTGTTGTATTTCGCGCCAGTTACGAAGTTTTCCCGATACAAACTTTAATTTCTATGATTGGAACTGGTTTAACTGCTGCTTACTTCTTGATTCTGATGAGTAAAGCCTTTTTCGGACGCTTATCCGAACAAGTAACTAATTTGCCCCGCGTTTATTGGTCTGATAGAATGCCAGCAATTGTTTTAGCTGTATTAATAGTAATTTTCGGCATCCAACCAAATTGGTTAGCACGTTGGACGGAACCAACCACAAACGCCATGATGAGCGGACAAAATCCGATTGTAAATGTGTCTTTAAATGATTAGTTGTTAGTGGTTAGTGGTTAGTTGTTAGTTGTGAATTACCAATTACCAATTACCAATTACCAATTACCAATTACCAATTACCAATTACCAATTACCAATTACCAATTACCAATTACCAATTACCAATTACCAGGAGAAATATGGTCGAAACTACTAGAAAAAGAATACCTCCTAAACATCCTTTAGCAGAATATATCGAACGGTTATTAAGTGGAGATGCATTACTTCCCGATACTCAAGAAAACTTAATTGAAGTTGTAGGAGTTCTTCACAGTTACGGTATAGTTTTAGATGCTTATTCAAATAATCTGATATACTTTGCTGAAAATCAATTTTTAGTGTTCTTTCCGTTTTTCAAATATTTTAACGGCGAAATCAACTTAAATAAATTACTGCGTCACTGGCAACACGACAGAATTAATTACGAATATGCCGAATATTGTATGAAATCAATGATGTGGCACGGTGGTGGTGGATTAGATGAATATGTAGATTCAAAAGAATTTAGAGAAAGAGCGCAAGCTGTTATAAATGCAAAATTTAAAAATAACCCAATAGTAATGGGTGTTAACCAACTATTTCCAGAATTTTTAATCGAACAGTTAAGGGTTTGCTCTTATTACAGCGGTTTGGGACAATTTTGGCGCGTCATGTCCGATGCGTTTATGAGTTTATCGGATCTCTACGATAAGGGCAAAATAACATCAATTTCTCAAGTTGTAGACCATGTAAAAGCGGGTTTGGTAGCCAATGCGAGCAACCCGATTACCTACAGCGTCAAAATTCGGGATAAAGTTTACGACATAATTCCCAAAAAAGTTGGTTTAACCTTCTTGATGGATACAGCAGTACCTTATGTAGAAGCAATTTTCTTTCGGGGAACGCCTTTTCACGGTACGGTATCCTATAATGCACAAGCTTATCAAATCCCTCCAGACCAAGCAAGATTTCAGTACGGCGCATTATATGCAGATCCATTACCAATCGGTGGTGCGGGAATTCCTCCTACATTGTTAATGCACGATATGCGTCACTATTTACCCGAATATTTGCGTAATATATACCGTCAAACTCGTCGAGGAGAAGACGATTTATTAGTGCAAATTTGTAAAAGTTTCCAAAAGTCAATGTACTGCGTTACTACCGCAACAATTTTAGGATTAATGCCTTATCCCGCAGATACTAAAGAACCTTCCGAGCAAAAAGCAAATCGAGATTATCTGCGAACTTGGATGGATAGGTTTATCAATTCGCAGTTGCAAGCTGTTAACGAACAGCCTATAGCTTGTGAAATTGCTTTGCCGAAGTGGATGTAAAACAGGTCTGCATGTTCGAGGTTAAAGGTCTGCATGTTTAATTGTACATAACCGCGTTGATTCTCATAGACTCTTATATCAACAAAAAGCCGACAGTTCGACGCTCCGAAAACCCCTGCTGTAATTCTTCACCGCACTGGTACCATGCCCATATGTTTCAATTGCTACCCAATAATCTGCTCCACAAAGTACTGCAGAAATTGTAATTGTCCGGGCCATCAATTAGCTGATGTGGCTTTGTCCGCTCAATTCGGGGGTCTTCAAGATCGACAAAGTAATCGCTAATTGTTTCATGAGGGTTTCAGTTTCACGTCTGACGACTCCGCACCCGAACCTGACTTTTTTTAAGCTACCACAGATTCCGAGAGCCGCAGTTTTTGGATGCCGATCTGCTTGCAGCAGCGCTTCGCTATCGCACCGACGGTGCAGAGTGCGCCGCTCTTCCACCTGCACCTTTTAAATTTAGATGCGTTTGCCCTGGGTCAAGCAATTTATCAAATTAAGGATGAACTGTTGTCGAATTATTTAATTGAACAATTAAAACGTCCGAAAATTGTTATGTCAATAGCTTAGTTTTTAGGCGCTCGGTGCTAAGAGCGCACTATTGCTTATGCCAGTTGCGTAAGTTCTGAACTATTAAGAGTTCATTAATTTGCTGCTTACTGTCTTTTTAGCTTAATTTTTAAAATGTATTTTTAATGACGTGTATTTTGCCAGTCAATCAAATAATATTTGCTATGTACAAATTATTTTTGGAGTTTATAGTTGCTTTACTTTATGAACTTAGGTATGCTAACACACTAGTATGAATGCTGGCTTATCCGGCATCAATTATCACGACCAAACTTTATGACTTTTACGCAAGCTTCTAACTATACTTTTTTGCCGCGCTTTTTTCGACTGACAATTACCAACACACTTTCTAGTATTATTGTACCTCTATCGGGGTTAGTAGATATAGCATTTCTAGGTCATCTCGCAGATTTGCGTTATTTAGCTGGGGTTTCCCTAAGTGTGATTCTTTTTAGCTATCTTTACCGAATGTTGGATTTTCTCAGATCTTCAACCAATGGTGAAACAGCGCAAGCTATGGGAGTAGACGATCGAGAATATGTCTTGCTGGTTCTACTAAGGAATATTTTAATTGCCCTGAGTCTTGGTATCTTCATCCTGTTATTGCAATATCCTATACAAAAGCTGGGATTTAGCTTTCTAATCGGTACTCCAGGGGTAAAAGAAGCAGCTATTGACTATTTTTGTATTCGCATTTGGGCTGCACCAGCAGTTCTAATCAATTTTGTCTTTTTCGGTTGGTTTTTCGGACGAGAAATGAATCCTGTTGTGATTTTATTATCCGCAACCCAAAGCATTGTTCACATCCCGGTAGCTTACCTGTTTATTGTCCGATGGGGTTGGGCTAGTACAGGGGCAGGATTGAGTACAGTAATAAGCCAGTACGCAGTATGTTTACTAGGGTTTATTATTGCCTGTTTCCATATTCAATGGGATAAAATCTGGGAGCTATTACCAAAAGCTTTAGATTGGGCAGCCTTTAAAGACACTCTTAAACTTAATGGAAATATATCAGTTAGTAGCTTAGCTCAAATTTCTACTTACTTTATTTTTATGAATTTCAGTTCAGCTATGGGAACAAACGTCTTAGCTGAAAATAGCGTGCTTATGGAAGCCAGTATTATTGTATTTATGGTTCAAGGGCTTGGATTTGCCACCCAGACCTTGATTGGCAGCTTTAAAGGTCGGGGTGCTTATGAACAATTCAAACCCTTGCTTACAGTCGCTATATTGATGAGTTTAGCGATAACACTTCCTTTGAGTGTGACCTATATACTCTTTCCTAAAACTTTATTCGGACTATTCACAAACCATGGCGATCTAACGGAACACATTTCTAATTATGTAATCTGGTTGCTACCGTTTGAGGTATCTCAAGCAATCGGGATAGTACTGCAGGGATACTTGATTGGTTTAACCCAAAGTACTCTTCTACGTAACGTGACTTTAATCAAGTTTGGAATAGTATTCGTACCATCAGCGATTGCAGCTTTGTATTTTCACAGCAATCATCTCCTGTGGTTCGCGATATCGTTATCCTCAATTGTAAATGTTTTGATATTAGGTATGAGAATATTGGAAACACTAGATGGTAATGTTAATTTTGTAACCAAGTCTCCTGTAAAGGTTGAAATGCAATAATATCTTGCGATCGCGATCACTTTTTCTTTACTTGAAATCTGGTTAAGTAAATATACATAAATAATTGACAATTAGAAACAATAGCATTATAAGTATAGCGCACAAAAATTCAGTTGCTGCTTGATAATCTGGTATTGTTAATTTTATCACCGCATCTACTCCTTATTCATATTTTGCGATCGAGTGTCTTCCCTCTTTCCTTGGAATTTTGTAGTTAACGATATCGTTATCTTTAATTTTAAATATTTTGCTCTTAGGTACCAGAATATTAGAAACACTCAAAAATAATGTTTTTTTTGTAATCTAGTATACTGTAAAGATTGAAATTCAATAAAATATTGCGATCGCGATCACTTCTTCTTTGCTTGAAATCTGGTTAAGTAAGTACGAACAAGCACTTTAAAATCTTGGTGAAAGCTAATCATGTAACTAGTATATGAAAATTTCATCTAGCTGTTCCACAATCCATTATTGTTAATTTTATGACCGCATCTACTCAAGAGTTATTGTGATGAACATCTTTCCCTCTTTCCTTGAAATCTGGTTAAGTAAGTACGAACAAGCACCATTAAATCTTGGTGAAAGTGGAGTAACCAACCAGTGTGTTGGAGATTTAGTACAGCTTCTCGAAGATCCAGAGGAACTATATCGACTAAGCTTAGCCAATAACGATACTTATGGTTCCCTCGAACTCAGGCAAGAGATTTCCAAGTTTTATGAAGGTGTAGATCCAGAGTCCATTCTAGTGACTGCTGGAACAACCGAAGCTATCCTGATTTACTTTCATGTACGTTACACAGCAGGTGCTAATGTTGTTGTTTTTGTACCTGCCTTTCACATTCTTCCTGAAGTTCCTGAGTTTCTGGGATACGAAGTCCGTAAAATTCCGCTCAGAAAAGAAAATAACTTTCGTCCAGATTTAGAAGAAGTTGCTAAGATAGTCGATCAAAAAACAAAGGCGATTGTTCTTAATACACCTCATAATCCAACTGGTATCGTTTTTTCCGATCGGGAAATCCAAGCAATTCTATCACTTGCAGAAAAGCATGGAGCAGATGTTCTCGCAGATGAACACTATCGCTTTATCACCCACGGGGATACTCCTAGGATTTTGCCCTCTTTATATGGCAGTTCTCCAAACGTGGTTGCCCTGGGTTCACCAGGTAAGTGCTTTGGCTGTATTGGCTTACGAATTGGGTGGTTAATCGGCTCTAAAGAAATTGTTCGTGCCTGTCATGACTTCAAGGACTATACGACTCATACCGTCTGTTACTTAAATGATGTACTGACTCGTACTGTCTTACTCAACTGGCAGAAAGTTTTGCCTAAATATCAGACTTGGGTAACAACTAACGTAGCTCAATTCCGTCAGTTTGTGGATCGGAACAGCGATCGCGTTGGTTGGGTTGAACCAGAAGCAGGTACGGTGATTCTTCCTTTTCTCAAAGACAGTACTCTCCATAGTGAAGCATTTTTCCGAGAACTGGTTGAAGAAACCGGGGTGTTAGTTTTACCAGGAGAAGCTTTCGACTTACCGGGCTACTTTCGGGTTGGCTTAGGGGTTGAACCCGAGTTTTTTCAGATAGCCTTGGAAAAGTTTTCTAAGTTTTTAGCTGAGAGATAAAGCGATTATAAGTACTTAGAGAAAATTAATTGTATATTTCTGTACAGCGACCTGAACGGAGTGAAACCGTCTTCGCAGCGTGTCCGTTCGGACATATTTATTCCTGTCCACCTACTTAGGAATTCTATAGGTAGGACGATATCGAACTGTACAAAAATCAAACCTTAATTTGTATTTAAAGATATTAGAGGAAATATTATGACGATTGGAAAAGTCAAAGTCTATCAGTTTGAAGACTCAATAAATCAGCGGATTAAGAAGTTAACCGTACTGGATAACTGGCACTGCTTGCTGGCTCTTGTGGAAGATTACGCCATAATTTTGGCAAGTATTTTTATCACTTACCAAACCCATTGGTACACCTATCCATTAGCTATTTTAGTTATTGGCTCCCGTCAGCGTGCCCTTGCGACATTGCTTCATGAGGCAGCCCACAAAACACTAGCCAAAAATCGCTGGCTAAATTTGATTATCGGTTCTTTCTTTTCTGGCTATTTGATTTTGCAAACGGTTACAGCCTATCGTCAATCTCATGTACGATACCATCACGGGCATTTCGGTAACCCCGAACTCGACCCAGACTATAAGCTAATGTTAGAGGAGGGTTTGTATGACAACCCAGTGAATCTAAGAAGTTTTGTACTTAAAAATCTTCTAGCACCGCTATTTTTGAGTAAAGTTCCTGCTTATCTTTACTCCCTGGTAATACATCGCTTATGGGGTGGATGGAATAAGCTCGCTGAAAAAGTGTTAATGCTCGTCTATGTGACTAGCATTGTTGCTGGCGCTATTTTTTTGGGGCTGGGTAAGGTAATCCTGCTTTTCTGGGTAGTTCCTTTCTTGACAACATTTCAAATTATCGGTTGGTTCATCGAAATGTGCGAACATTTTCCACTGATGCAGAACGACTGTAATCTCTATATGGCTCGCAATCGACATAGCCATTGGCTAGAATTATTTTTCACTGGAATGCACAATGAGAGCTATCATCTGGTACATCATCTCAATAGTGCCATCCCCTTTTGGCACCAAGTTAAAGCTCACCAAATTTATCTAGAGGATTCTAACTACGCCCAGCAGGATCTTTGCTCCAGTGGTATTTTGACTTCATCTAATAAACAACCCAGTTTTATAATGAGCCTAGCCAGTCTTAAATAAAGTCTAAAATCTATTTTGAGTTCGCTATGAAACCGAATTTCTTTATTGTCGGAGCTCCAAGATGTGGAACAACTGCATTGAGCGAGTACCTTAGAAGCCATCCAAATATATATGTTTCTCAGCCAAAGGAGCCACATTATTTTGCAGCAGATTTAGATAATTGTCGTTTCACAAAAACTTTAGAAGAATATCTATCTCTATTTAAGTTCGCAGATAGTTCTCATATGGCAATAGGTGAAGCATCCGTTTTTTTACCTCTATTCATCTATCGCTTTAAAACGAATAAGAGAGTTTAACCCAAATGCGAAGATCGTCGTGATGATTTGTAATCCTGTAGATCTTGTTTATTCCCTTCATTCTCAATTGTTTTACATAGGAAGTGAAGATATAGTGAGCTTTGAAGATGCTTGGAACTTGCAGGATGTTAGATTGTGACTTCAGCCACTGGGTAGATAATAAATCCAAAAAATCTACAAAACTAAGTGTGTAAAACTTAGGCTTGATGTGTGCTAGATGAACCTTGAAGTCAATAATTTTGGCTAAATTTTAAGCAAAAAAGAACGTTTAAATTGTTAGTAATAGGAGAAAATTATGAGTAGAGAAAATAAGGAAGATACCAGAACTTACAAAGTTGTTATTAATCATGAAGAGCAGTACTCGATTTGGTCAGTAGAACGAGATAACCCTCTTGGTTGGAGAGATGCAGGCAAAAGCGGAACTAAGGCAGAGTGTTTAGACTACATTAAGGAAGTTTGGACGGATATGCGTCCATTGAGTCTTAGAAATAAAATGACGGAAACGGAAGCTGTATAGCTTGTAAAGTAGCAAAGCTTGTGATATTGTTTTGCACGCAATAAACAAGAAATTTGCCGTGATGAAATTAAATGTTTTCTAGAAGCTAAAGATAGCTAAAACTAAATAATTATATGGTTCTAAATTGGAATGCATTACGTAATGCATTGGTTAACGAAACACCTTATCGATGGATTTTGTTTCAAGATTTAATCGAGGATGAGTCAAAGGCTCTTTTAAGGAAGAGTTACCCACCTGAAGAAAAGTTTTTTGACACTGGTAGAAATCGACTGGCATTTCCCATGATTAGTAAATCGAGCCAATTAGCCCAGATGTGTGAAGCAAGCGACTTCTGGCAAAAGCAATATCAAGAAAGTAAATATACGGACAAAATTCAAAGCCTAAGTGATATTTGGCAACAATTTATTCAGGAATTATGGCAGCCTGAGTACTTAGACGTGATGCAAGAATTGTCTGGTTTGGATTTGCAAAACAATATTATGACAATTGGTTTGTGTCGTGGTAAATCGGGTTTTTCTCTAGGTCCTCATGTCGATCAAGCCAGCTTGTCTTTAGTTCATTTAATGTATTTAAACGAAGAATGGTCAGATGATTGGGGCGGAAATTTCCAAATTTTGACTGACAATCAATCCACTTCAGTTGTTAATAGTTTCCCGCCGACGATTAACAACTCAATATCTGTGCCCAATGCGAAGAATTCCTGGCATTTAGTTACCGCGATTGCGCCCCAGGCTCCTCCTCGACTCTACCTAGACATCATTTTTTGGAAACCAACTTCTGCATAATTATCGATTAAGAGTTCCTATGAATATCGAGCAAGATAACCAAATTAAAGCCGATCAAGTCCAGGAGATTAAAACAGATGGCTCGATCAAAAAACATGAAACTTTTTGGGTAGAAAGACTGGCTACTTTAGAACCTATAACAATTCCTTACGCAAAACGAACCGTTTCATCCCTCGACCAAAATTCTTTTGGCAGGATAAATATACCAGTATGCTCCCAAATCACAACTTTTGTACTCCAACAGCACCCCGATTGCAATCTGAGCGACTTTCTATTAGTTGCTTTTGCTGCCTATATTGCTCGGATTAGTGAAACACAATGCTTTGATATCGGCTTTAGCGATGTTGAGTTGAAACACAAAATACTCGATCGGGAAAACTGGTTAGATTCCTATGTTCCTTTGCGTATTCAAATAGGCGATCGGCAGAGTTTTGCAGAAGTTTTTGATGCGGTACAGGAGCAGTTGACATTAACCAAAGCACACCTATCCTATGCTGATGAAGTTTTTACTAAATATCCAAATAACGTTTCATTATCGCCCTCAGTAATTGTAGAGCAGGTAGAGAGTTTAGCTAATTATCAGCCAGAGCATCTGAGTCAATTAGCTTTGGTTATTCCATCTAATGCCAAAGAGTGTTGTTTGTTTTACGACACCAACACTTTTGAAGGTGAAAACATTGAGAGAATGGTGGAGCAATTTACGACTTTAATACAAGGAATTATTGCTAACCCCACTCAACCTGTTGTTCGCTTACCGTTGCTTACAGAGCAGGAGCGTCACAAAATCCTCGTGGAGTGGAATAATACCACGGCAGATTTCTCGGAGCAAGTTTGCATCCATCAGCTTTTTGAAACACAGGCAGAAAAGATACCCGATGCTACAGCCGTAGTTTTTGAAACACAAAGATTAACCTATGCCGAATTAAATCGCAAAGCGAATCAACTTGCACATTATCTCCAGTTTAATGGTGTGGAACCTGGAATGTTAGTGGGTTTGTGTGTCGAGCGTTCTTTAGAAACCATCGTGGGGTTGCTGGGAATTCTTAAAAGTGGTGCAGCTTATGTACCATTAGATCCAACTTACCCCCAACAGCGCTTGAAATTCATGTTAGAAGATTCTCAGGTATCGCTGTTATTGAGTACTCACACTTCTTTAACTGTACTACCTGAATGCAAAGTGCGGGTAATTTCCCTTGATACTGATTGGGATATTATTTCTCAACATAGCCAAACAAACCTACCCTGTGCCATAACTCCTGACAAACTAGCCTATATTATCTACACATCCGGTTCCACAGGTACACCCAAAGGAGTTGCGGTGAGTCACCGCAGTGCGGTTCATCTATTTGCAGTAACCCAACCGTTATTTAATTTTGGCAAAGGTGATGCCTGGACAGTATTCCACTCCTGTGCATTTGATTTCTCTGTATGGGAAATTTGGGGGGCACTCGTTTCGGGTAGTAAGTTAGTAGTAGTTCCCACCAGGATTACTCAATCACCATCAGCTTTTTACGACTTGTTAATCCAGGAACAAGTAACAATTTTGAGCCAAACCCCTTCGGCGATCGCCCAGTTGATTCCCATTCATCAAGCAGATCGGCGAAATGCTTTGAAATTACGTCTTATAGTTTGTGGGGGTGAGGCTTTACCAACCCAGGTAGCAACTCAATTGTTGAAATGGGATGTTCCATTGTGGAACTTTTATGGACCGACGGAAGCCACTGTATGGACGCTGATTAATCCAATTTCCGAAATTGATTGTAAAGAGCAATCAATTCCCATCGGTAAACCATTGCCTAACGTTCAAGTTTACATTGTCGATCGCCATCTCCAACCGGTTCCGATTGGGGTTCCCGGAGAACTATACATCGGTGGCAATAATTTAGCTCAAGGCTACTACAATCGACCGGATTTGACTGATGTTAAATTTATTCCTAACCTGTTTGAATCAAAAGAAAGTCGTTTATACAAAACAGGCGATTTAGCTCGTTACTTACCCGATGGTAACATTGAATTTTTGAGTCGTATTGATAATCAAGTAAAAATTCGGGGATTCCGCATTGAATTGAGTGAAATAGAAGCGGTTTTAGCAAGCCATCCTCAAGTAGAGCAAGCGGTGGTAATCGACCGTGAAGACATACCTGGAAATAAACAAATCGTAGCTTACTTGGTGAGTAAGGAATCATCTCTTAGCTTCAAAAAATTACGTCACTTCCTCAAACAGCAGTTGCCTGAATATATGATACCTGCTGCGTTTGTAATCATGGAAGCATTCCCACTCACGCCTAACCGCAAGCTAGATCGCCGTGCTTTACCTGCCCCAGATTTCCAGAGGTGTGAGGATGTAGTATTTGTCGCTGCCCAGACACCAATAGAAAAAGTAATTGCTGGTATTTGGTCCGAGGTTTTAGGAGTTGAAGCGGGTATAGAAGATGTTTTCTTAGAATTGGGAGGACATTCACTAACAGCCATTCAAATTCTTTCACGGATTAATTATCACTTCAAAATACAATTATCCGTGGAGATTTTGTTTAAATGTTCCACAATTAAAGAATTAGCTAAACACATTACACAACTCGATCAAAATCAACCAGGAATTTCAACTCCACCAATTCAAAGGATTACCGAAACCAAAAATTTACCTCTTTCCTTCGGACAAAAAGGAATTTGGTTTCTGGCTCAGTTACATCCAGATGAACCCATTTATAACGAAACTATAAGCATTCATATTAACGAAGCTATTAATTGCGCCATTTTAGAAAAAAGCCTCAAATCTTTGATTCAACGTCATGAAATTTTCAGAACAAGCTTTGGCGATCGCGATGGTAAACCTATTCAAAATATTCATCCTACATTTTCTTTCTCTTTATCGCCAATCGATTTGCGCTCGGAAACGGAGGTAGTACGTGAAGCTAAAGCCTTAGAAATTGCAACAGAAGCATTGAAAAAACCCTTTCATCTGTACCAGTGTCCTTTATGGCGAGCCACATTAATCCGATTTAGTGACACTCAATACAGGTTATACATAGCAGCGCATCATTTAATAATCGATGCAACGTCTATGTACAATATTTTTCTTCCAGAATTAAAAAAATTATATACTGCTTTTTCTCAAGGAAAGACTTCACCATTACCAGAACCCAACTTACAATATGCTGATTTTGCCTGTTGGCAACGGCAGCAGTTGCAAGAAGATGTTTATTCAACCCACTTAGCTTACTGGAAGAAAAAATTAGCAGAATTACCTATCTTACAACTTCCTACCAGTGTTCCTCACCAAGCTAAAGTATCTTTCCGAGGAGCCAGCCAGGGTTTCACTTTATCTAACACCTTGAGGGCACAACTAAAAGCCCTAAGCCGTGAAGCAGGTGTAACGCTGTTTATGACCTTAGTCACAGCATTGAACGTATTATTATATCGCTACTCAGGACAGTCCGATATTGTTATTGGTACCGTTAATGATAGTCGAAATCGTCTTGAACTCGAATCGGTTATGGGCTTTTTCCCGAACACGTTAGTTTTACGCACTGATTTGGCAGGTGAACCAAGCTTTCAAGAACTTTTACAGCGAGTTCAACAAGTTACCTTAGAAGCCTATGCCCATCAAGAGGTGCCGTTTGAGAAATTAGTTGCAACCCTGCAACCCGATCGCCGGATTGGTGAAAACCCTCTGTTTCAAGTAGCCTTTGTCCAGGGACCACCAATATTCGAGTCGGATAATCAATGGGAAATTAGTCAATTTGATGTTCATGCGGAAACTAGCAAATTTGATTTAACCTTTGAGCTAGATGAGCGACCTGAAGGGTTAATTGGTCGGATTGAATACAGTACTGATTTATTTGACCATACCAGTATTAGCCGGATAATTGAACACTTTCAGACTTTACTGTCAAAAATTGTGGCAAATCCAGATGAGCGGATTTCCAAATTACCGCTATTAACGGCATCCGAACAGCATCAAATATTAACCCAATGGAATCAAACCGCAATCGAATATCACCAACCCCAACTTATCCACAAGCTATTTGAAGCCCAGGTGGAAAAGAACAGTAATGTAGTAGCTGTAGTGTTTGGGGAGCAGCATTTGACCTATGACGAATTGAATCAACGTGCGAATCAACTTGCCCACCATTTAATTTCATTAGGTGTTCAGCCAGAAACTTTGGTAGGCATCTGTGTGGAGCGCTCCCTAGAAATGGTTGTGGGACTATTAGGGATTCTCAAAGCAGGCGGAGCTTATGTACCTCTTGACCCAGATTATCCACCGGAGCGCATTGCTTATATGCTTCAAGACGCTGGGGTTAGTGTGTTGCTGACGCAATCTCAATTAGTAAAACGGCTACCTGATACTCAGGCAACAGTAA
>JBARZF010000484.1:0-5278 GCA_049649675.1 Rivularia sp. (in: cyanobacteria) | reverse complement strand
TCACCCCACATTGCATAATCGGGACTAGCACCGAGAATGTTAGACGAACGCTCCAACCGTAAATATACGCTATCGGTAGATGGAGTAGTTTGATTAACTGAAGAACTATCACCATAAACAGGATAATTATTCTCGTTAAACTGATAACTTCCAAATAAACGGTTGTCGCAATTACAATCTTCATTCAAAGAGCGACTGCTATCATAAGCACCAGTTACCAACCATTCACCGATCGCACCAGTTGCAAAGACAGCGGAACGGAATTTTACTTCGGTACCATTATCCTCATCTTCTGGGAGAAAATCCTTAAATCTACTGTAAAAGTCAGTACCTCTAGCACCCAAGCGAAAATCGATAACTCCCGTCATCAAACTCGGACGTAAAGCAGTTTGAAATTGCAGTTGAGTAAAGGCTTCTAATTTCCCCGCTTTCGCCTTAATTCTGACAGTTTTCGCTTCTAAATCGGATTTTAAAGTTGCAGTAAATTCTCCAGCTTTTGCCTGTACCTGAAATCCCGGTTGTCCCGGTTTGAAATCGGGTTCGGTAAATTCTCCGGCAGTAGTTGCTAAAGTAACAATTGCATCGTGATTGGAACGATTGTCGTTTTCATCAAGCAATGTACCTTTGATTGTCGCTGTAGAAATTCCATCAGCAGGAATCCGCGATTCTACGGTATCTATCTTTAGTTCGTTCGCTCCACCCCTTACCATTATCTTTACCGTAGCAGGAGGTTCCTTGGAGCCAAGAACCTGAGCCGATATAACATTTTCACCATTTTGCAGAGAAACACCATACCATGTCTGTGTAACTAGATCGGTGTCAGCATCAGTTTCAGTTCGTCCAATTAAAGAACGGTCGGATAATTCCCCATTAACTCGTAATTCTACCTCATTACCTACGGGGAACTGCACGATAATTGGAGTTGCTGCTACATCCACCAAAGCATCGGGAGTCGGTGCGAGAATTTTTACCGTTGCCGAATTTGCCCCGTCTTTAGGGAACTGGGAGATATATTCAGTAGAATTTGGTGCTAAATTGGGGTTTAAATTTTCTAAATTTGGTAATCCAAAAGGAGATTTGGAATAAGATGCCAACAGGTTATTACTCCGAAATTCTTGATTGCGATTATCTCCAGAATTAAATGAGTTATACAGAGCAGCTATTTTCATCTCCGACGAATCATTCTCAGAATTATCCGTAAAAAATGAAGGTCTTACAGCAATTAATGATGAAAAGTTATAAGTATTTTTAACGAGGTTATCTGTAGTCCAATTCTTTGCGATTAAAGTTGGAATATTTTCGGCAGGTTTAGCATTGGGAGATATTGAATCAAATACATTGATTGCAACTAGTGTAGAACCAAAATTCTCAAACCATTCTTTTACATCTGTTTTCTTTTCTGATGTATCTTGATTTTTCGCTTCTGCTAGTTTTTCACCATCAATAAATGGCTCTAAAGCAACTAATTGAGTATTATCTGAATCTATTTTAAACCTGTCAGATATTTGTGCATTCTTATCTACGGATAACAGTAAATTTTGTAAAGAAGCACTATATTTTCCTTCCTTAACACTTATTTCTTTGGGTTCAATCAAAGATGCAGTATATTGCGTATCTTGGGATGTGACTATTTCTTCTTGTGAATTTATGACCCGATTGCGTTCATCGATAAACTTTTGTAAGCTAGATGGTAACTGTTCTTCAGTATCTAGCTGTGATGGTTTGATAGCAACTAGTTTTTCTGGTGAATCTAATTCCTGCTTGCGTGAATATTTTATTTTTTGTACTAGAGATAATTTAGGTTCGGAAACTTCAACAGACTTTAAAGCAATCAGCGTCTTTTCTACTGCTTGATTTCGATCGTCAACTAACTTTTGTAAACTTGATGGTAACTTTTTATCGGTACTTTCAGATGCTTTTAAAGCAGTTAAAATATATTCTGCTGCATAGTTACGCTCATCTACTAACTTCTGTAAACTAGCAGGCAAATTTGGATTGACATCTTCAGTTTCATTTAAAGCAATTAAATTTTTATGATTATTCTTTGCCTCAGCCGCTTTTTCAATTCTTTTGGAATAAGTAAGCTCGCTATTACTTTTATGAGTTTTTATTCCTGTATCTATAGATTGAGCATCTGCTACGAACGGGTATAATCCCACACTCGTAGTTATGGCGATCGCGCCAATTAATTTGAAGTTGAAAATACCTGCACCGTTTAATTGTCGTTTCATTTCTTTGCCTCCTCACCAAAGCTGGGAGTGACTGCGAAGTTCATTCTTACCATTCCACCAGGCTCTAAATTTACAAGCCGTGATTGACTGTTGCGTTCCTTAAACTTGACATTAGGAGCCAAAGTATAACCGGGTAGACTCTGTAAATCCAGAACTCCTGTATGTTTACCTGGTAATACATTTTTGACCGAATACAATCCGTCTGGGTCAGTAGTAATACGGTTGCCGTTTTCTAGGAAAATTACTGCATTTGGTACACCAGGTTCCCCTGCTTGCTGTTCCCCATCAAAGTTTTTATCGACAAATACCCGACCGATGATAGTACCGCAATCGGAAGTAATCCCCGGACGAATTTTCAATAAATGCGTTGCTGGACCATCTTTAACAGCAAAATCATTGTCATTTCTTTGAGCATTGACAGTAGCCGTGTTGCGGCCCGAACCTCGTACAGCATCGGGAGTCAATTTAGCAGCGTAGACAATATTTAGTACGCCATCTTCAGGAATAGTTGCATCAGTTCGGAAGGTTACGTTAGAACCATTACTATCAGTAGTTACCGTAACTTCTTCATCCCCTATTTGAGCGCGAACGGATTCGGGTAAAAACTTAAATCCCAAGGGAAATTGGTCCGTAACAACCACATTATCCAAACCAGTATCGCCCGTATTTCTCAACGAGAGACGATAAACCGGCGTATCACCAGGTTCTGCAGTAGCGCGATCGCCTGTTTTAGTAATTGTGATTTGTTCGGATTGACACAAACCCAAATCAAATTCAAATCCTAATAAATCTAGTCCAACAGTTTCAGCATTAGGAACAAAAACAACCGTATCGGTAATTTGAGTACCACCATTAGTGCTGATAGGTTGACCATCTAAAGATGTCGCAGTATAGCGAACAACATTATTTTGAATACTACCAGTACTTTGATTAATTTCTAACTTAATGCGTCGTTGCGAAAAACCAGAATTTTCGGGAGGATTAACTACTAAAATAAAAGTTCTACCAGGATCAACTTGACCTCTATTAGGATCGAATAAGAAATTGTAGAAACCTTCCTCGACGTTACTTAAAGGGAATGGGTTGATATTTGTTTCATTTGGTTCAAGACCTCTAAAAACACCATTCTCTTCAATATCCGGTAACTCCGTCGTGGTTAATTGCGTTAACTGCCCTAATTCTGTTCCAGTAGGATCATTGGGGTCGGGGTCATATAAAGCTACAGAATATCCGGTATAATCGGCTAAAGGTTGTCCTCCACAAGCTAAAATTCTTCCTAATGGATCAATTAATACTCCATCATAATTAACTTGTATTTGACTAGTACTTCCCCGATAAATTTGATTAGTTTTTTTGTTTTTATAACTAAATTCAGCTTGGTTGCTAATTGCCAGATTTGGAACCTTTTGAGCAAATGTAGAGATAGGACTTTGAACAATACTTCCTGCTAAAAAGGTAGCCGCTATCCGTCGGAACCAGCTACTACCATAAATCTGGTATCGCTTCTTTTTGCGGCTCACGAATTTCTCCTAATATAATTAATAATCAGACATATTGCGTTTTTTTATTTCTTAACCATCAAATTCTTAATGTAAAGACGTAGCAGTACAAAATCCTATTAGACATCTGCGGGAAATGAAAAAACCTCTCTCCAAACCTCTCTCCTACTAGGAGAGAGGCTTAATTTTCCCCCTTCCCTCGCAGGGAAGGGGGGTAGGGGGGCTAGGTTTTCGCGTAAATTTGGAACCATATAAATGTTTTCCGGAGATGTCTATTAATCTATTGCTACGTCTCTTCAATCCAAAATCTAAAATCCAAAATCCAAAATCCTACTTAACGTACTTTTACTTGATAAGTTCCATTAACATTTCCTTTCGCAGGAACGGATTTACCAAAATTCCAACGGATGTGAGTATAAGCACTATCTGGAGCGGGACGGGTTGCTACCGTACCGTCTGCTAGCTTAACTTGGACGGTAGGATTTTTTACAAAAGTCTTACCAGCATTAATGCTGTAAGTAATCTGTGCGCCAGTGTTTGAATTTACCGTTGCAGAGTTGAGTACGAAAGACATTCCTTTAGGAATTGGTTGATTGATAGCAAGATTATTAACAGCCTTACTACCATTATTTGCACCAGATATCGAGTAGCGCAGTACTTCACCACGCTGTACTTGAGCGCCATTCGACAACTCTTGCCAGGTTACTTTTCTCTTACCTTGAGCGTCTTTGCTGATAATTTTCTTTTCAGCTTTCAAACGCAACTGTACTTGTCCTTTCTTAGCGTTTTGGGCAACAGCAACTCCACCTTGGAAGATATTTGCAACTACAGGAATTTGACTGCTGAAAGTCATACCTGCAATTAATGCAACTGCACCTAAACTTGCAATAGAAAAACGCTTCATATGAATTACCTCAATAAGTATTGCTGGAATTGAATGTTGAGAATTGGGTTTTAATAAACCCGATTTCATGGAGAAACCGGGTTTATTACTCTTCCGGTTTGCGGTGAGTTGAAGTAAAGACGCGAATAAAGAGAGCGCCTTTACAATTAATTCAATCTATGGTCCTACTGGTGGTGTTGGTGTTGTTGCTGTACCTGTCAATCCAGTACCATTAATCCGACGCTGGAAGGTAAAGTTTCTCATCTCTTGAGGTTCAACATCATCGCTAACTACTACCACATACCTAGTTACATCAGTACTAGCAGTCGTACCTGTCTGGTCGCCGTTAGGAGTAAATTCGATATTTGCACCACCAGAATCAGTCGCCGAACCACTAATATTACTGGTGTCTATTTCACCGTTATTATCGTTATCTAGTGCCCAGTTGTTCTTTGTCTCTATCTCGTTACCATTCTCATCTTTAATTTTAATGGTGGCAGTACCAGTACCATCCTCAGTAATCCTGATATCGCTAGCATTCAAGATTATGTTATCAGTACCAGATTGAGGCTCGGAGATATTCTTGTAACTGATGCGGTACTCTAAAATGTGTCCAGGTGCAGGAGTCTTATCAGCGGTACTAAAGTTTTCATCACCTGCTACTA
>JBARZF010000483.1:0-4983 GCA_049649675.1 Rivularia sp. (in: cyanobacteria) | reverse complement strand
GCTGTTTTCAAGCTTCGCCAGATTTGAGTTTTGTTGTTAATAATCGTAAGTTACTAGCACGTAATTTTTTACTGGCTACGGGTTCAATTCCAGCAATTCCAAATATTGAGGGATTGCAGAAAACGGGGTTTTTGACTTTATCAAATATTTGGCAGGTTTTAGAAAGTTCTACACCACCGAAAAGCTGGGTAATTCTTGGTGGTACGCCGCAAAGTGTGGAAATCGCTCAAGCTTTAGCTAGATTGGGTTATAGCGTTACGTTTATAGCTAATAGCCCTTATATTATTTCTCCTGTTGACTCAGAAATTGCTCGGTTGTTGCAAGCGCAGTTAGAAGTTGAAGGAATACGTGTTTTTACGCAGTTATCTGTAACTCAAATTCGATTGATTGAAGGTAAAAAGTGGCTGCAAGCAGGAAATATCGCGATTGAAACTGATGAAATATTAGTCGCTGTAGCCGAACAACCTTTTATCGAATCGTTGAATTTAGCTGCTGTGGGGGTAAAGTATCATTCTCGTGGTTTATCAGTAAATAAAAAACTCCAAACAACCAATCATCGGATTTACGCTTGTGGAGATGTAATTGGCGGTTACAATTTACCAAATATTGCTAATTACGAAGCCAAAATTGCCATAAAAAATGCTTTGTTCTTCCCTAAACATAAGATTAATTATCAGGCTATTCCCTGGGGAATTTTGACTCAACCAACATTAGCGCAGGTTGGATTCACAGAAAGACAAGCCAAAAATCGATATGATAAAAATGAGATTTTAGTTTTACGGCAGTATTTTAAAACCTTAGCATCTGCTCAGATCGCAGACGAAACTACAGGTATTTGTAAAATAATAGTTCATCGTAATGGTGAAATACTAGGTGCTTCTTTATTAGGAGCAGAAGCCAGAGAGTTAGTAAATATAATCGCTTTATCTATTAGTGAAAAAATCAAAATTAATAAATTAGCTAATTTAGCACCAGTTAATTCAAGCTTTTCAGAAATCATCGAACAAACAGCATGGGAATGGAACAAACAAAAATTTGAAAGTAGACGTTTGCAAGATTTTTGGGACAGTGTTTTTTACTTTCTGCGTAGTAGGTAAATCAGTTATCAGTTATCAGTTATCAGTTATCAGTTATCAGTTATCAATTGGGGATTGGGGATTGGGGATTGGGTAAATAAAGATAAATATGACTGGGATGGGAGCAGCAATCACGGGAAATATATTATTCCACACATTGCAGATCCCCCCAACCCCCCTTTAAAAGGGGGGCTTTCGTAAGTGCTGATAAAGAAAAAGTTAAGCGGTAGAAGTTATTCAATGCCCTATGCCCAATGCCCAATGCCCTAATCCCGATTCCTCTTCCTCTCCGGCAAGGAGGCGCTACCGATTCCTTGAAGCACGCCGCGAACTATTAAACCGACTCCTCTACCTACTACTCGGGTAAGTACGAATACTACGCCGTTACCTAGAAAGGATACTAGCGACTGTATGCGGGGTGTGGCTGCATCCCGGAGTTCTAATAGTAATGTAACTACTAATGGGATTCCTTCAAGTTGTGCTAATTCGTTGTTGCGGGATGCGTATACTAAGACTTTGGCTATGCCGCGAGGTGCAAGTACTAATAGTTCGTGACGACTTTCAAATATTTCTTGGGCTTCCCCAACATAATTCTGCCAGCGATATTTCCACGATAAATTGTTTCTGAAGCGTTCGATTTCTCTAGTAGAAATAAGTTGACGATTGTAATAATCTTTTTTTATAACTTCAATATTTGCTAATCTATTCAACAACGGCTGCATGACGGCGTTGGCGATACTAATTAACATATTTTCTAAAATCATCGCAGCGTGTTCGTTGGCTTCGTCGCTGGCTGCCCAATAGGATGTATTATCTATGTATAAGTCTGTTTGATATATTAAATAAGATAATAATTCGGTTGTTAAAACAATTTTATTAAGAATTTGTATCTTAACAATTTCTGCATCTTTTAACAGTATATCGACAATTTCTACTTCAATATCTCCTATCTTTATCCGCGAAAACTTGCCGAATAATTCTTTGGTTGCGGCTTCCCAAACATCTGCTAATAATACATTATTTATTTCATTTAACGAGTTTAATTCTACTCCAGAATTACGTAATTCATCCAGAGAATCTGCAAATTTCTGTAGTAATAAATAAAGTAGTTCTCGCTTTTTATCTTCTCGTAAAATATCTATTTCTAACGGAATATCTGTTACATTTTGTAAGCTAAATTGAAGTTTATTAATACAAGATGCAAATAATGTTGCTTGTAAAGCTCTTGGACTGAGTAAAGATGGAGAGAGAGGGTTTGTTGTAGGGTTTGTGACGGTGAGAGTGCTGTTTTCTGGTTTGGGTGATAGTAATTCTGGGAAAGAACTTAAAGTATTAGGGGGCGTTTGTTGTTGTTCTGGTACTAAATCTACTAAATTATCAAGCAACCATTGTGCAGCAAGTAATTCCCGTCGTCTTCCAGCTAAAATAGCTTTGTTTAGCACTGTTAATCCGGGGATTTGCAGTTGTCTGGTAACTTTTGTCAAGCTAGGTTGGATATAAGTAGTTCCCGATTCGCGCAAATTATTCCGTAACTTATTAATTAAAGTGTTCTGAAATTTGCGTTTTGGGAGTAATGTTTCTCCTAATGTTTCACCTTGCCATTCTTTTAATTGTTGGGTTTGATGAATCCAATAAGAACTTCCTGCCGCAATTTGCTGCATGGCAGTAATTAATTCGGAAACGGGAGTACCTTTGGGGCAATAACCATTTACTCCTTCAGCTTTTAAAGCTGCAAGTATTCCCGGTTGGAGAATATGACATAGAAGCAAAATAGGTAAATTTGGGTACTGTTTTTTCAACTGTCTAATTAGCTGTAAGCCAAATTCTTGACGATTTGCAGAACGATTATTGTCGGGTTCCAAAACGACCAAATTGACTAAATTAGGATCTTGCTGCGCCAATTCTGCTAAAATTTGCAACGCTGTAGTGTAAGTTTCAGCTTCCGCTACAACTTGCAACTCCGGGAATTCCTCCAGAGTTTGACGCAATCCCAATCTAAAAATGGGATCGGAATCAATTAACAATAATTTTAGAGGGCGATCGCTCATAGTTTGTTCACTAATGATTCCTTTTGTAGATACACCTTTTGGGGGGATGAGGGGAGGGGGAGAGGAGCCACTGCGTTGCGGAGGTTCCCGCAGTACGTAGCAAGTGGCGTGGGGGAGAGGGGGTAGAGGGGGTAGAAAATTATTAATTTCTAACTATTAACTCCGGTGGTACCCCCTACCTGTAATCTAAAATCTAAAATCTAAAATCTAAAATCTAAAATCTAAAATGAATAATAATTGCCGTATACAGAGCTTACTGAGTATTTAAATGAATTTGAGCATTCGGCATTGGTTGGTAGAAAATTATATCGAAATAAGTCACATAAAAGAGTATTCGCATGGACAAATAACTGGTGTTGCCTTGCAAATCATTCGGGATATGGAAGTTAAAAGCCCCTCAGCATTTGATATATGTACTTTAGCAGAAGTTTTGGAACTTCCTTTAAGGTTTGTTTGGCATGAAGTTGGTGTATTTGCTCGGTTAACTGAAAGTATTTTAAGTCTGTTAGCACAAAATAAGCCTTTTAATCGCAATGAAGCAACTTGGCTAGCTTTTCAAGTTGCCTATTTACAAGCTTTAGAAGAGGTTTTGATTGAAGAGCAAAGTCTTTCGCGAGTTTGGCTGGAAAGATTGGTGTATTTTGAAGAGAAGGAGACAATGGGAGAAGGGCAAACTTTAAGTTTGTTTGCGAATGCTTCGGTGAAACCTTTGCGGGATGAACGTTTACAAGCTTTAATAAAAATTCTCCGAGAGGAAAAACTCAGTGACGTGCAAGCGGAAGAAGCGCTGTTAACGGTTGCTGATTCTTATGCAGTAGAACGAATTAATCGTATTGCTGTAGCTTTGCTGGTTGCTAATAACGTTTTTGAAGCAGAAGCTGAGTTAATTATTCAGCGGTTAAAAAATAAACTTTTGGGACATTTGATTGTGGTTGTGAGTAAAAATGCAGCCACTTTGGTTCAGTTACAAAAATTTTTTAGATTGGGAAATTCGCTAGAATTCAAAACTAACAATGATATTAATTTTTATAGAGAAAAATATCGGGCAAGCTTAATTACAAAACTTGGGCAACCGCTGTTAATAGAATCTTTTTCTCTCAAGGATATATATATTCCCCCCACTGGTTTACCTGTAAAAAGAAATCATCAGCCAGTTGATTTAATGAAATGGGTGGTTTCGCAGTTGGACGATTTAGAAACCATTACGGTAATAGAATCGGAATCTGGCTACGGAAAAACTAGCTTCTGTGAAATCTTAGCTGCACGGATAGCGCACAAGCTATATCGAGAATGGATGCCCGTAAATATTTGTCTTAGTGAAGTAAAATGCGGCGATGATTTTCAAGAAACCCTGGAATCTGCTTTTGTAAATAATTCTGAAATAAATTTATCTACTTGGCTAGAAGAATCCCAAACTAAATATTTATTAATACTTGATGGATTAAACGAACTACACAACTGCGCCGAAAACAAAATGGCGATCGCGATTTTTTTACAACAGTTACTTGAATTCCAATCGCGATTTAATCATAAAATTATTTTAACCAGCCAAAGCTGGGCTTTAGAAGATATCGTCAACAAAGCAGCATCACAATTACGTCGAATCAAAATTCAACCTTGGGGACAAGATGAGTGGAAGCAGTGGTTTGCAAGTTGGGCAAAAGTTCAATCTATAACGGTTTCTCAAAACTTCTTTTCATTTCTAAAAAAGAATAAAGCTTTTTCTCGAAAATCTCATTTTTTACTATCAGATTTAGTCCGTCAACCTTTGATGTTGTATTTATTAGCGGTATTGCATCGCGACGAACTAATTGATGATGAAATATTAGAATCTGCTACCAATCCTCAAATAACAAATA
>JBARZF010000482.1:0-4396 GCA_049649675.1 Rivularia sp. (in: cyanobacteria) | reverse complement strand
TTTCAAGTCAGGATACTCGGCTAACAAATCATCGCTGGTTAAGGTGTCACCATTGGCTTGGGGTGTCCACAATATCTCGAATGCGAGCAGTTTGTCGCTGGGAATACCGCCAAATTGACTTAGCGCTTGACGCAAATCGTCGGAACTGTTGATGTTGGGAATTTCGGTTTTACCTAAAGTTGCTGCGAGTAAGGTGACAATTATATATTCTCCGGGACCTTGGGTAATTAAATCGGTGGGATTTTCTATTTCTCCGGTGGATGGTAAGCCGTTTTTGGCTGTAGCGGATTTCAACTGGTTGTTGACGTTGGTTAGTGTTTCTTCACTAAACTTGCTACGCTCTGCTAAGGATAAACGGTTAAATTCTGATTCTGCTGAATTCAAACGTGCTTGCGTTGTACCACCACCTGCATAAACCCAGTATTCGGGGTGACGCATTAAAGCAAGACTAGCTTCTTGTAATACTTGCGCTCTACCAACTGAGGACTCGGTATCGGCAGTTTCGGCAAGGTGATTTAGCTCGGTTTGTAGTTCGCGGGCTTGAGCTAATAAGCCTACCTGCAAGCGAGTTACGGAAATTTGAGGGTTGCTGCTGTAGCCCATTTCTTCCCCTCCATCGCTAGCAACTCTACGGAAGGTTTGTACTGCAAAGTTGGCTAAAGCAAAGAAAATTAAGATCCCAAATAAGCCTGCTCCACCTCCACCTATACCTATAAAGGGGAATAGGAAAGGAAAACCAAATCCACCACCTCCGGGATAACCACGATATCCGCCTCCGGGAGGAGCATATGTGCGAGGAGATGAGTAAGGGCGACTTGAAGGCATCCTAAAAGAACCGCCACCAATTCTTCCTCCGCTACCACGGGCTAAGGCTCCCGGTGCTTGGCTAAATACCAATGTAAACGTGAGGAACAGAACTAAGAGGGGTTTGGAAAGCCGTTTGAGGGCACTTTGTAGTTTTTTACGCATGATACAGTCAGTTAAAAACGATATTATCTATATCTATAGTTGATGTTGATGCCAATTTTATTAACAACTTAAAGGATATCTTCTTTAATTTTGCTTGCTGTCTTCCGTTCTTAACAGCGCAACTGATTGGCATTTTTACTTTTACTTTCTTGTTTATTTTTGGCTACATATTCAATTTATCGCTTCTGACTATGGTTAGACAGTGACCTTTGGAGGGAAATCCACTGTAGATAACCGTACCTGTCTACTTCAGCACAAAGAACATTAATTCATTTTTTGTCTAATAGGTTGGTCTTAATCAATTCAATTGTAGTAATAGTTACTTGTTGCTATTTTTACGATGCTATTGTGTATTTATTTATTTTGATATTTTCGTTCGGAGCGGTTAAAAGCTGTTAGCTCGTATATTTTAAAACATTTCATCTGCATCAGTACTGATGTATGAAAAGCATTGAGCATACTTAGGATAATTGAAATTTTTGATGAAGTAAGCTGAATTTAATTATAGTTAATTGTACCAATACTTAGACAGATACAACGGTAAATAAAGTGCTATAAACATTCATATCCCCCCAGTCTCGCTTTTTAAAGGAGGCTGTTTCTAAATACTGTATAAGTAATATTACTGTCAGTATTAATTTTTTATGAATCTAATTTGTGATGCAAATGGCAATCGCTGATTTATTTGCACGTGAGTTTACTGATTCGGTCAACAAACTTTTTTTTCTCTGGGATTACGTATATAGACTATATTTAAGTTAATATCAAGCAAGTATATCTATGGGGTGAATTATGCTCATAACTGTTTGTAAGTAATAATTGTTGTTTAAATTTAATTAACTATACTAATTTGATGCACAGTATCCTTTACCGAAGGAGGAATCTGTTTCATTTATCTAGGGTTGGCATCCAATAGCTTAGGCAGACAACATGAAGGTAGTCGCAATTTGTAGTAATTGAATGCTATACCTTTCCTGCATCGAAGCGTGGTTGTTCTTCGTGAATACAATGTTTGTCGGGTTATTAACGTTGCAGTGTCTGTCAAGTATCTGAAGGGTGAATTAATGAAGTTAATGCTGGTATGTACTTCCGGAGGTCATTTTTCAACTATGAGGAGATTGGAGTCGTTTTGGTCGAATCACGAGCGGGTATGGGTAACTGACTGGAAAAAAGATACAACATTATTGGAAGGGGAAGAAAAAGTTCACTGGTTGCCTTATCAAGCTCCCAGAGACATTTGGGCTTTTTTACGTAATCTTCCTCTGGTGTTTAAGTTAGTTCATTTTGAGCAGCCGGATATCGTTGTTTCAACGGGAGCTAGTATCGCTGTTGGTTTTGCTTTTGCAGCTAAATTATTTAGAAAACGGTTTGTGTATGTGGAAAGTATTTCTCGAAGTGAGGAACTGAGTTTATCTGGAAAATTGGTTTATAAATTAAGCGATGAATTTTACGTACAGTGGCCTAATTTATGTAGTAAGTATCCAAAAGCAATTTTTAAAGGGTATGCTTAAAGGCTTTTATTCAGGTAAAAAATCAATTTGATTTGAAAAAAAATGATTACGGTAACATTAGGAACGATTCCCTTTTCTTTCGATCGAGCTATCAATTGGCTCGATAGTCTTTTAGATGCTGGGGTAATTTCGGAAAGTGTTTTTGTGCAGCATGGAACAACTGATGTATCTAAGCTGGCAAAATATCCTTTCGTAAAAACTACACCAATAGTTGAAACGAGCTTTTTAATGAAGAGAATACAAGAGTCTCGGTTGACTATATCTCATGCTGGGCAGGGGCTAACACGGGGATTAGCAGATAAAGGAGCGTGTTTTATTTTAGTACCGCGTTTATCTCGTTACAACGAACATATAGATGACCATCAATTATGGTTTGCTCGTGGAGTCGAGAAAATGGGGATACCTTACTGTACTAGTTTAGATAATTTAGAACAGGCAATAAAATGTCCGCCACCTAATTTTAAAGGACAGATATTCAAGGGACCTAAATTAGCAGAACATTTGATGCAGATATATCCAGGATGATCTGCCATAATCCAACTGCAAAAGTAATATTTATTGATAAACAGACTATAACTTAAACTTAAAAAAAATTAGAGATTTGGAGCAAGAATTCGTATGAATAGAATTGCCAAAATAGTAATAAATCATTGGAAACTGCTCTTGGCTTGGAATGTTTTGGTGCTGGGAATAACTACGATTAATATCAAAATAACCCCCAAGGTTTGGAATAGCCAAGCACAGTTGATATTGCCTAACATTACTAGCGATAGTGACGCAGATTTAGGTAAATTGGGTAGTGTTCGGGATGGCGGAGTCGTTTTTTCTCAACAGATAAACCCGTTAAATATTCTTTCTTCCATCGCCATGAGCGACGATGTTGTTAATGAAGTATGGCAAAATGACCCCGAAAAAAATGAATTTTCTCGATTGAGCAATTTTAAGAAACTGTTTGAAGTTTCCCCCGAAAAGGAATCTACAGTTATATCTCTTTCTGCCGAAGGTTCTAGCCCCGAATTAGCCAGACAGCGAGCAACCGCATTAATTGCAGCATTTCGCGATCGCGTACAGGAATTGCGTTTGGATGAAGCACAACAGCGATCGCAATTTATGCAGCCGGAAGTCAAGCTTGCTGCCCAAAAGTTACTTAAAGCACAACAAGCATTAAGTGAATTCAAGCAAAAAACTAATTTAGTTAGCTCGGAGGAGCAGACGAAAGAAATTATTTCAGCTATCAATACTTTGAAAACGGAACAAGCTCAAGCTATAGCCCAAGCCAAAGCCGCTGAAGCTACGGTAAAGACGCTATCGGCTCGGGTAAATCTGAGTCCGGGCGCAGCAGTAAATTCTGTCAGACTCAAAGAATATAAAGAGTATCAATTAGTACGTGATAAATTAAGTGAAGTTGAAGTTGAGTTGGTAGAGAGCTTGGGAAAGTTAACCAGCAATCATCCCCAAGTACAGAATTTACAGTATCAGCGGGCTGTTTTACGCAACCAACTCAATCAGTTTATTGGTGGTGCCACCGATTCAGGAGCAATCAATAATGTTAATAAAATTATGGGAGAAAACACCGCTAACTTAGCTGAAAGGCTGATTGTAGCAGAAAGTGAAGCTGTAGGAATGCTGGAAAAAGTGGGACAACTGCAACCCCAGATCGATCAATTGAATGCAAGTTTAAATTCTTTACCCCAAAAACAAGGTAAATTACTGGAATTGCAACGACAATATGATATCGCCGAAGGGGTTTACAACGGAGTCGTCGCACAAGCCGAACAATCAAAACTCGGTGCTTTCAGCGCTTATCCCAGCACTCAAGTATTAGCTAAACCTTTACTAAATACTAAACCAACCGGGCCAAAATTAAGATTAATGATACTTGGAGCATTGCTAGCTTCCGGTTTCGGTAGTGCTGC
>JBARZF010000481.1:0-14574 GCA_049649675.1 Rivularia sp. (in: cyanobacteria) | reverse complement strand
AAGATAATACAAAGAATGGATGGTTATAACTATTCATTCTAATTTTCACGGCACTTAAAAGTGCCTATGTCGCGTTCCTCTCAGACCTGAAGGTGCTGAGTTCCCCGCTTCTCACAATTTATATGGAATTTCTTGGTTTTGTCGAAGTTGCTGGCAAGCTATGCCAGTAAGTACTTATAAACAATCTATTTCATCAATAGAGACAATATCCGGAGAATTTAACGCACGATTGAATTTACGAAATAAACCAAATTCTTTAGTAAGTTCTAAAATCAAAAATACCGTCCCATTAGGTCAAAACTCAGTAAATTTATCTTCTCGTTTATATGGAGTATCTGCTTAAAAAAGTTGATTCAATTAAACTAAACTAAAGGTAATTATATAGCTTTTGAAACATAGTCAGTAATATTAATAATCAGATGATTTTTCATGAAAACCTCCCAAAACAATTGGGAGGTCAAATTAATCGGTGTTTCAAATTACATTGAAGCCGCTTCCATTATTAAAGAATCGGTTTCCTCTTGATGAATTTGTCCCTGGATTGTCAAAACAGAACAAGGTGCATGATGCAGTACATAATTGCTAACACTACCCAAGAAAAATTCAGCTAATCCGGTACGTCCGTGACGACCTATGATAATCAAGTCAACCTTTCGGTTACGAGCAACCTTGCAAATCATAAATTCTGGAGAACCAGTAGCTTGAACATACTCAACCTCAACACCGCAAGTTCGGACTTTTTTTGCAAAGGATTGTAACAACTCAATACCTTTTTGTTCCAAAGCTTCCAATCGTTCCATGTAGTATTTTATTGTGGTTTCACCATGTATGGTGGGATGATAACCATGTGCGGCAATAAACCCAGGCTCGGGATATATTTCATTGAAGGGGAGTATTACGTGAGTAAGTATTAGTTGAGCATCGCTTGCTAAAGCTAAAGAGATAGCTTCATTTAAGATATGTTGATTATTTTCAGAATCATCTATGGCAACCAAAATTTTATTAAACATATTTTTACCTCTTCTGTACCAACCGAAAGTAAATATCTCGATACCTTTTCGCTGTTATGAAAGCATCTAATTTAAAGTTAAATTAAAAAATTGAGGAAGTTGTGAGGAGAGGCTTCCGGATTTATCGACTGATAAAGAATTAAGGCAATTAGTGGTATTTCATCCTAGAAATATGTGGGAAAACGCTCATAAAAATTAACATCTATGTCGATAGCTTAAATGATTAAATAAAAGTTATGTTCATTGAAAAATATATTTATTTTTAGTCTTATATTTTAGAATATATATGGGAAAGTCCTTTATGTAAATATATAAAAGTTAAAAAACTCTTCCACATCAACCAATATTTAAATTTAAACTGCCAAAAGCTATGAAAATCCTAGTTGTAGAAGATGATGAATTTGTTGCTCAAGCGCTGAGTGCCGTACTGACTCATCACAATTATGCAGTTGAAGTTGCTAACGATGGAGAAACGGGTTGGGAATTAGTTCAAGCTTTTGACTACGATTTAATTATTTTAGATATAACTTTACCGAAGCTAGATGGTATTAGCCTTTGCCAAAAAATTCGTTCTGGTGGATGGTTAATTCCAATTATGCTAGTAACCGGATGCGATAGTCCCCACGAAAAAGCCACTGGTTTGGATGCTGGTGCTGATGACTATGTAGTGAAACCTTTTGAGGAAGAAGAGTTAGTTGCTCGTGTTAGGGCTTTATTGCGAAGGGGAAAAGTAAACTTACAGCCAGTACTAGAATGGGGCAATTTACGACTCGATCCTACTAGTTGCGAAGTCGATTATGATACAAAAAATTTATCTTTAACTCCTAAAGAATATTCATTATTAGAATTATTTTTACGCAATAGTCGCCGTGTATTCAGCTGTGGAATGATTTTAGAGCATTTGTGGTCTTACTCCGATATTCCTTCAGAAGAAGCCGTTCGCACTCATATCAAAGGATTGCGAATGAAGCTAAAAGCTGCGGGTGCCCCTGGTAATTTGATTGAAACTGTATATGGTATAGGTTATCGGTTAAAGCCAATTGTAGAGGAGAAGATGAGAAGGGGAGACAAGGGGACAAGGGGACAAGGAGATAAAGAACAAGTAACTAAAGCGCAGACTCTAAACGCCATAGCTGGGGTTTGGGACAAATATAAAGGAAGGGTATCCGAACAGGTAAATGTATTGCTCTTAGCAGCACTTACACTACAAAATAATGAATCTTTAACAAACGAATTGCATTCCCAAGCAGTAGCAGAAGCTCATACACTTGCTGGTTCTCTAGGTACTTTCGGTTTTCCAAATGGTTCAAAATTAGCGCATAAAATTGAATATTTACTTAAAGAAAATAAGATTTTAGATGAAACTAAAATCGTACAATTTAACGATTGGGTAAAGGCTTTATTTGCTGAAATTGATGCACCTCAAGCAGAGACTACATCTTCTAGCAATACAGATAAATTAGATGAGCGTCCTTTACTTTTAGTGGTTGATACAGATCAAGAAATATCTGAAGATTTAGTCAAAAAAGCTGCCGATTGGGGATTGCAAACCAAGATTGTTAATAGCGTTTCTACAGCAAGAGAGAAACTTTACCAAGAACATCCTTCGGTTGCGATAGTCGATGCTGATGTTTTAAAGGACGATCGAGGTTTAAGCTTATTAGCAGAGTTCAAAAATCGTAAACCGCCAATTCCCATAATAGTTTTAACCCAAGAAGCAGAGACGAATGATAGTTGCCAATTTATTGATAATACCCAAAACACTATATTGCAAAAACCTATATCCTCAGAACAAATATTTTATTCTGCAACGCAATTAATTAAAAAGTCAGAAGATGCCCAAACAACTGTATTAGCCGTAGATGACGATCCAAAAGTTTTAGAATTATTGCAAAATTTACTAAAATATTGGGGAATTACTGTAAAAACTTTAGCTTCCCCGCATTTATTTTGGGAAACCTTAGAAGCAATACAGCCCGATTTACTAATTCTCGATGTAGAAATGCCTGGAGTAAACGGTATTGAACTATGTCATGAAGTCCGCAATAATTCGCGCTGGAGCGAGTTACCAGTATTGTTTCTAACTGTTCATAATGAAGCAGAAATTGTAAATCAAGTTTTTAGTGTTGGAGCAGATGATTTTGTCAGCAAGCCAATTGTAGGGCCGGAATTAGTTACCCGAATTGTCAACCGTTTGGAAAGAATTACATTAATTCAAAGAACGACAAATGAACGGGAAGAACATAATAAAAATTTGGAAGATCGCTGGCAAAAAATATTCAATACATCTCCTGAATGTATTAAATTGATTGCTGCCGACGGAATATTGTTAGAAATAAATCCCGCTGGTTTGGCAATGATTGAAGCGGACGAAACTGCAATTGGTAAAAACATTTATTCTGTAATTGCACCAGAAGATCGTCAGGCTTTTGAAGATTTCAATAAAAGTGTTTGTCAGGGAAATCAGCGAACTTTAGAATTTGAAATAATCGGTTTATCAGGTAGCCATCATATTGTAGAAAGTCATGGGGTACCTTTACTCAACCCAGATAATGCTGAATTAGTACAATTGGCAATAACGCGAGATATAACTGCGAGGAAACAAGCTGAAGCAGAAAGAGAAAAAATTAATCTGTTACTTCAAACCAAAGTTGAGCAACAAGCAAGTGTAGCAAAGTTGGGACAATCGGCTTTGTTGAATCAAGACATATCTACTTTGATGGATGAAGCTGTTGTATTAGTTGCTCAAAGTTTGGATGTAGAATTTTGTCATATTTTAGAAATTTTACCATCAGGTAATGCGATGTTGCTGCGTGCGGGAATTGGTTGGCACGAAGGATTGGTAAAACGAGCGCAGATACGTTTTAATGATTCGCTAGCTGTCAATACATTGGTGACAAAAGAACCAGTTATTGTCGAAGATTTGCGCCAAGAAACCCGATTTAACAGCCCCACTTTACTCGAAGAACATTCCATTATTAGCGGTGTAAGCGTGCCAATTTCTGGAATTGATGGGGCTTATGGTGTGTTGGGTGTATATACTTCTAAAAAACGTGCTTTTAATCAAGATGACATTTATTTTTTACAAGCGATTGCGAATGTACTTTCGGGTGCGATAGGAAAACAGCATACAGAAACTACTCTGCGTCAAGAATCGGAGACATTAGAAAATAGAGTAACAGAACGTACCGCAGAATTAGTCAAAACCAATGAATGCTTACAATTAGAATTAGTAGAGCGTCAGCAAGCGCAAGCTCAATTTGCCGGGATTGTAGAAATTGCCTCGGATGCAATTATTTGTATTGATAGCAATCAGTGCATTACTTTATTTAATCAAGGTGCTTCAGAAATTTTTGGCTATTTGGTTTCGGAAGTACTTGGAAAACCTTTAGATTTACTTTTACCACAACGTTCGGTAGAAGCTCACCGTCACCATGTAGCTGCTTTTGGTAAGTCGCAAACTCCATCTCTAAAAATGGGCGAACGTAGTGAAATTTATGGTAAACGCAAGAATGGCAGCGAATTTCCGGCTGAAGCTTCGATTTATAAATTTAATTTAGGCAATAAAACGATTTATACGGTTTATTTACAAGATGTGAGCCACCGTAAACAAATTGAGCGCATGAAAAATGAGTTTGCTTCAGTAGTTTCTCACGAGCTCCGCACCCCTTTAACTTCAATTCATGGTTCCTTAGGAATGCTGAGTACCGATTTAATTCCTATGTGTTCCGAAAATGGCAAACGTTTAGTGCAGATTGCTACCGATAGCACCGAGCGTTTGGTAAGACTGATTAACGATATTCTCGATATCGAGCGGATTGAATCGGGAAAAATTACGATGTCTAAAAAAATCTGTGATTTAACTGAATTAATGCAGCAAGCAATCAATATAGTTCAGCCTTTAGCTGACAAAGCACAAGTTAAGTTATCAGTCGAAAATTCACCCTTACAAATACCAGTAGATGCCGATCGATTTATTCAAATTTTAACGAACTTACTTAGTAACGCAATTCGATTTTCATTTTCTGGTGACACAGTTGCGATTACAGTTGTCGAACAAGATTCAGAAATATTATTTATGCTTAAAGATACTGGAAGGGGTATTCCTCAAGATAAACTAAACATTATTTTCGAGCGTTTTCAACAAGTAGATTCTTCCGATTCGCGCAGTCATGAAGGTACTGGTTTAGGTTTGGCAATTTGTCGCAGTATAGTAGAAATGCACGGAGGCAAAATCTGGGCTGAAAGTATTATGGGAGTCGGCAGTACCTTTTATTTCACTCTACCAAAGAACTCTTAACAGTTAACAGCGAACAGTTAACAGCTAACAGTTAACAGTGAGTATAAGAAAATTTGGTTCTTCAGTTGTTAGTATGCTAAATTGCCTGCTAAAAACTCTTCAAGCTTTACTTTGAAAGGATTATTTGCTCTTAAACTCAGATTATTGATGCTTTGAGCGTATTTTTGCCTGTTGCCTATTCCCTATTCCCTGTTCCCTTTTTTTGAACTATCTAATTAGCATACTAGGTACGGAAGAACCGAAAATTTATTTATAGTGAGGCTTAAATTAACGATGGCAGCAAAAAAGATATTAGTAATTGATAACGAAGAATACATTCAAGAAGTTACCAAAATTTGTTTACAAACCACTGCTAAGTGGCAAGTTATAACAGCAAGTTCGGGTAATGAAGGAATTCAAAAAGCCGAAACAGACAAACCAGATGCAATTCTTTTAGACGTGATGATGCCAGAGATGGACGGTATTACCACTTTTAAGTATTTACAAGAAAACTCAGCAACCAAGCAAATACCAGTAATTTTACTTACCGCAAAAGTACAAAATGCTGACCGTAGCCACTACAGAGATTTAGGAATTAAAGCGGCGATCGCCAAACCTTTCAGCCCCATAACATTAGCGCAAGAAATTTGTCAAGTCCTCGGCTGGAACACTAATCAGTAACCAGTAACCAGTTACCAATCATTCCCTACTTCCCCACTCTTTCACCCTTCCTCACAAGTTCCTCAAGTTATTTTCCTAAGTTAAAAGTAGAGCTAAGAAAAAAGGCTCGCCACACAAATTTTTCATCGGGATTGCAGGGAGGAAATATATGTCTGAAAAAAACTGGCACCCACTAAAAGACATAGATAGTTTACGGCATCAAATGAATAATTTATTTGATGAGGTTATGCATAAAAGCAGTAATAAAATTGTGAATAATAGTTCAAGTTGTATCCCCAAACTGGAAAATGCAACTTGGGAACCAGCCATAGAAATCAAAGAAACCGATGCAAATCTTATTCTTCAAGCCCAAGTACCTGGTATCGAACCCAAGGATTTGGATATTCATGTAACTAAAGATGCTGTTTCTATTTCCGGCGAACATGAAGAACAGAAAGTTCGCAACGAAAAGGGTATTTACCGCACTGAGTTTGAATACGGACACTTTCAACGCATAATACCTTTACCTATGTGTGTTGAATACAATCAGGTGAAAGCAGAAATTCATAATGGTCTTTTAACGCTGAGACTACCCAAATCTCATACTGAAAAACATGATGTGGTCAAACTAGATTTGACTATGCAAGAAAGAGCGCGCTCCGCAATGGTTAAACAGCGTCAACATGAAGAACATATCGAAGAAACAATGCATTCTCGCGCTGAAAAGGAATTAGAAAACCCTCATGATGCTGTCATTTCAGAGGAAACAAGATTAATTTGAAGAAGCAACTTCAGCACGGCGAACATTTAGAAGAATATCAATAATCGAAGGTGAATTGTTAAATGAGGAAAATCCCCTCGGCGGTGAAGGGTTAATATTAGCAGAACCGCTTACAAGACAAACTTTTTTTGACGATTTTTCTATTAATTAAAAAGGAGAATGGACCCATGTCTACTGCATCTAAAGCTAAAAAAATGATTAAATCAGTTGTCGAATTTCCGCAAAAATTTATCAGATTTATAACTAATGGAGTAGCTAGAATTTTTAGCCCTAGCGATGATGACTATCCCAAATCAGGAGTACAGCCATACGAAGGCGACTCGGCTGACAATAGACATTATTAAGTATTGAGAAAAAATGTACTTGAAAAAGTTAATTAGCGGGTTAAGATTATTTTTAACTCGCATTTCTTAATAAATATTCTTTGAAACCTCTTCATGAGGAGCAGTTGATTCGTGTTTTTAACACCCGTTAGCGACCTACGAGCGCAATAAATTGCTGAAAATATTTTTTAAATCAACTATGCTGAGGAAGCAGCTTTGTGTTTAATTCTTACTTTTGAATTTTAAATTTTGACTTATAACTTCTAAAATCCCCTCAAGGGGACTAAAGAATATAGAATATTAAGTATCAAAGATTAAATCAAAAGAATCAAATGTTACCATTCTCATAATAGTATTTTCACCTCTTTCTTTTCGATCAAAAATATTCACCTCCTTTCCCCATCACCCAATCCCCCCATTAACAAACCAAGTTCCTCAACCGTCGCTGTCTGGGCATCCAAAACACCAACAAACTTACCTCGATACATCACTGCAATGCGATCGCTAATTGCCATCACTTCTTCTAACTCGGTAGAAATATATATAATCGCTGCTCCTCGATTTTTTTCTTTCAATAACCTTTGCTGTACAGTTTCTGTAGCTCCTACATCCAATCCTCTTGTCGGCTGCATAGCTACGATTAATACCGGATTTCCCGCTAATTCTCTTGCTAAAACAATCTTTTGTTGATTTCCTCCGGAAAGCTGATTTGCTTTTACGTTAAATCCCGCTCCCCGAATATCAAATTCTTCGATAGCAGAAATTGCATTGCGATCGATTACTTGGGGTTTGAATAAAAAGTGACGACAAAAGGGTAATTTTTTAAACGCTTTTAAAATCAAGTTTTGAGCAATATTAAACTGCAATATCAAACCCATTTTCTGCCTATCTTCGGGAATATAACCTGTTGTTGAGCAATTTTGAGTAAATGTAATTTCTCCTGCTTTGATATTTCGGATTTTTGCTAAAGCATCGGCTAATTCTCGCTGTCCATTTCCATCTACCCCGGCGATACCTAAAATTTCTCCTTCCCGCAGTTCAAAGGATATATTATTTACAGCAGTGACACCTCTATCGTCTGCTATTTGCAAATTATTTACCGATAACACAACTTTTCCAGGATTTACCAGAGATTTATTTAATTGAAAAGTAACTTCTCTTCCCACCATTAATGCTGCTAATTCCGAGGAAGTGGTTTCTGGAATGTTTTTATTTGCAACTACTTTCCCCCGTCGTAATACTGTCACCGTATCGCAAAGGTTGATTACTTCTTCTAACTTATGGCTAATAAAAATAATTGTATTCCCAGCAGCGGCGAGTTTACGGAGGATTTTGATTAAAGATTTTACTTCTAATGGAGTTAAAACAGCGGTTGGTTCATCAAGGATTAATAATTTAGCTTGACGGTAAAGAACTTTGAGAATTTCTACCCGTTGCTGTGTTCCTACTGATAAATCGGCTACTTTGCTTTCGGGGTTAATTTCTAATCCGTAAAAGTTGGATAAATCAGCTATTTTTTGTTGTTTTTGCTTGATATCTAAGCGCCAATTTCTATCAATCCCCAGAATAATATTTTCTGTGACACTTAACTGCGGAACTAGCATAAAATGTTGATGAATCATGCCAATACCGAGTTTAATTGCTGTATTTGCAGATGTAATATTTACAGGTTTGTCTTTTAAATAAATTTTACCCTTATTTGGTTGATAAAGACCGCTAATTATATTCATCAAAGTAGTTTTACCTGCACCATTTTCTCCCAGAATCGCATGAATTTTACCAGCCTCTATTTCAAAGCCGATATTATCGTTAGCAACGAAAAAACCAAATGATTTTGTAATATTTTCTAAGCGTAAGTATGTCATCTTTTTATAATAAAAAATGCTTATTACCTCCCTCATGAATCCTGCTTCCCTCTCCTGGCGGAAGGAGAGAGAAGCCGGAAGTAGTAGGGTGTGTTATGGCGCGATAAATAATTTGCATTGTAACGAAATATGTTTGTTTCGCGCCGTGAGCGCACCGTTTTCATATTGAATTTAAAATAAGAAGAGGTGCGTTGCGCTGCGCGACAACACACCCTAGGGTATATTGATTTTTTTACTAATTTTAATTTTATCCTCAACAATTCCCTGCTTTGCATCCATTGCCTTTTTCTGAACATCTTCGGGTACCATATCGCCAAATTTTCCTAAGCTGAGAATATCTGATTTTTCTAAACCAATTTTATAAATATCGCCTTTTAGTTGCTTATTTTTTGCTAATTCTGCAATATAAGCTATTGCTAAATCCATTCTTTTAACTGCACTTGTTAATACTGCTTTCGGTGCTATTTCTGATTGATCTTTTGTATTCCCAAAAGCGTAAACACCTTTTTCGGCGGCAGTTTGTAATACTGCGGGTGATGCATTATCCAACCATTGATAAATGACATCAGCACCAGTTGAAATCAAAGCTAATGTCGCTTCTTTTGCTTTAGAAACATCATTCCAATCTCCTGTAAAAGTAGAAGTAACTTTTATTTTAGGATTAACTGATTTTGCTCCTAATTCTAAACCGCGTAATTCTTCTTCAGTTGCAGCAAATTTTTGTCCGGCAATGTAAGCTATTTGATTAGATTTCGTCATTGAAGCGGCAACAATTCCACATAAATAACTAACTTGTTGGTGATTTATCCGTAAAGCAGCAATATTCTCTCCTTTAACTGCACCATTCACAGCAATAAAATATGTATCGGGAAATTGGGGTGCTATTTGTTGAATTGCAGCATCAAATTGTCCACCGTGGGCAAATATAACATTGTATTTCTTACGAGCAAAATCGGTTAAAACCTCTGTTTGTTCCGACTGGGGAATTTGTTCTAAAAAAGCAATTTCCGCACCAAGTTGCTGTCTTGCTAACTGCACACCCTCATAACCAGACTGATTCCAAGTCTTATCGGTAATCGCTCCCGGAAGCGCGATCGCAATTTTGAAAGCGTCTTCACTATTAGCATCTGTGGATGTCGAGGTTTGGTTATTGCTACAAGCTTTTAACAGTAAACTGCCGCTAAATACTGCCGTACAGTATCCAATAAATTGACGACGATTCAAATTAATTGACATATTAGATAATGGTAATGAGTAATTGGTAATCGGTAATCGAGGTTTGTGCTTTATACAAATCAATTAGTCTTCTAACTTACACATTTTAAAATTTTTACCTGGTAATAATTTAGGGTTTTTAATAAAATCAGGATTTAAGCACTCTCCACGATTCTTCAGGCTATGGGATTGCTTCCTTAGGTGGCAATGACTATAGTTACCCATTACCTATTACCTATAAATAAAGCCCGCTGATGCGGGCTATATAAAAACGGTTGGTAAACTGATTTTTATCTAAGGTCTACTTAAAGTTCACCTTACTAACCTTTTCGGGAATAATTCAATAAAATTTAATATATGGCAGGCTTGATTGCAAAAAAATAGTATTAAATTAGAATTTATTCCTATGTAAAAACCGTCGTTCGCGTTTGGGTTTTATCGGCTGTCTTCGTAATGGAAGCACGTCAGCTTCGTTACTTTCCCGTGCAACTCGAACTAATAATCCTGTTGCAATTAATGTAGCAATTATCGAACTCCCGCCGTAACTAAAAAATGGTAAAGGTAAACCCGTGGTTGGTAAAACTCCACTGGCAACACCAATATTTATAAATGATTGTCCTGTAAGTAAGGTGGTAATCCCAATTGCCGATAATCTGTATATAACACTTTTTGCTTTGAGAGCTACAATTAATCCCAAAGTTGCAAACACAGCTAACATTACCAACAGTGTGACGCTGCCAACAAAGCCAAATTCTTCAGCAAATACTGCAAAAATAAAGTCGCTATCTTGAATTGGTAGCCAAGAAAGTTTTTGTTGCGAAAGCCCAAATCCCGAACCCCAAGTATTACCCGAGCCTACTGCTAATAAACTTTGAATTAACTGGTAATCTGTACCTTGAGGATCGTCCCAAGGATTGAAAAAAGAAGTAATCCGCAAGCGCTGATATCTATTAATGGTAACGCTCATCAGCGCTAATAAAACTCCTGCACCAGCGCTACTTCCCAAATACTTGTAAGGTAACCCAGCAGCAAGCGCGATTAACCAGACAGTCATACCGCAAAGTGCAGTGGTACTTAAGTTAGGTTGCGCGAGAATTCCTAACAACACAAAACCAAAAACCGCCAGCCAAGCAATGCGAATTCCCCAACTAAGTCTGTCCCAATTTCCAAAAACTCGCGCACTTTGCAATACTAAAAAGGGTTTGATAAATTCCGAAGGTTGAATCGGGAATCCTGCAATAGCCAGCCAGCGGCTCGTACCGTAAACCCCCCTAGTTCCCAAACCTGGAATTAATGTGATAATAATCAACCCTAAAAACAGCATTAGCAGCCAATGGGATACCCCAATTATTTTATGAAAGGGTAGATTGACAATGATATTGAAGAGTATCAAGCCCAAGAATACAGTTATCAGTTGACGTTTGAAAAAGAAAAGCCCATCACCATGCTTAACATCAGCAACTGGATAAGAAGCCGAAAACAATACGGCTAAACCTACAAACAGCCAAATCAAGGTTAACCAGCGTAACAAGCGGGCTTCTAATGCCCAACTGGATACAGTTTCATCAAGAAATGGAATCAAACGGCTCAATTTCAATTTCACAGCGCTTTCTGTAAGGAACGTGTTTGGTTTCGGGTTGTTTCGTTTATAACCCGACTTTGCTAGATTCTAATGGGGAATTAGTATTTTCGCATAGATGTGTTGGCTTCATTTATTTTAAAGTTTAGGTAATTTGGGCATGGGGCATGGGGAATGGGGGATTGGGGATTGGGGATTGGGGATTGGGGATTGGGGATTGGGAATAAAAAGTGGCGATTGGAAATCGCGGCTACACAAGCGAAACCCACCGTAAGGTGGGTTGAATGGTAGGGTGTGTTATGGCGCGATCGCTAATTTTGATTGTGACGAAATATATTTGTTTCGCGCAATACGGCACCTTTTTCAATATGGCTCTAAATTGAATGGTGCGTTGCGAGTAAGGCGACAACACACCCTACTAGCCAGAAACGTTTAATTTTTCTTGATTTTGCCTGCGTTTTCGCGCATAAAGTTGAATAATAATTGCAAAAATCGAGATTACAATTGCTGTTCCCCAAGCTGCAATGTTGGTTGGTAAGGTATTTTTGAAAATCGCTAGCAGTACTATTAACCCAAGCAATATGGTAGGTATTTCATTAATTCGTCGCATTTGTAAGCTATTAATGGAACAAGTTTCTGTTTCTAACTGACGAATTAATCTTCCACAGTAAAAATGAAATCCTATTAATATTGCTACGAAGAAAAGTTTTATGTGTAACCAAGTTTGCTTCAATACATCTGGCTCAGTTGAAATAATGCATATTGCCATGACAATTGTAAATATCATGGCTGGCATCATTATTAATTTGTAGAGAAGCTTCTCGATCCGGCTATATTCTTCTTTTAAAGCAGTTTTTACAGGTTCTTGACGTTCTTCGGCTTCAATGTGATAGATAAAGAGACGTGGTAAGTAAAATAAGCCTGCAAACCATGCTACAACACCAATAAGGTGAAATGATTTAAACCAGAGATATGGCATCTTTCTATAAATGTCTTTGGCAAGATATTTTTGAGGTGAACTATTTTTATATGATACAGACACCTTTCCAATATTTTCCGTCTTACAATCTAGCAATAGTATCAGGACTTAGGATATTGTCAGAGTTACTCGTTGGTGCGTGACGCTACAAGTCTTATTACTACGTTCGGGTTTGTTCGTAGCGTCACACACCCTACAAGAAAATTGTGCCAGTAGTAGGTTGGGTTAAAGGCGCATCAATATTTATGGTGTACAAAAAGTCTAAATGCAACCTAACTCAACATTCATGCAACGCGGTTTTATACAATATCATCTAAGATAGATTTTGCAATGAAGCCTGTTGTTTGTTGGGTGTTGAATATTGTTTTATATTGAATTAATTGGTTTAGCTTTCCAGATTATGTTGGGTTGAGGAACAAAATCCAACTTAAAAACTAATTGCTTGCTCAACCCAACCTACGAACTATTTCTTAATATACAATCGAATATTTCTGTTTATTAAATATTTAGTTATCCTTCCAAATAATGTTGGGTTTCGTTCCTCAACCCAACCTACAAATTACTGATAATTGATAATTGATAATTGATAATTGATAACTGCTACCTTCCTAATTTATTTTCAATCCCTTCACAACCACCGGGAATTGTTTTTCTACTTTCTTCTCCGCACCAATTGCAACAATAATGTCGGTTGGCTGGGGACATCCGTTTAACGTCGGTGAAATTAGCTTTTTCTACTACTGCTCCGGTGCGCTCTCCGGTTCTATAATCGGGTGGGTGCAAACGACTGCGGGGTGATGCTTTTTCTAAGGAACCGTAAAATAGTTTGGTTGCGTTTAAGTCTGCTCCCGATAAATTAGATTCATATAATATGGTGCGACAAAGGTTGGCTTTTACTAAGTCACAGTTACTCAAGTTAGCGCGTACTAGGTTTGCTTCGCTCAAATCCGTCCACCGTAAATCTGTATTAAAAAGGTTCGCACCTGCGAGCATCACACCTAAGTCAATTACGCGCACTCCTAAAACTAAATCTTCTTCGTAGCCTCCATTGCCATCAAAAATAGCTCTACCTAAATGTCCGTCCCGTTTTAATGGTGTTAATAATTTGGAACGTGATAAAAAGCGAATAATTTTGGCTTTACCAACTGAGTCAACGCTGCTCAAAATAGCTGCGGTACGCCCTTCTGCAAGCAATCTTTCTTGAGGCCAATCTTCTAATAATCCTTCTTCGTCTAATACTAAATCAGAAACTCCTTGAAAATATGTGTCAATTGTCTGCTGTTGGGTAATATTATTTTGCTGAATTGTTAATAAATTTTGCTGAATTGTTAAATCTTTGGATATCACATACTGTCGCCAAGCAACATAAACTGCAATAATGGCTATAAGAATTTGTCCTAAAGCACCAAACCAATCGGCTAGAGTTCCCGAAACATCCCAGTCGATGGGGCCAGGAAAAAATTTAACTAAGCCTGCAATTGCGACGACTATACCCAAAAAAGCGATAATTAACGCTCGCTGTTTGGGTGTGAGCATCTCAGTGACGACAGTTCGGAACCACGGCAGTAGTATTATTACTGATAATATTAAAGTAATTACGGTTCCTGCAATGCCAATTATCGGCTGATTTATGGCTATGCCAACTACCGTAATTAAAGTTACTAATAAAGTTATTAATAATGCTTTCGGCGTTACTTGCAGTTCTGTGGAACTGTCGTTAGGAAATGTGGAACGGGCTTGCTGTAGGGCATTCGTATTTTGTTGCGACTGCACCGAAGCTATAGCTGAATTTACTTGTTGAGCAGTAAGCCCGTTGGGTAACTGGGCTGCATCTGTTATATTGTCGAATTCATCTGGTTGCCATTTGTCTTCGGATGCGGGTT
>JBARZF010000480.1:0-2179 GCA_049649675.1 Rivularia sp. (in: cyanobacteria) | reverse complement strand
ATCCCATACATTCTGTTGTAATACTACTTTTTTCGCACTATCCATAACTCAATGCCCTCAAGAATGCTTGTTACTTAATCCCCATAATAAACAAAAACCAAGGCTTTAAGAACAAAAATACTACTTTAGTGATAGAAATATTCTTTACTAAAGAAATACTGTGTATCAACCCGTAAAAACTAGATTTAAAGGTGAAATTATGAATTGAGATATAGAAGGTTATGGCAATTACCCTACAACACTTCTGTACAAAAACGGGTAAACCAATTATCGCTGAAGGTGAACCAATCACAGAAACTATCGAACACTGCTTGGCAGAATATTTTGCGCCAAATTCTACCTTCAAGTTGGGAATAGTATATCAGGGATTATCAACAGAAGAAGACCTCAAACAATTTACAACAGAAGGATTAACACTGCAATTTGCAGCCGATAATCGCTTTTACTTTATGGATGAAGAATTGCGAGAAAAGATTTTTGACCAACCCCACTTCGGTGCTGCATACGGTTCAAATATGTTCACACCCTGTCAAAGTTTTTCGGAACGAGAAAACTTACGAGTGTTAGTTGTGGATACAGAAACTGGTGAGAATGGTGGGGTGATGCCAAATTCTGAAGCAATTAAATTAGTTGGTGATGGTGATGGAAAAATAGATGCAGTATTACATAAGTCTTTAGGTAATGAGCCAGAAACACCATTTCAAACTCGTTTCGGTATCAAAGAAAGACGTGCTGGACTTGACGTAAATAATGACATTAACAAAACTTGGCAATTGGGAAAAGGTACATTTGCACCACGAGATTTAAGTCAGGTAGGGAATGGGTATAATTTGGTAATTTCGAGCGAACAGTTTAAGGGGAGAGCAGGGGAGGAGCGGCGGAGCGGGACAGTGGGGGAGAGGGGGAATTGTTCTGATATTGCTGTACAATTTCCTGACTCAGAGGGAAATCATAACCCCCACTCCTCCACTCCTCCACTCCCCCACTCCTCCCCTCCAATAAAGCCTGGAGAATACACGATGAAGATGGGAATTGGAAATAAGACCAATGCATACCACGGTATCACTTCCACGGGCGCTCAATTTTGGAATTCCTTTCCTAATGGGGTCGAAGGTGATGTTCTTCCTCGATTGCAGAAACGTTTGGAAGAACTCAAGGATATGGCTGATGACCCCAGAAAAATTGCTCAAGACTATATCAATTCAATTGATGCTAAGTGTAAACACCAAATACAAGCCCAGACTGAATCGGAAGATTTAATTGATTTTGAAAACTTTGATTTAGGTGATATTGAAAATTTAATTGATGATATGTTTTTGTCAAATGATTGCGAACAAAACTTGATATATCGTATTCTCAAAGCGGATTTAAAAGAACACTGTCAATTATTAGAGCATCCCAAAATCATAGATAAACTTCAAGAACATTTGCGCGAACAGTATATGGATTGCGCTACAGGAAGATTTATCAAATTTGACTCAGCAATGGCGCAAACTTGTCATGACTTAGAGAAGAATGAAGTTTGTTATCCCAAATTTTCTGATGGTGCAGAATTAATTGTTTATCGCGGTCCCACTGCTAATTCCAACACGGTGGACGTTTATATCAATCGTCAATTACCAAACGAACCGCACGATATTGGCACGATAAAAATGTCACCCCAAGGATTAAAACATTCGCTATCCGATTGTGACGGAGATAGAATGGCGTTAAGCGAAGCTCACCGAAGGTATCGCCTTATCGTCTGACTTCCCTCACACAGCAGAAGAGATTAAACAGAAGCAATTGCAAGAAAACCGTTATTCCGAAATAGTTAAGCCAGAGAAAAAAGCATATAAGGGTTCTTTTGAGCAAATAGCGTTAGATGCGATGGATAATAAAATTGGTATAGTTGCCAATTTATGCATGAAAGGAATTGCTCTTGAAAATGAGTGTATCTCAATTCCACCGAAGGAAGCCCATAAATTTATTCAAGATATTTCATGCGCTGCTGTAAAAATGCTCAAAGCAGAAAATCATCACACTCAACCAATTCAATATCCAGAAAATATACGAACGCAAATAGTTGAATTAGCCCAGCTATGTAAACCAGAAAAGCAAAATAAAGCTTTAGCTCTAATTCCCGAATCAAAGATTGAAAACCTTTTAGAAAAAATTGGTAAGTTTTATCACGATGTTG
>JBARZF010000479.1:0-2259 GCA_049649675.1 Rivularia sp. (in: cyanobacteria) | reverse complement strand
TGGCGACTCGATTTTTTTGACAAAGATATGAAGATTTCTAAATAAAAGTTAATTAAAAAATGAAAGAATTATCTGTCATCCAAAAGACTTATGATTGTATTAAATGGTATGTGCCAATTATTGAGCGCTTGCCCAAGATTCATAAGTTTACTTTGGGAGACAGAATCATCAATGGATTGTACGATTTATTGGAGGGATTAATTAAAGCGAAATATGGCAAAAATAAACTTTATCAATTAGAACCTCTGAATACTCAGCTAGACATTTTACGCTATCAAACCCGAATGTTGCTTGACTTTGAATTTATTTCTGCACAAAGATACCAATACGCAATTAAACTGATAGATGAAATTGGCACAGAACTTGGTGGCTGGATTAAAAAACAAAGAGATAGAGAAAAATGAAGCGTTATGGTAATCTCTACCCGCAAGTTCTTGAATTTGAAAACCTACTTTTAGCAACTCGTCAAGCACAAAAGGGTAAACGATTTAGGGACAACGTTTTAGATTTTAATTATCATTTAGAAACCGAATTAATAAACTTACAAAAAGAACTAACAGATAAAACTTATCAGCCAGGTAAATACCGTACTTTTCGGCTGACAAATCCCAAAAGTCGCCTCATATCAGCCGCACCATATCGGGATAGAGTAGTCCATCACGCACTTTGTAACGTCATTGCGCCGATTTTTGAGAAAACATTTATTTCTCACTCCTACGCTAACCGAGTTGGTTTTGGAACCCATCGCGCTTTGAAGAAATTTACTCATTTTGCTCGCAACAGTCGCTACGTACTTCAATGCGATATCAAAAAATATTTTCCTAGTATCGACCATATGATATTAAAACAATTAATTCGTCGTAAAATCAAATGCCGCGATACACTATGGTTAATTGATGCGATTATAGATAATAGTAACGAACAAGAAACGGTAATTGATTATTTCCCCGGTGATGATTTACTCACCCCAGTTACTCGCAGAAGAGGTTTACCAATTGGAAATTTAACAAGTCAATTTTTTGCTAATATCTACTTAAATAATTTTGACCATTTTGTTAAAGAACAACTAAAATTTAGCAAATATGTCCGTTACGTCGATGATTTTGCTTTTTTTTCCGATGACTGGGAATTATTAGCAGAAGCGCGATTAGCTATTGAAGAATATTTAGCACAATTAAGGCTGCAAATTCATCCAATTAAAAGCCAATTATTTGCCACCAAAATAGGTGCGAGTTTCTTAGGATTTAGAATATTTCCCGATCGAATTCGCGTCAGAAATAACAACTTACATCAGGGAAGACGCAGACTCAGAAGGTTGCAGAAAGACTATACTTATGGTATAATTAGCTGGAAAAAAGTAAATCAATCGATACAAAGTTGGTTTGCTCATTTAGAACACGGAGATACCTGGCAATTACGCCAACAGATATTTACTTCCCTCGAATGGTTGAGGCAGTAGAGAAGGGATAGGCGAACCCGACTGCGGGGCGGTTCCTGGAACAACAATCCAGAAAACTGCCGCTCTGCGTACCGCAACAACTATAATAGGCGCGACAACAACAATAACAATATTGGTTTTCGTCTTGCCTGTGGTGTTGGGAGTACTCTTCACAGCGAGAGTTGGCAGGTGGGAATCTGTCAAGAGTGCAACCGAAGAGTCCAACCTGTTCCTGCGATGCTGGTAACAGTATCCGAAAATAAAATTGGGTTGGGTAGCTTGGTAGGTAATTAACCGAACAGTTACTCAATTCTTCAAAAACGCCACAAATGCTAAACGACTTTCTTACTTTTCGCTACCACCCACACACTAAGAAACCGCCGGAGGAAGAAAAAGCTGCTTCCGCTTCCTAGTATTATTCCTACGTCTTTTCACCAACAAATAAGCCGCAGGAGTAAAATAAAGCGCCAGTAACGGAGAACCACCAATCCCACCCGCGATCGCAATTGCCAAAGGTAGCCAGAAAGGGTCGCCATCGGCAATTAGGGGAATAAAACCGACCATTGTTGTAATAGTTGTAGTTAAGACGTGACGTGTTGCTTTTACTACAACTTCCCGTACCGCTTTGATATCACCCTTTCTAGCTCCTTCATCTTCGTTAAAGGCTGACAAAATAATAATGGCACCGTTAATAGCAATACCAATTAAACCCATTGTCCCCACAATTGCCATGAATCCCATTACAGAGCCAAGAGCCACTAGAGCAAATAAAGCTAAACCGACGGAACCAACCCCAACAGCAAACACAATACCAGCCATTC
>JBARZF010000478.1:0-2593 GCA_049649675.1 Rivularia sp. (in: cyanobacteria) | reverse complement strand
TTTTGACCTCTTCAGCTTTCTTCTCAGACCAGCTAGTCAAGCTTTGAGACTGTTCTCGATACCAGCGGATAAAGTCTTCACCAGTAATTGATGGTCGTTTCGATTCTAAATTGGCACGTTGAATGGTATGAATAAAAGGATTGTCGTTTGCTGCTTGACCGTTTCGAGAACTGTAAATCTGCTGGATATCGCGGTAAACTTTATCTAAATTGCCATGAATTAAACGGCATTTTTCCTGACTTTCTTCTACTTTGGTTCGCAATACACCGTAAAGTTCGGCTGCTTTATCGCAACGCTTCCAATGCAAATACATCTTCCACTTTTGATCGACTCGTTCTTTGTATCTCTGACAAGCAGCTTGGATAGTCTTCTTATTTCCAAAAAAAGCTTCGGCTGCTTTCTTAATTTTTTCTTCTTGTGAATCTAATTTTAAAACATTAAAACTAGACTCCGCTTCTCTCGACTTCCGCTGTACGCTTTGCTGTAATTCATCGAGTTGCGAGGAAAGTTTGGTCAGAAATTGCAGCGCATAATTTATCCCATTGGGACGGTTGATACCGCGTTCCCACCAAGTAGATATAGCAGCAGTTGCAGCTTGTTCTAATTTATAGAAATTCATTCCGATTTCTCTAGCTGTCTGTTGCTCAATCTTGTCAAACTGCCGCTTGTATAGTTCTTGTATAGTTGTCAAGGCTGTCCGCTCGAAGCGCATTTGACCAATTCTAAATTCGGGTTTTATCTGTCCCCCACCTCTACTTTCCGTCAACGTATTCAGGACAGTATTCGCTTCTCCCAACTTGCACTCTTGTAAAAACCGTTCTATTTCAATCTCAAAATCGATTGTTGGGGTAGATGCAATCAACTGATGCTTGAGCAATTTATAAGCATCCTCCAGCATCATCCTTTCGTACTGATGTACGGGTAAAGCTAAGGTAGCAAAACCAAAGCTACAGTAGTTGATATTACGACCTCTGACTTTTTCCCCAGTCGCCAGATAAGCGCGAATGTTATCGGCAACGTTAGCAGCATCAAGACCGATTTGAGAGCCAATTTGAATATATAAGCCATCTGCAACTAAATTCTGCAAATCGTCGGGACGGCTGACTACAGTACCTTTTTTGTTAATACCATCAATCAAAAACACCGCATCAAAAGGAGGGCGATCGCATTTTACTTTGGAAATACCATAATCAATCTCGATCGCATTTGATGGTGATAAATTCCAAAAATGTTCGATTTCTTTGAGAGCGCCGTAAGCATTAGATTTTACCATCTGAGTTTGACCAAGGTTGGAAAAAACTCTGGGTAAAACAAAGACTCCCGTAATATTCGAGAAGCTATTAAGATATTGCCTTGCTAAAAATGCTGTATCTAAAAAAGTACCACTACCAGTTCCACCTGCCAAACTACCAACAATAAAAACTTCTACACCATCGCGATTGGAAACTTGAAAGTTATCGTAGAATGCCTGTTTGCTGGTGCGAATTCCGCGTACCTTATTGATTGCTTGACCAATCAAACTATTAATATCGCCGACTTTAGCAAATAACGCTAACCTTCCTCTGGCGCGAATCTGTCCGGCACCGTTAATAATCGCACTTACGGGAATTTGTCTAGGCCACCATTCATCAATGTGTTCGTTGCTTGGTAGACGGGATGGATTTGCTACAGATATAGCATAAAGTTCGTTCGGTTCTAGGACAACCTTATTACCATCGGGTGATTTTTCGCGCTCCTGGATATTTTCAGTGGTATCGATAGAAAGAAACTGAATAATTTCTGGTACCGAACCATAAACATCGATGAATCGCTTTTTCAGCTTAAGTACAACTTCGTAGCCCGTACCACCTAAACCAATGACAACCGTAGGACGAAATACAACTGTAGGGCGTGACATAAACTCTCCTTTAAAATGATTTTTTGAACGTTTGATTTAAAAGTTTGTCTATCTTTGATGCTCAATCCAGTTAAATTGCAGCTTAACGTTACCAATCTCGATTATGTCCTCATCGTAAAGTTCATCTGTAGTTACCTCCTTACTGTTGATAAAAATATTACCTTTTAAACAACGTAAATCGATATTCTTTTTACCCGCTTCCCTAACCGTGACTAACTCGGCATCAGAATCGGTTGCAGCAATTACTGGTATTAAATCGCTCAAGCAAACTTTACTTTTATAAAGATTAGTAAGACTAATCTCTTCATCTTGTGAGGATTTTGGCGGTGGTTCCAAGATTATCAGCGCTCCTTCTAAATTTTTACGATTGCGGATATCTTGAAGCAATTCCAGAGGAGTTTGACGCTGAATCAAACAAACTACTATCAGGGCAATTAATAGTAACAATAGTAATAAAAAAGACCAAGTAATTATTTTTCGCCACAGCGGTATCAAAATATTTAATTGAACCGATGCAGCAATCGGACTTGCAATCGGATTTTCTGGTACTAGTTGTAAACTGAAAGTGCGATCGCCCTCGGAATTATTGTTGGCAACCTGCAACTGAACGGGAATTTTAGTCTCTCCGACTTGCAAAGATACTGGTGAATTCGGTTGTACGACAGAAATACCTTGAGATTTCTGTAGCTGCAATCT
>JBARZF010000477.1:0-7604 GCA_049649675.1 Rivularia sp. (in: cyanobacteria) | reverse complement strand
TTAGTTATCCTCTGGGATGGCAAACTAATTCTGGGGATGTTGTAAAGCAGTGTCAAGTATTTGATTTTCGCTCGATTCAACTGCGGGAAAGAAGCGAAGATTTTGATGAAGCGGTGTACTTCGATCTCGAAAATGTCCCATTCAAGCGAATTGTGAATGCACCAAGTCAAGGTTTGAAGGTAATTTCTCGCCGCGAAACAATAGTTAATGGTAATCGCCGTGCTGTAGTCACTGAAACTGAGTCTACAGGTATGACAATCCTACCCAAAGGAGTGCGCTCTTATAAATATCTCATAGATTTCAAAGATAAAACTTTGATTGTCGTTACTTATCAAATAAAAAGTCAAAACTATGAGAGAAATAAAAAAGTGTTGGATAAAATGATTGATAGTATTAAATTCTCAAAATCTAATTAAATAAATAATTCAGGCTGCATCACTAAACTATTACTGACGAATCGGAATCTCAACAATAAATTTAGTACCTTTTCCTAATTCAGAATCGCAGTAAATTTTCCCTTTATGAGTTTCGACAATAATTTGATAGCTTATTGATAAACCATTACCCGTACCTTTTCCAACTGGTTTGGTAGTAAAAAACGGATTAAATATATTATTACGTATTTCTTCCTTTATTCCCGTACCATTATCAGCGATACAAATTCTGACCCAATTTTCATCTATTAATCGTGTTGAAATAGAAATTTTAGCAGTTGTATCGGATGTTCTCAATTCACTTAACGCATCAATTGCATTTCCCATGATATTCATAAAAACTTGATTTAGTTTTCCCGCATAACATTCAACTAAAGGAATTTGAGCATAATCCTTAAATATTTTAATCTCAGATTGAGTAGAATGATTTTTTAGACGATGCTGTAAAATTAGTAAAGTATTATCGATTCCTTCGTGAATATCAACTTTCTTATATTCCGCTTCATCTAAACGCGAAAAACTCCGCAGTGATTTAACAATTTCTCGAATGCGAACGGTGCCTATGTTCATAGATGCGAGTATTTTCACGGAATCTTTTTTAATAAATTCTAAATCAATTTCGTCTATTTTCTCTTGGAGTAATTCTGGAGTTTCAGGATAATATTCTTGGTAAAATGTAACTAATTCTAATAAGTCTTTAATATAAGTTTCAACATATTCAATATTTGCGTGAATAAAATTAACTGGATTATTTATTTCATGAGCTACACCTGCTACTGTTTGTCCGAGAGCAGACATTTTCTCAGCTTGCAACATCTGTACTTGAGTATTTCGCAAATTGACTAGAGTGTTTTGTAACTCTTGAGTACGTTCTTTAACTTTATTTTCTAGTTCCGCTTTAGCATTTTCTAAGCTGCTAAATGTTGTTTTTAATTGGATTGCCATTATATTAAATGAAGCAGCGAGTCTCCCAATTTCGTCTTCTCGATTTAATTCTAGATTTATATCTAATTTACCTGCTGAAATATCATCAGCAACGGTAATCAATTCATTTAAAGGTGTCGCAATTTCTTGATGTAGAACTGAGAATAGTAATAAAATTTCCATAATCAGAGATATTACTGCTGCTATCAAAATAAATTTAATTGTTCCAACAGCAAAACTAGTGAGTAGGGATTTAGGATAAACTGTTACAAAATACCAATCCGTACCTTTGAGACGAGAAAATCCTAAGTATGTCTTATCTTTTATATTCTCAAGTACACCAAAATTATTAGTTTGTTTGTTGATAATTTCAAAAGTATGACTTAATGCTTGGTTATTAAGCTCTTGGACATCTAGTTTTCCCTGCGCTTCCATGATTTCTTGCATGTATTTAGGATGCGCTATTAAACGACCATCTTTATTGAAAATTAAGTTATACGTTCCTGGCAATCTATCATTTATTGTATTCTTCATTAAGTCGGAGAGTACAATATCTTGACCAGCAACACCTATAAGATTATTGTTACTATCATAAGCTGGATTTAAAGCAGAAACCATCCAATCATTCGCAGTAACATCGTAATACAAGCCAGTCAAAAGTGATTTTCTTTCTGGATTATGTTTTGCATCGGCTGTGTAATAGTATTCTTCTTGATTTAGGTTCAAGTCTGGCTTGGCTTGCACTGCCCAAGGCATTCCTTTCCAGTAGCCTACCAGAGAGTTATTAGCAGTAATAAAATATGTAGATGCAAAACGATTATTCCATGCATGACCGTAGCTATTAACTAATTTATAAGCAGTAAGTAAAATTTGTTTATGTCGATTATCAGTTTTGATATTCTTACCCACAAAAGAACTAGGAAAATTAACCGTATCAAATTTATCTATAGGTTGATTTTGAGGAAAATTTATGATTGTTCCATCATCCCAATGAAAGTAAATACGCTCAAACTGGGCGTTTAAATCTTTTACTAATGGTTGCTCGATCTCTTGTAAAATATTTTTGCTTAGAAGCTTTACATTATCCTGAGATAATTGGAAAATAAAACTTTCCCGCTGTCCTCTTTGAGTAATATATTTATCTAATTGTTGTTTTGTCTGGACTTCTAAATTTGACATGACGTGAAAATAGCTAATTATTGTAGATATCAAAACTACAATAGTTATCCGTAAAGCCATATTTAAAAGAATCTTCCTAGTAAGAGAAGATTTATTGATTGATTGCGAGCAACTCTCAACAACTGAAGAAAGAAAACAACCGCTGGATAAAATTAGCAGGCATTATCTCTACTCTATAGTATGTGTACTATTTAACATACCCAAACTGACTGTTAAAATTTGCTTCTAATTTCAGGTTGAATTAAAGCTGCATCCAGTTGTGTAAAGCTATAAATCGCGGCAGGTAGAACAATTATTTGATAACTGATAACTGGTTACTGTTCACTGAAAACGGGTGCGGCAGGACTCGAACCTGCGACCGACTGCTTAGAAGGCAGTTGCTCTATCCGGCTGAGCTACGCACCCAAACAAGAATTTAATTTTTTAATATAACTTCTTAACAAAGTTAGCTAATGTAGTATATCACTGGTCTGAATAAAAAGCAATCAGATATAGTGATTTTTTAGATAAATCAAGATAAAATGTCATTTGATTAACTATAAAGTTACATAAAAATCCGGACACAAAGGGTATAACTCAGGTATATTGTGTTGTCGTAAGTAAAAGCGTCAATTATTACAAAGACGGTTATTATATCTCCCGTATATTAAAGTGCCTCATTGAGGAGTTATCTGAAAATTTCATGTTTATTTTGAAACGGCAAGACGTTGAAATATCGAGTATTGTACATCCTAAGCGCGACCAACAGATTCCCGTTCTTAACTATCAAGGACAAACGTTTCGGTTGATTAGCTTGTTTAAAGCTAACCAAGAGGAACAAGCTAGAGCTTTGTGGCGGGAGTTGACGGATAACCGGGGCAAAGCCTGCGTGTTGTTGGAAGAAGAAGATCGTTTCAGTGTTTGGGGAAAAATTCGTTTAGACCAGTTTGACACTGAAGCTGGCAATCAAGGTAATAATAAGATTTTGACCGTTGCGAGTATTTTGCTGTTGCAAGCGGTGTATATGGATATTGAAGAACTTCTTGGCGCAAAACAAGCGAGTTCATTTAAAAAAGAGATTTCAAACATCTTGAATAAATGGCAATTCCCGGCTGCTTCTTCACCCAATGCTATTGACTACTTATTAAGTATAAATCCGATAGAACCGATTGAAATTCCTTTCTGGCAAGAAGATTATGTAACTGTATTTTTGGAAGATTTGCATCGATTGGGTAAAGCCTATTTTGGTAGTTCCGATTTTGCCCATCAGGTAATGGATACTTTACACGATATGTCCGTGCCGGAAAGAACCGTATTTATGAATTGGCTAAAAGATTCTTCTCTGAGTAAACTGTGGCATTAGCACATAAGGCTTTTTATGCAGTTAATATTGTGTAGGTTTGTCATCTTGAATACACCCTTGCTTAAGTCGGGTTTATCTTCCGTACACAATTTATAAGCAAATTATGAAGCTAAATGCATAAACACGGTAAATTAGAAATGAGTAGCATTTACAAAAACTCCGACGGTTCAAAATCTTGGTTTAACACTCACAACATCATCCTGGCTAATATTGCTTGGGGTTTTTTAGCCCTGCTATACTTTTTACTTTTTAGCGCTGAGGTTCCGGGTGCAAATGGTCAAGCAGAACGTGCAGACTGGTACATTATCGGAACAAATATTTTTGAAGCGGTAGCTTACCTGAGTGCGGGAATTTTATGCTTAAAAAACTGGCGCAGTCGCCAAATTGTCAGCGGCAGAAATGTTTGGCTGCTATTTGGTATAGGTATGCTGTCTTATTGCTTAGGAGGAATAGTTTTTGGCATTATAGAAATCTACTTAAAACAAGACCCATCTACTTCTGTTGCCGATATATTTTTTGTGGTGACTTATTTGTTCGTTGGCATCGGCATGATTTTAGCCGTAGTTTCAAGACGAATCAATTTAGAGGGTTGGCAATGGATCATTGTGTTGGCGATCGCCGCCTTTGGTAGCGCTTTAGCATGGTTAATTAGTCAGCCAGATCCATATGCTGCTGCCTCTACCGAAGGAGTATCTCAATTGAAAGACATCTTAAACTGGTTTTACGTAGTCAGCGACGTATTACTATTAATTATTGCTACGAGTCTGCTACTAGCTTTTTGGGGCGGACGAGCTTCTTTGCCTTGGCAAATGATTGCAGTAGCGACGTTTTCGCTTTACATTGCAGATATATGGGCAAAATGGGCTGAGAATAGAGTTGTCAATTATCAAAGTGGAGGTTTATTAGAGGTGGGTTGGGTATTGAGTGGAGTTTTATTCGGTATGGGCGCAGCTCTCGAACATCAAGCTTCATCAAATCGTTCGCGGCGAGAACGCGGACGCAAACGAATTTAGAAAAAACAACGTTGGGGGTCTACATCCACTGTGAGAAAACTAACAGAATCCGATAAAAAAGAAATTCTCAAGTTGTACCGAGAAAGTGCCGAAACTACTTCTACTTTGGCAGAGCGCTATGGTGTAAGCAATTCAACTATCAGCCGCTTACTCAAAAGTACTTTGCCAGAAGATGAGTACGAGTACTTGGTTTCTTTAAAACGTGCAGCTAGAACCCCTGAAGGTAGGGCACAAGTTAGCTACGAGAATATTCCTTCTTTTGATAGTGACTCTTTTTCACAAGTTGAAGAGAAGGAAACAATATCGCCTACTTTCCCCAAAATTGAAGAAGAAAGCGTCGAAGAAGATAACGACTCACGACAAGAAGAGGAACAAGTTGAACAAGTTGTTGTCAAAAAACAACCCATACTTAGGAAAGTAACAAAAACAACCGAAGCTCCTAGAAGGGTAAAACGACGTTCTTCTGCACCAACTTCAGTTCCTTCTCAAAAGCCTTTCCCTGTTGGGGAACAATTGGAACTACTCGAAGAAAAGCATTCTGAAGTTAAGGAGGTTAAAACTATCCCCAGTCCTCCCCAACTCAAAAGTATTCCCAGCCCTGTACTAGATTCGGAGCGCACTGAAGCCAAAGTCATAGCGGAAATGTTTGGTGAGGAAATCGATGATGCCGATGATTTGGAAGATTTAGACGATTTACTCGAAGACGATTTTGATGACGATGATGACGACGAGGAAGAAGACGATTTTGAGCAACCCACACGTTTTGTTCCTAGAAGGTCAAACGAACCCTTAGTTCGAGTTCTACCCCTATCAGCAGCAGCTTTACCCAGAACCTGCTACATAGTTATTGATAGAGCCGCAGAACTAATTACTCGTCCGCTCCGAGAATTTAGCGAGTTAGGAGAAATCCCCACTCCTGAAACCCAAGAAACTACTCTACCCGTCTTCGATAACCATCGAGTTGCAAAACGCTTTTCCTCAAAACGCGATCGCGTGATCAAAGTACCCGATAGCAAAGTGTTACATAAGGCTCGTTATCAATTGCAGGCCAAAGGTATCACCCGATTGTTAATTGATGGGCAAGTATATTCATTATCTTCCGTTTAATTAACTCTCACACTTTTGTTGAGAAAAAGCGTAATTGTATGTTAAATCTTTTCCCTTGCCATAGCTCTAATGGTTGATTCGTAATTAGTAATTCCGAAATCTTCAATATCGACTACGGATTATTTCAAGCATAGTGTCCATCTACTTTTTTCTAATCTTATGGATAGCTTTACTGGCTACGGTATAGTATTGGTAACAACTGCTTCTCAAGAAGAAGCGGAGAAAATAGCCAGTGTTTTAGTAGAGTCTAAACTCGCTGCTTGCGTCAGTTTCAACCCGATCAAATCAATTTACACTTGGCAAGGGAAAGTTAACAAAGACCAAGAATGGCAACTTTTTATCAAAACCGATTTAACTAGATTTGCTACTTTAGAAGCAAAAATACTCGAACTTCATTCCTATGAGGTACCCGAAATTATCGCCATACCCATTGTCCAAGGTCATCAACCTTACTTACAGTGGATTGCCCAGCAGGTTAGTTGAATATCTAAGTTAAGTAATAGAAATCCGAGATGTAAATTCCGGCACTCCTTTCACTCCTGTCTGAAGATGAAAAATTGCTCCAGCACCAGAACCTTCTTTGGAACGCTCGTATCCTCCTGCGGTAGTAACATAAAGTTCGCTGTAGTCAGAACCTCCAAAAGCCATACAGGTAACTTTCAAAGCTGGAAAAGGAATGCGTAAAACTTCGGTACCGTTAGGGGCGTAACGATACAGATGTCCCCCATCCCAACGAGCCGACCAAATGTAACCATTCGCGTCAACAGTCATTCCATCGGGAACTCCTTCACCTGGGGAATTAACTATATGACTTTGCTTATTGGTTATATCACCTGTTTCTTGGTTGTAATTGAAACGGTAGATAGTGTGGGTATCGGAATCAGTTAAATAAAAGTACTTTAAATCTGGAGAATAACCCATACCGTTGGGAACTAAAAGCTCTTCCAAAATTACATGAATCGAACCATCGGTATCTATGCGGTAGAGTCTTCCTTTATCATCTGGAGTTGCCATTGTACCGGAAAAAACTCGTCCCATTGGATCTGCGATCGCATCGTTAAAACGGGTGTGTCTTTCTGCGGTAATTTCGTTTACGATCGGCGTGATTTTACCTTCTTTCCATTGCTCGATAGTTCCTTTGGTTTTGAATAGCAGTAAAGAACCATCAGCTTGAAGAGTTAAACCACCAACGGGTTCCCCTGAGTAAATTTCGGAACAAGTATCTGTCTGTGGATAGTAGCGAAATAGTTTTCCTCTGGGAATATCCGTCCAGTAAAGACACTGCTGCTGGGGATGCCACAGCGGACATTCGGCGTTGTGATGTTGGGAATCTACGATAATTTTAGGTTCTTGCATGGGTTGAGAGAAGACATCTTCAAGAATTATCGCTTCCTGCGGTTCTTTTTAGCGAGGAATTAAATAGAGCACTTGTAGTAGCATCCGCTTTCTAAAAGTTAGACAATGTTAGACATTGCCTATTTTTTAGTTCCTGCTTCATCGAAGAGAGTCGGCTCTTGCTCCTCCACAGGCGTAAATTCGGGTTCAGCTAACCCTAATAAATTGATCGCTGCTGAGTAATCTCTATCAGCTATCCAATTACAATCA
>JBARZF010000476.1:0-3537 GCA_049649675.1 Rivularia sp. (in: cyanobacteria) | reverse complement strand
CGAACATGAAAATTAATGTTACGAACTGTTAAAAAGAGTTATAAATACTCAACAAAATGCTGGAGAATAACTTCTGTAGATGATTGAGTTTCCAAAGTTTGGTACTGGTGTTTACCTTTCGCAGGCTCGGAATGTACTTGAAGTTCCGAAGTAAAAAACTTAGTCAACCGTTTTTTTTAAAACACCATTTTGAAATAAACTCAGGTTTCATTCGTATTGGAGGAATCCTTTTATGAGTATCGTCACAAAGTCCATTGTTAATGCTGATGCAGAGGCACGTTACCTCAGCCCCGGCGAATTAGATAGAATTAAAGGTTTTGTTACAGGTGGCGAGCGCCGTTTGCGGATTGCTCAAATGCTAACCGAAAACCGCGAGCGCATCGTTAAGCAAGCTGGCGACCAACTTTTCCAAAAGCGTCCTGACGTTGTATCTCCTGGCGGTAATGCTTACGGTCAAGAAATGACTGCTACCTGCTTGCGCGACATGGATTACTATCTACGCTTAGTTACCTATGGAATCGTTGCTGGTGATGTAACACCCATCGAAGAAATCGGTATTGTAGGCGTCCGCGAAATGTATAGGTCTCTCGGAACTCCTATTGATGCAGTTGCTGAAGGCGTTCGCGCTATGAAGAACGTTGCTACCGGCATGATGTCTGCTGAAGACTCTGGCGAAGCTGGTTCTTACTTTGACTATTTAGTAGGTGCGATGCAGTAGGGCGAATCTCTGAAACCCTATAACATCTCCCAAATGTTGTAAAACAGTTTGGAAATAAGGAAATAATAAAATGCAAGACGCAATTACTTCTGTCATTAATTCTTCGGACGTTCAAGGTAAGTACCTCGATACCGGCGCTATGGAAAAGCTAAAAGGCTATTTCCAGACTGGCGAATTGAGAGTACGTGCTGCTACCACAATTGCTGCTAATGCTGCTGCAATCGTTAAGGAAGCTGTAGCTAAGTCCTTGTTGTACTCTGATATCACCCGTCCCGGTGGTAATATGTACACCACTCGCCGTTACGCTGCTTGTATCCGCGATTTGGACTACTACCTACGTTACTCCACCTACGCTATGTTGGCTGGCGATCCTTCCATCTTGGATGAGCGCGTATTGAACGGTTTGAAAGAAACCTACAATTCCTTGGGCGTACCTGTTGGTGCTACTACACAAGCTATCCAGTCCATGAAGGAAGTAACCGCTAGCTTGGTTGGTCCCGATGCTGGTAAAGAAATGGGCGTATACTTCGACTATATTTGCTCTGGCTTAAGCTAGTAGCATTTTTAGGATTGCTTGACTTAATTCTTGAATTTGTCTGAGCAAAACTAATGATGAAGGTCTGGAAATCAGTTGTGAGTGCTAGAAAGTCCGATCGCTTATTGTTTCAGAATTTTGATCGAAATTTGAGATGATATGTGTTGGCTGTCTGGTATTGATGATTGATTTCCAGCCTCGCAATAATCAAATAAAGATTTGCTTTTTTTGAAATAAATAATAAAGAAATTCAGAGTTAAGTTAATTCTGTAATTCTTCTAATAAAAAAATTCTCAGTTACTACCATAAGGAGATTTAATCCCATGCGGATGTTTAAAGTTACTGCTTGCGTTCCCAGCCAAACTAGAATTCGTACTCAACGCGAATTACAAAATACCTATTTCACCAAACTAGTTCCTTACGAAAATTGGTTCCGCGAACAGCAACGCATTCAGAAAATGGGTGGCACAATTATGAAAGTAGAATTAGCTACCGGCAAGCAAGGCATGAACACTGGTTTAAAGTAGATATTAATATAAATCAAAAATAAACCATATATCACTATAAAATGTTGCGAAGAGGTCAGAGACGACCTCTTTTTTTTGTAATACAAATAAACCTCACCCCGCCGTACTGCTCCCCTCTCCTTATTAAAATTACCGTGTACACACATATAGGCTCTATCCCCCTAAATCCCCCGCTAAATTGGGGGACTTTAATTCCAATTCCCCCCTTGCCAAGGGGGGTTAGGGGGGATCGAAACGCTATGAAATAAATTTAGAAGACTTCTGCGTACACCGTAGCCTTCCGCCAGGAGAGGGGAAGGGGTGAGGTTCCCGCGAGTGTATTGGAAGCCTTTGTTAAAATACTGATATTGCGGGAGGTCAAAACCCATGAGCCAAAGCATTGAAGATAGAGTACGTTGGACAACAGGGGATATCGAATTACTGCCTGATAACGGCGATCGCTACGAAATTATTGATGGGGAATTATTTGTAACTAAAGTACCGCACTGGAGACATCAAAAAGTTATTGGTTCAGTCTTCTCAGTTTTAAATGACTGGTCGGAACAAAGCCAGTCGGGACAAGCGATTCCCACTCCCGGAGTTATTTTTACTGATGCGGATAACGTAATTCCCGATGTGGTTTGGGTAAGTAAAGAACGTCTAAGAGCTTTGATTGATGACGCTGGACACCTAACCGGAGCGCCAGATTTAGCTGTTGAAGTACTTTCTGAGGGAGTTATAAACCAACGCCGCGATCGAGAAGCGAAGTTAAAATTATACGCTTTTAGAGGAGTGCGAGAATATTGGATTTTAGATTGGCGATACGCAAAGCGTGACACCGGAGGTGTATCGCAGCAAGTTGAAATTTACAGACGTGACAAAGCTCAACTCAAACTGGCTGCAACTTTACTTAGTTCTGATGAGTTAACTTCGCCATTGCTTCCAAATTTTACCTGTGCTGTTGCGAGGTTGTTTCGTTAGTTTTGAAGGTAAAATAAGTTTACTTAAATTGTTTAATGGGTGAATGCTTACTCTAGAATTGTTTGAGGAACTAATACTGTTTGCCGTTCCTGCTCAGCAGTGGTTATTCTTCTGGTGGTAGACCTAGTTTTTTGCGGAATTCTGGACTGTATATTCCTTTCTCCCAGTTTTTGGCTTTTTTGATTTGTTCTGGTGTTATGTTTTTAGCTTCCCAACTTAATTCTTTATCCCAGAATATTGCACCACAGAGGTCAGCTTTGAGAAACTTAGTATCACAGAGGTTAGCAATTTTAAGATTAGCGCCACAGAGGTTGGTATGACAGAGGTTAGCATGACTAAGGTCAGCTTTAATGAAACTGGCACCACTGAGGTTAGCATGACTAAGGTCAGCTTTAATGAAGCATCAATATTATTTATCTTTACATAAATCAATCGAATGAATTTTGCAGTGGGTATGTAGTTAGATAAACAGAGACAATTCATTTTTGTATGCTTTCATGTCGGATTAAATCTTATTTTTATTCCTGAAAAGGAACATAAACAAGAAGACGAAAGACATAGAAACAAACTTTGCTGTTTATATGCGGTTCCACAATAATGAATATCCTCCGCAAACAATTACATTTCATGCATTTACTACGGAAATTAAGTTTTTTCGTACTGTTGATATCTACAACGGTAACGCTTTTAATGTGGAACAACTTTGACGTAATATCCGCTCAGACTCAGAGCTTGCAATCGTTCAAATGGAATAACGTAAATATTCAGGGGATGGGTTACGTTACGGGAATGGCGAT
>JBARZF010000475.1:0-3287 GCA_049649675.1 Rivularia sp. (in: cyanobacteria) | reverse complement strand
GTTACAAATAGTCCAGATGGTAATCTGAATCGCGAGCTTCATGTAACTACCGTTAATCCTTACCAGTACAATCCGAATAATACAACATCATTAATAGCCGACCCCACTGTTACAACTTGGGAGAATGTTACTTATGCTGATAATTACTTTTATGATAGTAATGGCTCCCCACGTTATCAGCAGCTAACTTCAGCAGATTGGAATGTCAAGCTCAACGATGTTGCACAATTGACTCAAGATGCTGATAAAACTTTACAATCATGGTATGCAGGAACTGCCGATCTAAGCAAAGGTCAAGATGCTTTCCGCCGTTTGGGTGATTTAGATGCTGCAAAACTTAGTGAAAGTGCAAAGTGGTATACTCCCGACCATATTGATGCTGAATTTCCTTCTGATGCTACAAAAGGTTTGGCACCTTGGGAAGGTATAGGTACGGGTTGGTTTTATTCTGCAATTGGTGGTGGTCGCGAGCAACGTCCGTATTCGGATAGTGGGAAGAAAGCGAAGCAGGATATAGGAAACTTTAAAGATTATTTGAACGATAAGCGGAAAAAGGTTTCATTTGATAACACTATTACCAGTACTTCCGATGCGCGTATAGGTACGAGGATGTACGGTGATTATGCGGTACCGACACTGTTTAATGGTGATTTCGATGCGATTACTTTTGATGATGGTAATAGGCAAGATATTCCTGGTTGGTCATTCTATGCTACTGGTAGTGGAGCTAATCAAGTTACTAAGCAAACTACTTTGAGGAAATGGGGTACAATTACTGGTTTAAGAAATCCGGCTAATTATCCAGATAATTATGCTTTGGAATTAAGTTCCGACCAAAGTATTGTTCACAATCGCTTTGTTGTTCCTGATTGGGGTGCTTTAAGATTTGACTTGCATACAGGAAATATTATGCAGGGTAATTCCCGTGGTCAATTTAAGGTTTATTTGGATGAAGTCGATGCTACGCCAAGCAGAAATCCGTTGCAAATTATAAATCTAGAAAATGCAGTGGGCAATGCAGGGGAATATGCTGCTGACCGTTGGCGCATTGGCTACGGCAAAACTGGGTTTGAGACATTTAACATTGATCTGCCAGATGTATTACGTGGCAAGGTGGCAACACTGAGATTTGAACTAGAAGGAAGTGGAACGGTTTATCTTGATAATGTGTTCTTTAAAAGTCAGCATTTAATGTTGGGCAACCCGACAAGCGCAAGAAAGCCTGATAATGCTAACTCATATAACAACAACTACCTACTTGAAAAGCCGCAATATGCTGTTTCTTTCGACGCAAATTCTCATCTGCCTAATTGGTCTGCTTGGCAAGTTAACCAGTCTTGGACTGGTAGTAACCGACCACCAGATGAGTTCCTACGAGATCCTATTGTTGAGTCTCTAGGATGGGTCTCAGCCAAAAATAATGACTATAAACGTCCATTATCAGATATTGTGCCTGGACCAACCTTGCCTAATGGAAGTACATATAAACTTGCTCCTGGACATTTAGCTCCTAATGCTGAACGTGGACGCAATTTTAAAGATGCAGTTTCGACATTCTTAACTAGTAACATTGTTCCTCAACATGGAACCCATAATAATTCAATCTGGAAGGCACTCGAAGGTTTCACTCGTAATCTAGCTACTCGACAGTCTAGAGAAGTATACCTTTATGCTGGAGGAGTTGGAGAAAAAAACCCATCAATTGATAAAGCTGCGATTACGGTAAATAATGACCCTTCTTACGGAAGCTATAATCTTCCCGTACCATCTCACTTATGGAAAGTTTTTCTCATTTTAGATACTCCAGGTATCGGGCTTCAACAAATAACTCCTGACAATGCACAAGCATTTGCTGTTTGGACAGAAAATACGCTTCCTAGCCCTGGACGTTCTCCATATACTCGATGGAATGAGAATGGTATGGAAATAATAAATATTAGTGAACTGGAAAGAAGGTTAAATAGAGATGCAAACAATCAAATACTAGGTGTTCAGTATAGTTTCTTTTCTAATCTTTCTGATTCTGTGCGGCAAATTCTAAAAACAAGACCAGTAAATATTCCATCAGGAAGAAATCCACATCAGGCATTCTTGTTAGCTGAATCACCTTTACCTACAGATAAATCAGTTACGATTAGTACAGATACTTCCATCAGGCATAACAGTGTCACAGAATATAGCCCTCTCGAACCAAGGTTCTTCATCAACCTCTGCTCTACTCAAGTCGCATCTGGTGAAGTTGACTGCGCCCATACTAGTTCCTTGGAGATGGGCGGCAATCAAGCAAGAATCACTCAAATTGGCTCCATCCAAAACAGCGTGACGCAGGTTAGCTCCCGTCAAATTGACCCCACAGAGATTAGCTCCATACAAAGTAACTTGCCCAAAATCAGTTTCCCGAAGGCTGGAATCGCTGAGATCGATTTCATCCAAAACCATTTCGGCGACAACAGCATTATTCAAGTTAATACCACTCAATTTGGCTCCAGCCAGTTCATCAGACCCCTCAATATAGGTGTTACTGAAATCTCTTTCCCCGTTGGCATACCGCTCCAACAACTCGTCAGCAGTAATTTCCCAGACCATTATTTACCTTCCTCATTAACCAACACATTCAAAGATAACCCACTAAACCTAACCCTAGAAATAACCGACCTCCCCACCGGACAACTAGCAGAAGCCGTCGTCACCCACTACACCGACCAAGGAATCCCCAACGGTGGCAAAATCCTCATCGATCACAACGCAAACGGACTCGGCTGGTTCATCGACCCCACCCCCTTCGACCACAGCGAATTTTCCCAAACCCTAACCGACACAGCACTCCTAGCCGCCGCCGACTCAGAAGCCTACGGAAAATACGACCTGCTAACAACAATCCTCCACGAAATAGGGCACCTAGCAGGCTTTATCTACGGCTACAACGAATTCGACCGTCACATCCAAAACATCAACGGTAAGAAAACCTTCGTAGCAGACAACTTCACCGCCACACTATCCCCAGACGGTAGCCACTTAGACTCAACCGCGCACCCCTACGACTTAATGAACACAACATTAAGACCGGGAGTGCGGAAGTTACCATCATTGCTCAACCTACAAATACTCAACACTTTAAGGAGTGAGGGAGTGAGAGAGGGAGTGAGTGAGGGAGAATTAATCGCACCACTAACATCTGCTCCACTACTAGGAATCAACAACGGAACCTTCGACACCCAAGACATTTGGTCAACCCGTGGTGCAGCCAACATCATCGAAGGACAAGCAGTCCTCACCGATGAAGCCCG
>JBARZF010000474.1:0-6803 GCA_049649675.1 Rivularia sp. (in: cyanobacteria) | reverse complement strand
ACTGTAGATAGTCCGAGTCCCCGTTTTAATAGTATTTGCGATGAAATTGAAGGTTCAAAACAATTAGAAATATTTGAAGTCGAACCATTTTTTGAATATGACGGCTTTATCGATCTTAAAAGGTTTTCTCGTTACTGGAAAGTTGCTCAAAAATACGTTTTTGAACAGTTAGCAGTGAACAGTTAGCAGTGAACAGTTAACAGTATATTTTCTGTTCCCTGTTCCCTATTCCCTTCTCCCTACTCCCTAACTAATTACAACTACCTAAAGTTAGAAGTATTAAGGGGATACATTAATTAAATTCGTTTGCTAGTCTGGGTAGACAAAACATTTACGTTCAAATTGTCTGCTGGAGAATATATAGTGATTCAATCTCTGCCAATTGGTATTACGTTATTTGCGATCGCCGCAATTGTAATTGGCTTGGTGGGTACCAAGATGTGTAAGGTTGCCGATCGATTGGCGGATGCTACTGGTTGGGGAGAGGCTGTAGTTGGTGCTGTTTTTCTGGGTGGTAGTACTTCTTTGGCGGGGATTGTCACCTCGGTAACTGCTGCTTATGGAGGTCATGCGGAGTTAGCGGTTAGTAACGCGGTTGGAGGTATTGCCGCACAGACGGCATTTTTGGCAGTTGCTGATATGTTTTATCGCAAAGCTAATTTGGAACACGCCGCTGCTTCGATTGCCAATTTAATACAGGGAACTTTGCTAATGTCTTTGTTGGCTATTCCTTTACTTGCTAGCTCTACTCCACAGGTTAGTTTTTGGGGTATTCATCCAGCAACTTTTGCGATTATTGGGGCTTATTTATTTGGTCTGCGTTTGGTTTCCCAAGCTGAAGAAAAACCGATGTGGAAACCGCGATATACAGAAAAAACGATAAAAGATGAACCAGCAGAAATAACAGATATTAATGTCAGCTTAACGAGACTTTGGTTGGAGTTTGTTTTATATGCGGTAATTTTAAGTTTAGCAGGTTATTTAATTGCTCAAACAGGCGTATTTATCGCAATTGAAACTGGATTATCAGAATCTTTAGTTGGTGGTTTATTTACAGCCGTATCAACATCTTTACCGGAGCTTGTAGTTACTATAGCAGCAGTAAGACAAGGAGCGTTGACCTTAGCTGTAGGCGGTATTATTGGCGGTAATTGTTTTGATTTATTATTATTAGCTTTTTCTGATATTGCGTTTCGTAGCGGTTCTATTTATGCTGTTATTTCTGATAATCAAGTTTTCGTTATTTCTTTAGCAATTTTGATGACGGGAATATTATTATTAGGACTTCTCCAACGCGAGAAATACGGTTTTGCAAATATTGGTTTTGAGAGCGTTTTAATTTTAATTCTTTATATCGGTGGAATTGGATTGTTGATTTCACCTTTTTAAACAAAATCCCTAGTACCGCTGCGCCGAAGTAAGAAGTTATATGTTATATGTTTGATTTAAAGAGCAATAAGCCATTTTTAATGGTAGTTTTATTTCCGCCGTGCTGTAAAGAGTGAAAATGGTGCAAGATGTGAAGCATAATGCACTTTATTTTAAAAGTTATATGTAGTTTAAAATACTAACACATAGATTGATTTGTATTTTAAAAAACTTTTAAACTTAAATTTTCATTAAATGTACCTCCTAATATTGCAACAGTATGAGATTCTTGCTGTAGTTTATATAAAACTTTAATGGCAATAATTTTGATACAGTGCAAAATGCACAAATATGGTTTTGGCAAGAAGATTTAACTAAGGCAAAAGAGCCGTTAATTTTGTGAAAAAATTTGTTGTAAAATATTACGTGCAGTCAATTACTATACAATTGATATTTTCTGGCAAAATTTAATTTGCTGCGAAACTATAAGATTTGCAACACATTGTTCTACATCACAACTTGATGTGATATTAATCACAGAAGATAAAGATTAAAATAGTTTAATGTTCATGGTAGCTGCCCAATGCCTAATTTCATGGTTGGAAATTGAAGGGAGATAAATGTGGGAGTAGTTTATATAGGCGATCGCGCTGCTGGTAAAACCCATTTAGCAATGGAGTTATCTAACCCCAAAAAAGAATATGTGAAGGTAGATAGTCTGGATTACGAAAATCTTAAAAGTCAACTGCTTGATGAAAACTCCGAGATGAAAGCAACGCAAGCAGAGCAAGCTATATACGAACGTTACTTGGATATTCAAGTACGATTGCCCACCGCGAATAAACAATTAATCGTAGATTGGATAGATACACCTGGAGAAGTATGGCGCAAAAGCTGGCAATCTGATAATCCAAATGAGTGGGACACACTTTTAAAGACGATACGTGAAAGTGAAGGAATTTTGCTGATTCTTCCACCCCATAGAGGACTGAATTTTAAGTCGGGGGTAGATGAGGAGCAGTTTATGAGTCAACAGCAATGGAGCAATAGGTTCGATCGTTGGGTAGACTTTTTCCGTCAAGATTGTCCTAAAGCTAGACATATTATAATTTGTTTGAACAAAGCAGACCTTTTTTGCGATATACAACAAGAAGCATCTAAACTCGCATACGATCCTTATGGCTCCCAAATGAATTGGCAAAAACGCCATGCCTATGTTTTTCAAAGATACTTTAGACCGATTCACTCACAATTAGGAAAAATCAATCAAAACATTTCCGGTTTATCAATCCGTTGTTTCATTACGACTATTTATAATCGCTCTTTATTGGAATTGCCTTGGATTTACTTGGGTAGTTTTTTAGCAAAGTAGTAGAGAAAAAAATATGGGAAATATTCGTGTAATTGGTCCGCGAGGTTCTGGCAAAACCACTTATCTTGCTGCTTTAGCTTATCAGCCAGCTAAAGCAGTTGGTAAAACTAAAAATTTAGATATACAAGCTATCAATGATGATACTAGAAGATTAGCAGAAAAAGCTGAAAATATTATATTAGAAGGTGGGTCATTAGAACCTACTGGGGTTTTAGTCAGAACAATTGATGATGTACCTATTTATGCATTCAATATAGAAATTAAACAAGCATTTAAAGGTCAAGAGAAAATAACTTTAGCAATTAGAGACTATCCTGGCGAAATATTCGATGAATTAGAACAAGATAAAATAAATAATATTCAAGCAGAATTTATTGATGAATGCTTAGCGAAAGATGTGGCAGGCTGTTTGATTATGCTAACCGAATGGAAGAAGGGAACGGATAAGTTTTATAGTCGAGTGCTGCAAAGATTTACTGAAGAAATGGATAGAAAGGAAAGGATTAACGATTTACGCCTTGCTGTAGTTATGAGTAAGTGCGAACGCGGTGAACTTTGGCCCGGTCGTATCGACCCAGAAATAGATTTATTTGATGTTCATCTGCCTAAAACAAAAGCGGTTTTAAAAAAGAATATTCCTTCTGAAAATTTACGTTTTTATGCCATATCAACCTTTGGTGTTCTTGGACGTAATAATCCCAGACCAAATAGGATTGAAGAATGGGGAACCGATGGTAGGAATTCTGTTTTGCGAGAGGCTAATCGTTGGCAACCTTATGGTTTGATTTCGCCTCTTTATTGGCTTAGTACGGGTAAGAGGATGAGAAATGATGCGTAATTGGTTTAAGAAATCTGCTTTAAAACCACAGCAAAGTAGTGCTGTACTCAGAGTAATAGGCGATCGCGCTTCTGGAAAAACAACCTATATGGCATCTTTGGCAAGGTGGCCGAATGCAGATCCTTCAAGTCCGGTACAGTCGGTGATTCCGGTTAACCAAGAAGGAGAAGAACTAGTTAGTAAAGCTCAGGATCTACTCGAACAAGGATTAGAGCTAGAACCAAGTGCTTTGGATGCGAGTGCATCGCAGATCAAGGATTACACCCTAAAGATAAATCTCAAAGGAAAGTTTTCGCAATTTGAGAATCTTAATATTAGCTGCAAAGATTATCCAGGAGAGTTTTTTAACGATCTTCTGCATCAAGCAGGTAACTCACAGCTACAAGATTACTTGGAAGATTGCCTGCAAGCAACGGGAATAATGTTTTTAATTGATGGTAATAGCCGTCGCAAAGATGCAGAGTATGCTACAGGCTTAGAAAAGTTTTTGATAGCCCTCGATCGAACTGCGATAGGAGTCTCGCAGCGGAGAATATCTTTAGTTTTGACTAAATGCGAACAATCAGAATTATGGGTAAATCGGGATAAGCCAAGATTTGTTGCTCAAGCTCGTTTTCCTCAAGTTTGCAGACAACTAAAGACTTGGCAAAATAACGGCGCTGGAAATGTTGATTACTTTACGAACTCGGCTTTTGGAATGCTAGGAAATAATTATCCCGAACCGAATGTAGATTTGCTCAGTCGCAATCGGGATGGAGTTACCGCAGTCATAAAAGATCCCAAGCGTTGGCGACCTTTTGGTCTAGTGGCTCCGATTTACTGGCTGTGTACCGGGCAACGGCATAAGGAATTAGATAAGGGTTAAACAGATGAATCGAGAAACTATTGAAATTCACGAATTCAGTACTGGTATTCGCCCAGAGACAAAATCTGATGGCGGTTGGGTGTCGCGGGGATTTACCGGACAGTATATGAATATGACGCTTGAATCGATTCCAGATGTTGTTGAGCGTTCCATCAGAAATCGAGAATTTGCGCTGACTGAAGGTGCTTCAAGCGATAGTCCAGCGATTATCGGGCGGGTAGTGGGAAGTGAAGAGAACGTTTGGTCTGTAATGGCTGTGGTTACGCGGGGAAAAGATGAAAAGGGGCGCAGCTTATCTGTTTATCGTTATTTTTTGTCTGAGGGTGAAAAAAGACTTCGTTTCATAATCGCTTGGTGGGAAAATCAAGGTACACCAAGGTTTAATCCTTTTGATACTGCAACAATTGGGCAACCCAAATTATTTAACCTTGATTCAGTACAACCCCCAGATTTGCAGCAAGAATTTCATAATTTACGAGTAGATTTGCCCGAACCGATACTGCTACCCCCACAACAGCAATACAATTTGCAAACAATAAATGTTCTAGCAATCAAAAAATTTAATGTTCAAAATAACGGTCAACCAGTCTCTTGGGCAATTAATGTAGAAGCGCTCGAACAACCCAAACGGTTTCAGGTGATTCAGCCAGCAAGTCAGCGTGCTTATGAAATATTAGAAAGGACAATTAGGAATACTCCACAAGTTTTAGCACCAGTTGTTGCAGATGAAGAAGCGCTTAAGTCTGCTATTCGGGGTTTAATGAATAGTTCTCAGGTGAAACCCGAAGCTGTAAAAACCATTACTGATGCTTTACAAAATCAGCAAATTAGTAAACAGTATTGGCACAGCTTGTTTGATGGGCAAGGAGCGAAAACAGCAATTAGCCAAAAGATTTATAGTCCGCAAATGGTGAGGTTAATTACCCTTAGAGCAATGGTAATACCGGAGACTTTGCCAGATTTTTTGGATTGGTTGAATCTTAAAGGAGGTAGAAACCCCGATCAAAACCAAACAGTTTCTTTAGATTTTCAATCTCAAATTCGTAATTTAAAACTATTCCCTAAAGAAAAACTTGCAGATGCAATCAAGTTTATTCTTCCAGAACTGTTAAGGAAAAAAATTACTCCCGAAATTGTAGGTTGGTTGCTCACGACCAAAACAGGTAGTGTTTGGGCTGTATGTCGTCAACAATTTCTCAACTATATTATTTATGACTTACAGTGGATTGAGAATCATTTTAACTCTCCTCAAAGTAATACTCTTCAAGGTCAAACTAACTTATCTTCAGAAGTTTTTAAATGTGGTTCTGAAATTTGGCGAGATATTATAAATCATTACAAATCTATTCGATACGGTTCTAGGCTTAAACTACCGAGTTATAAGCCGTTGGCTAAATTATTTGAATATATGGATGAATATCCACTATCAGCTTATTTTTACCAAGTTAGTGATGGTGTAGTTCCTAAAGATATATATAATAAAATTTCTAATAATATCTCTAATAATATTATTATTTGTGGTTTACCTGTTAAAGCAAAAATTAGTAAATTTAAATCCTTCTTAGAAGTTGTCAAAGAAAATGGTGATTCTTTTATAGCTATTGGAATAGGAATTTTATTAGCCGGTTTTGCAGTTGCAGGAGTCTTTGTAGGAAAGTATTTTAATAAAGAAACAAGTCAAAACTCTAGAGAAAATAACCAGGAAAATGAAAATAAAAAAGATTTCTCCGATCGAGCTTTATTAAATCAGCCAACAGACCAAACAAAAGCTTCAGTATTAACAAAAGGTCTGGAAGAATTCAATATAACAAGTAATGCAATTGAGCAAATGGTTAAAGATATTAATCAAGAAAATAGCGAATATAGACTTTCTGAAATAAAAGGTGAATTAAAGTCAGTCTTAAAAAATCCCAAGCTGCAATATGGAGAAGCAATTAATAATAAATCGAAAACAGAAAACAGTAAAAAATCTCGAATAGAATGGGTGAAAGCTATTTATGATTACCAGAAATTCAAAAACATAAAAAATCCAGATGGCATAATTAATAATACCGCTAATACATATAAATATTTAAAAGAAGATATTAAATACAAATTAGCTAATTCTAAAAAATGAAATAACAAAAACATCATAAAACAATATGAGAATCTACCTTGATATATTAGCTGGAATAACATCAGCATTACTTGGCTGGAATTTGGGTCAATTCTTCCTTACCGATTTAGGCTTACTACAACAAATTCCAGAAGTAATTTTATTCCCCTGCGTTGCGATAGCTTTAGCAATTGGCATGGTGATGAATGAAATATTAATCGGCAACCCTACCAGACCTAAACTTAGCTTTCGCATTGCTAAAACT
>JBARZF010000473.1:0-9791 GCA_049649675.1 Rivularia sp. (in: cyanobacteria) | reverse complement strand
CAGGTTGGTCGGTAACAACTCTTTATGATGAACCGGATTTTCCCCTGACAGTGCAAACGGTAGTTTGGCTACCGGGTTCTGTTTCGCCAATTCATAATCATGCAACTTGGGGAGTTGTCGCTATTTTAAGCGGAGAAGAAAAAAATACTTTGTGGAAGAAAGAAAATTCAGAACGGATTGAAAAAGCCGGTGAATTAATTGTTTCTCCAGGAGACATGATTAGTTTTACTGCCGATGCCATTCATAACGTAGAAGTTGTGGGTGATGAACCAACAGTTAGTTTTAATTTGTATGGGGAAACTAACTACGAGCGGCGTTATGAATTTGACCCAATTAACTATACGGCGACAAATTTTTAAGTTATAGTTGCCCTATTTTAAAAAAAATGAATCCATTTTGACTTCGGTCTTGTATAACTAATAGATTTTAATTTACTACTAAAGGAGAAACTTTATGAAAGTTAATTATTTGGCTACGCTGACAGCAGTTTCTTTGCTAAGTTTGGGGATTGTGGTTGGGTGTAGTAATCCTTGCGCTGGAAAGACTACCGATACAGATACTACAAATCAAGTAGATCCTTGTGCTGGTAAGAATCCTTGCGCCAGTAAAGATCCTTGTGCTGGCAAGAAAAACCCCTGTGCTGCGAAAGATAAACAGTAATATGAATTATAACTGGCACGGGCAGGGATGCCCGTACTACAAGAATTAATTTAAACTTTTAAATCCTGCATAGCTAAACGAATCTGCTCCATTCGCCTTCTATTAACTCCTAAATCGGAATCTCCCACACGAGATGCCGAACGAATATGAATTACGTTTTCATCGGTAGGGAAATAAAATTCGACATCGTCAGTAAACTTAAAAATTCTGCTTTTAGAAAGAGCGTGAATGTAATTATCAGTTTGTTCTACAACTTCTGTACGGGGAACAACTGTAAGAACTTTGAGTAAATTTTCTTTGGCTTTATCGCGATCGCCATTATAGGGAATCGGCTCAATCGCGTGCTTTTCGTCACCATTTTGACTAACAACGCAATTCGGGGAAGTTGGACAAGAAGTAAGATGATTTCCGGTAATTCCTACCGCTAAAGTCGGAGTAGGAAAGATTAAAAGACTAGTTAAGCTCAGGAATAGTACGGAAACTATAGAAATTGAACGAGATATTAATGACATTAAGAAAATACTCCTCAAGGTTTATTAAGATTCACCTCGATCATTTTCGGTCATTTTGGTTGTTTGTTGCTAAAAACCTCACCCCTTCCCCTCTCCTTATCAAGGAGAGGGGTGTAAGAATTTGCGAATTCGCTATCTTCCCTTCTCCTTAACAAGGAGAGGGGTGTCCGGTCTTGTCGGGGTGAGGTTCCGAAAATACGTTGAAGAATTAATCTAAAGTATCTTTGACATTATTAACAGCATCTTTAAAAGCATTCTTTGTAGAATCTACTGCACTTTTAGTACGTGCTGCATCTTCGTTAGCACGTTTCTGAATTGTTGCTGCGTCTCTGTTAGCTTTACGCTCTAAGAAATTACCGCTTCCATCTGTTGCGTCTTCAACTCTATCGGCATTATTAGATGCGGTACGTTGAACTTGATTTTTTACGTCTTCGATAAAACCCTTGGTGTTTTGAGCATCTTCGCTGGCTTTCTCTTTAGCTTCACCACCCATACCAAATATAGCCAAACTAGGGTTGTTATTTGCTGCGATCGCTGCATTATTAGCGAAAAATCCAAACGTCACTGACAAGCAAAACACTGCTGTAGCTACCCAACGTCCGATTTTAGATACGTTTGAGGTTAAATATGTTGACTTCATAGAATACATTTTAGCTGTAGATTTAGCACTCTATTTTTAATTGATTTTCGTCAACGGGTAGAACTTTCTTTCGGTAGAATTTTTTTTATTAGGAAGGGTGAGATTTTTGATGATGAAACTCTGACTTTTGGTTGAAGATTAGGGATGAGCCGTAGCTTTGCTGAATGCTTTCTCCACTCGCTTCGGACAAATATAAAATTGACTGTGGTTACTCCTAACTCCCCCCTGATTTAATATGGCGTACAATAATTTCACTTTAAGTAAAGTTAAGAAGGATTTCGATTTAGTTACAGTCGAGTCAGAAAACTTGTTTAAAGATGTTGGCAGCATAGAACCTTCTGCTTTATTAGTCGAATTGCTAGAAGAATACCTACCACTAGCGAGGGCAATAAGTACAGAAAAAGCCAAATCTGAATTATTGGTAATTCCAATATTGGTAGAAATTAGAAAAATTCTTTCCAGAAAAATCAGTTTATTTTCTGGGAGTCTTTTTAATGTTGATATTTCTTTAGGCTTGACTGGTTATGTTGATTTTTTGATTACGTTGAGTGAGGAAATGTATGCAATAAGTTCTCCTGTTGTGACGTTAGTTGAAGCTAAAAACGATTTAATTACGTCGGGGATAGGGCAGTGCATAGCTGAAATGGTAGCAGCACAAATTTTTAACAAAAAGCAAGAGAATCATCTGTCAACGATTTACGGAGTAGTTACAACTGGAACTTCCTGGCTGTTTTTAAAGTTAGAAGATAAGACCGTTTATATTGACAATCAGGAATATTATATTGATAACCTGGGGAAGATAATGGGTATTTTAGTGAATTGCTTAGAGAAAGCAGCACAGTAATAAAAACTGAATCCAGCACAAACATAACCACTTTGAGAGGATGTTTTAAAAGTATCCTGCGGTTTCAACCGCACGGCATAGCAGGTGGTATTTTAGGGAAGGTGGAATCGTGTTTTTGAAGCTTAAAGTCGTTAAAAGAATGGTGCGTTACGGCATATTCCTGCTTCGTCGCTTCAATTCAAATTGATTCGTGCCGTAACACACCCTACAAAATAATTATTTCGTTTTTTTTAATAGTGCGTTGCTTTCTTCGGGTAGTATTGTAGGTTTGTGGAATCGTATAGTTAATGATGCTTAAAGTTGTTACAAGAATACAATAATGGTGCGTTACGGCATTTCTTAATTCATCGCTTCAATTCAAATTGACTCGTGCCGTAACACAACGGCAATAAAGCGGGAAGATAATCTACACCGCTTTTTGCCTCCCCTACAAGCTGATAATTGATAACTGATAACTGTTCACTGCTAACTGATTCCTCCCCCCACAATAGTAACTATTTCCAAACGGTCATTTGGCTGTATTTTTGTATCTTCCCAATATTGACGATGCAAAATTTCGCCATTATACTCGACAGCAACAAGGCGAGGATTATATCCTAATTGCACGAGCAAGCCTGGTAAATTTGTTTTTTCAAAGCAGGTGCGGGTTTCTCCGTTTACTTGCAATTCAAGACTGTTCATACACATGCCGATTTACTAGTTACTGTTTGAACTCGGTGCAGTTGAGATAGAAAATATTGCGTTACTAAAGTTGGTTGTTCTGCTTGCATGATGCTTCGCACTACCGCTACGCGACTCGCTCCAATTTCTACCACATCATTAAGATTATTGGGATCTATTCCACCAATCGCAAACCAGGGTATCGGACAATTTTTTGCCGCATAGCTGACATATTGCAAACCAACTGCTGGCTTACCTTCTTTTGTCGGAGTTTCGTATATTGGCCCAACACCAACATAATCGGCACCCTCGGTAATTGCCCTTTGCATTTCGTCACTATTTGTGCTAGAACGACCTATCAACCTATGAGGACCAAGTAAATTACGAGCTACGGATATGGGCATATCTTGTTGTCCTAAATGCACGCCATCGGCATCTACTGCTAAAGCTAAGTCTATACGGTCGTTGACCAAAAATAATGCATCATAATCGTGACATAGTTGACAAAGTTTCCTAGCTTGTTCCAAACGAACAGTATCATCGGCTGTTTTTTCGCGATACTGTACCAGCGTTAACCCACCTTTGAGTGCTGCTTCTACAGTTTCCAGTAAATGTTCGCTTGCGGAGGTGACTAAATACAAGCGCGATCGCAAAAGTTGTTGATATCGAGCAAAGCCCATCAAATTACTTTCGAGGGTATAAACTCGATAGCGAATTTGCTTAAATGCTTTACCCATTCCGACACTATACAGCTTTCCGTATTCTTCCAGTACCCGTAGAGCTTCTTCTACCCGACAGAAGTTAGCCTGCAACAAGGAATTGACGCTTTCACGTTGTTCTTCTTGGGGATGGCTTAATTCCGTACCTGTATCACCGGGTGTATTCCGAGCCGCTCTTAAATCAGGTGTATGCCATTTAGCAACCTCTTGGCGTAAGTGCTTGCATTCCCGAGTAAATTCGCTGTTGTCCAAACCAAAGCGACACCATTCCTCGATAATCCGCAAACCTTCACGAGTACGGTCTAAATTCGCATCTAATATTCGCAGAACGACTTGCTGTACTTGTTCTTTCTGGCTGTATGGCTCGACCATTACAACAACTCCATTATTGCTTTCATCGTAACAGTCAGCCTGCTTCATTTTTATAATAATGTTGTTTTCCGAGTTGATTTTTTTCTTAAACTGTCTTGTATTAAAAGTAATACCGTCGTCATGGTATCTCGGATTTTCAATTTCCGAGTTTAATTCAAATCCATCAAAAATGTATCACAATATACTTGCTTTTATAAATTAAAATCCTTAATACAGGCGGAGACAGTCAATTTATTTTGGATAGTTGAAACCTCTTCGTTTGAAACCATTGATAATTTAATCCAAAGTCTAAAATCTAAAAGCTAAAATATGAGGATCATTTTAGATGGGAACAGTGTAAAAAAAAAATCAAAATTCTCATCTATCTCAATTCAAGACAAATCATATTCCACCGCTAAAGTAGCTTATCAAAGCATTTAAATCATATTTCCTACCTAGAATCTCATATGCGTACTTATTCTATCTATTCGGTTCTATTTCTTACGGCAGGTTTAACCACCATTACTACGGCTTTACCAAGCACAAGCTCAAATATTGCCGTTGCTCAGATATCGCCGATGTCAGAGGATTTTACCAAGAGTGAAAATTCAATTTCTCAGGTTAATGTACTGTTTGTCAACCCAAGTATCGGAAATGACCAAAACACAAATGGCAGCGAAAATACTCCGTTAAAAACCATTACTCAAGCGTTGCAAATTGCCAAGGATAATACGGTAATTAAACTTGCCAAAGGAACTTACAGCGCCGAAACCGGAGAACAATTTCCTTTAATTCTTAAAAAAGGCGTTTCTATTCAAGGAGATGTCGCCAGTCAAGGTAAAGAGATTATCATCCAAGGGGGTGGTGAATATCTCAGTCGCTATTACGGCAGCAAAAACATTGGGATTGTTGCTACTGGTAACTCTAAATTAGCTGGTGTAACGGTAACTAATTCCAATCCTCGCGGTTACGGTGTGTGGATTGAATTAAATCGCCCAGTATTAGAACAAAATACCTTTACTGGTTCGACTCAAGATGGAGTTGCAGTAATGGGTAAAGCTGCCCCCAAAATCCACAACAACTATTTTTCTCAAAATGGTGCAAATGGGATTACAGTTTCCGGAAAATCTCAACCCGAAATCAAGGGAAATACCTTTCAAGATACCGGCTTTGGGATAAATATTGCCCAAAATGCATCCCCTCAAATAATTAGTAACAAAATTTCACACAATAGAACCGGCATTGTAGTTCAAGCTGCTTCTCGCCCCGTTTTGCGAGATAATTCTATTTTCAACAACAAAGAAGACGGCTTAGTAATAATAGCTAAAGCATTACCAGATTTGGGTAATTCTTCAAATCCAGGCGGCAATCAATTTAATTCTAACGGGCGCTACGATATCAACGCCGAAGCTGCCAAACAAGAAATAGCTGCTTACGGCAATACTTTAACTGAGAGTCGCATTGCAGGAATTGTAAACTTAACAGCAACTGCTGCACCAGTAAAAGCCCAATCTCAACTATCGAGCATCTCGCCAACATTACTCAAACCCAGAGCAACCCCCCAAAAACCGCCAGCACCACAAACAGAACAACAATTAAATTTCGTACAGGTGCAGCCAGATACAATTGAATTTGCCGCACCACAAGCAAATCAACCCATAGCACCAAGGCTCCCGCAACTGCCAGCAAACACGCCTTCATTACCAACATTACAACCAGCCCCTGTAGGTAAATCGGCTCTTTCACCCATACCTACAGCGACAATTCCCGTAACCGAAGGCAATACAAATATGCCAGCACCCATCGTTTTCAGCAAACCTGCAACGATTAAAAATCCACCTCAAAAGCAAGCAAGAGCAACTCAAACAGCTTCTTACCGAGTGATAGTCGAAGCAGTTACCCCAAGACAGCAGGAATTAGTAAAATTCATCGTACCCGACGCATTCCGCACCAACAGAAGCGGAAAAAAAGTCATGCAAGCAGGAATATTCGATAACCGCGATAAAGCCAACAACTTAGTCAAAATATTCAAAAACAACGGATTGAAAGCCAGAGTGGAGCAGTAATCAGTGAGCAGTGAGCAGTGAGCAGTGAGCAGTGGGATTATGGGGAGATGGAGAGACAAGGGGAAATTTAAACTCTCAACTCCTAACTGATAACTGATAACTGTTAACTGATAACTGTTCACTGATAACTGTTCACTGCTCACTGATAACTGCTCACTGCTCACTGCTCACTGATAACTGCTTTCAACTTAGAGGTAAACGTATCGCTCGAATCACTCTTGTCTGGGGTGAATTGTTCGATGGGTGGATGATTTCTTTCTGGGGGAAGAAGTTTTACTGGGGTTTCGGAAACGAAAGGTTTTTCTATTTGTTGTATTTGTTCTGATTCTTCTATTTGCTTTAATTCCTTGAATTTCTCAAATTCGGAATTTTTCTCAATATATCTCGTTTGTGTTAAAGTTCTTGATGCGGTACTCCGGGTAACGGATGCCTCAGATTGCCTTCTGGGCACAAAAACCATACTAGTTGAACTGGGAAGTACTTTTGATGGGTTTCTAGCAATGGAATCTTCTCTAGCTTTAGCACTCGCTGATTCTGCTGTATCGTAGTCTTCTTCTACAGGCTTTTCTATGACTTGCTCTGTTTCGAGATTTCTGTAATATGAAGAGTTTGAGGATTCGTAGTTCCTCATTACGTCTTTGATAGTTGGACTGTTACTCACGCTTGGTAATGCTGGTGGCAGCGGTGGCAAGCTGTTATTCCATTTCAAATCTTCTGGTAGCTTGTTGCAAATTAATCGCTCAAACTCCATGTTGAAATGATAGCTGGGATGATTCCTTCTCAACCAAAGAGTTAATATTTGCTGTGCCGAAACTGCTTTATAACGCCCTTGATACAATGCCTCGATGATTGCCAAATGTACCCAATTCGAGGGATATTGATTTTCCCAACGTTTAACTAACTCGCTGGCACTATATCCACCGAGGTCAAAACTATAATGTGTTAACAGTGATACTGCCAAGTTGTTAGTCACGTTCGATGTTTGGGTGAACATGGGTGGGAAACTGGAGGTGATGGGCATATATTCTGCTACCATCGTTAAAAAAAGTAAAGTACCTTTTGATACGGTGAACTGTTCCCAAGTAGTATAAATGGTTTTTGGGTAGTAGCGTTCTTTTGAATAAAAGTTGCATTCCTCCCAGTTAATAAAATGCGCGCTAATGACGATTTTCGTAGCTTGCTTAAAAGGCAAATTACGAATTAACGAATTGTAGATGAGTATATTCTACTAATCAATGGTTAGCAGGAAAAATTATATAGGGCGAGTTAATAGGAGACACACGTTTAATGGCTACCAGTGCTTGATAAACCATTGCTGCTACTTCAGCTCTGGTTGCTTCTCGCTTTGGTTCTAATTTCTTGGGGTCTGGATAATTTACCACAATTCTCTGCTGTGTCGCAGTTGCAACAGCCGTCCGCGCATATTTGACAAGGGTTTGACTATCTGTAAAGTTTTGTAATGCCGAACTGTGAGCGGCTGTTAATGCCAGCCCGTTGACTAAGGAGACTATTACCTGCAAGCGCTGTACGTTTTCTTGGGGACGAAAGGTACCGTCGCTGAATCCTCCCACAAAACCGGCTTGTGCTGCTGCTTTGATGGATTTATAGTTCCAAGAATTAGCAGAAACGTCGAAAAAGTCATTCACCAAACGTTTTGGTGTGGGATTGAAAGCTTTAACGATTAAGTCGGCGTATTGAGCGCGTGTCATGGGTATATCCGGTTGATATGTGCCGTCAGCGAAGCCACTACTTAAATCTAGGCTAGCTAAACTGCGGATGAATGGTTCCGCCCAATGTCCCGTTAAGTCGGTGAAGGAAGGCATAATATCCGCATCGGGTTTAACGATGTAGGGGGAAACTACGGCTTTTTGTTTGCTCAGGGCTACCAAAGCTTGATAAATTAAGGTCACTACTTCAGCACGGGTAGTTTCTCGTAAAGGCTGCAACTGTTCGGTTTGCGGGTAATTAACTACTAATAATTTTTGGGTAGCGATCGCCATTGCATTAGTAGCGTAACTGGGAATTTGAGCGCGATCGTCATACATTGCCAAAACGTTCGGATTTCCACCCTTGAGTTTCAAACCGCTAACAATTGAGACTATGGCTTGAGCTTTGGTTAAATTTTGATTGGGACGAAACGAACCATCGGGAAAGCCGGTGATAAAGCCCATACCGGCACCCTGATAAATAGCTGAAGCCGCCCAAAATTTGGAACTAATATCGGTAAATATTCTGGTTTTCTTTTTTAAAGGTAGTTGAAAAGTCTTTGAAACTATTGCTGCATACTGAGCGCGGGTAATGGTTGCTTCTGGTGCAAATCTACCGTCGGGAAATCCGCTAATTAATCCTTTTTCGTATATTGCTTCTATAAAAGGTGCTGCCCAATGTCCGTTTAAATCGGGAAAACTGCTATTAACAGCTAGCTCGCGGGGATTATCTACAGTAGTGGCAACAAAATCTACCAATCCTTTTACCAAAGACGGATTTAATAAATTACCCGCTGAAACTATTTTGATTGACGTAGCATTTTGGATATCGTATTCATTATTATCGCGAAAGATATTACCGGCGGGATCTTGAGAGCTACCTAAATCAGGATTTGCATTACCGTTAAGCAGCAAACCACCAGAAGAATTATCGGCAATCAAATTGTATCTAAGTACCGGATTTGCTTCTCTAGATAAAGCTATTGCAGTGCGATTTTCCGAGAGATGATTATTAGCTACCAAAGGAGCAGCAAAATCGCTAATGGCAATACCAATAGGATTTCTTTGCATGACATTTCGCAATATTTCGCCTTTGGCATTGCGTGCCATTACCAGCCCAGCAGAAGCATTTTGCAGAAAAACATTATCTAAAATAGCCGGTTTAGCATTACCGCTAATAAATATTCCTTCCCGACGGCATTTAATAAAACTATTATTAGCGACAGTAGGGTTCGTTGATTCAATCCAAATACCAGTTCCCTTATTAATCGGATTGGTAACGGTGACACCCATTAATTGAGCATCCGAGGCAAGAATTAACGTAATATTTTGCAAGCCAAAGTTTTTAGTTTGATAATCACCGCTTCCTTCAATTACAATATTTTGTCCTTTGGTTGCTTCATTACCCACCACCCAGACACCACCGGGAACAATTAGTGGGAAAACTTCGCCATTGGCAGCATGATAAACTCCATCAGCCAATCGAAAGATAGCAGGTGGACGAATCGTATTTAACGTATGAGTAAGAGTTTTAAAAGGAGATAATCTTGAACCACTATTGCTATCGCTGCCAGTGACTGGGTTGACATAAACTGTGGTAGCGTCTGTTGAATTTACCATTGTTTATAAAAAG